>NZ_JBFAJD010000002.1:0-421411 GCF_040655035.1 Streptomyces sp. NPDC050549
GAAGCATTGGCCGCGCGGCCAATGCTTCGCGGCCCCGATCTGTTGAAGTGAATCCCGGGCCGGCGTGGCCTCGACCGCGCATTTCCTGTGCGGCTGGACGCAGCGGGATGCCGGGGCAGGTCGCGTCATCGCACGGAATTCATCCCCGCCTCGTCCGTGACGGTGCGGAGGCATCGGTGAGGTCGGCGCCGGTGTTGGCGTCCCGCTCCGAGTGGTCGACGCCGTGCCAGTCCAGGCACATGACGGTCGCGTCGTCCTGCAGGTGGCCGTGGTTGGCGTCGACGATCGCCCCGATGAGAGTGCGGGCGGCCTCACGGGGGTGCAGCGCGCTGGTGCGCACGATCAGGTCCGACAGATCGAGGCTGTTGGCGTTGCGCTCCAGCATGCCGTCGGTCAGCATCACCAGCCGGTCGCCCGGCTGCAGGTCCAGCGACTGGACCCGGTAGGTGTGAGGGACGTGGAAGCCGAACGGCATATCGATCTTCGGAGTGACCTCCTGCACTTTGCCGTTCCGCATGCGCAGAGGCCAGGGATGGCCGGCGTTGATGAACTCGGTTGTGCCGTCGATCAGGCTGATGCGGAGAAGCTGACCGGTGACGTAGCTCTGACGGCCGTGCTCCCGCATGGCCTGGTCGGCCTGGCGGGCCTGTTCGGCGAGGTCGGCACCGGCCCGCCGTGCCCGGCGCAGGGCGCCCACCAGGAGAGTGGCCAGCAGCGCGGCGTCGACATCGTGGCCCATGGCGTCGGTGACGGAGAGCTGGACGGTGTCCCGGTCGATGACGTAGTCGAAGGTGTCACCCCCCACGTGGTCGGCCGGCTCCAGCGCCCCGGCGACGGCGAACTGCGCGGCCTCGCACGCCAGCGAAGCCGGGAGCAGCCGATGCTGGATCTCCGCGGCCAGGCTCAGCGGAGTGGTACGGCGGCCCCACTGGTACACGTCGGTGAAGGGCCGGTTCGCGATGACGATGTACGCCAGGGCGTGTGCGGTCTCGCCGACCTCCCGCATGGTCTGCGCGTCGGGTGCCGCGGGCAGGAACAGTTCGAGGAGCCCGATGGCGTCCCCACGGTTGGTCACCGGTGCCACGATCCGCACCAGTGCGCCCTCGCCCTCGTCCTCCACGCTCGGCCGCTGGGTGCGGATCACGTCGTCGTAGAGGGTGCCCCGCAGGGTGATGCGCCGGGCGGGTTCATCCGTATCGACGCTGCCCGCCGCACCCAGCCGTACCACCGAGCCGCCGGTGAAGTCGGTGATGAGGAACGACACCGACGCCGCCCCGAGGTGCTCCTTGAGCATCCGCGCGACCACGTCGAGCGACTCCACGGGTGCCGCTGTCTCCGCTGCGGCCAGTATCCCCGCCAAGGTCATCACCCTGCCCTGGCCACCCGGTTCATCGAGGTGGGGATGGCCGGCCCACCGGGCCCTTCATGCTCGCGTGCGGTCACGGTGCGTCCTCGCTGCTCGCTGGTACTCAGGGCTCGCGCCCGGGTACGCGAGCGGCCGGCGCCGAGCCCGCTGCCAGATAGGTGCCAGTGCACCACAGAGTGCCCGAACGGATGCGCCTTATCGGTCAACCACCCGCCGACCGGTCGAGGCACCGGTCACGTCCGCGGGACTGAGATGCACCGGGCTGGATTGCGCACGGCCCTCGCGACCCCGTCCAGCACTCGCTCTTCCCACGACCCGCGCCCTGGCTGTCGGTGTCGCTCCGGTGGTCCCCATGAAGCCCCTGCTCGGCGGCACGTGATGCGTGAGCGATGCGTGAGCGGATGAGATGGCAGAGACCGTCACCGGCCGGCAAGATCCTGCCCGGACTTGCCATGCGTAGGTCATCGGTTCGAATCCGACAGGGGGCTCCAAGGCAAACCTCGGGTCAGAGTTCTGGCCTGAGGTTTCTTGTTTAGGGTGATCTTGGAATCCGGGCTCGTTCTCGATTCTCATACTCACGCTCGAAGTCGGCCGATTCCCTGGGGGGGGAACCATCTTGAGACGCAGCGCCTTCCTGGCGGCAGCCACGGCGACCGCCCTGTCCGCCACCCTGTTCACGGGCCTCTCCCCGGCCCACGCGGACAACGCCAGCGGCGGTCCCGTCCTGTCCGACGCGGACGGCTGGTACGAGCCGGGGCTGATTTTCGTGACCGCGCACTCCGCCAGCCCGCTCACGCACATCACGGCGCACTTCTATCCGCTGGACGCACCGGCAGGGGGACCGGAGGCCGGATCGACCGAGGACTTCACCCAGTACACCGGACAGGACGCGACGTCAGGGGTCTGGCGGGCGCCGGTCCACCTGGCCGAGCTCGGCGACTACCGGGTGACTGTCGACCTTCAGGACGCCTCCGGCGCCACCGTCACCGGTGCCCTCTCCCCGCACACCCTGCGGTACCAGACCCTGGTCACGATCCCGGAGCTGACCGCCACGCCCGCTGTGCCGGACTATCTGCACCAGCAGGTTGCCGTCAGCGGCACCGCCCTCGCCACGGACCCCCGCCACCCGGACACCCCGACCCCCGCCGCCGGCATACCCGTCGACATCGAGACCGGGCGCGGCCGGGTGAGCGCGACCAGCACGGCCGACGGACGCTTCACCGCCGCCTTCGTCCCCGTCCAGACGTCCATCGACCTGACCGCCGCACCCGAGGCCTCCGCCAACTACCCCGGCGCGATCGACCTGTTGAGCCCCAAGCAGCACCTGCACACCACCCAGGCGCCCGTCCGCTTCACCGCGAGCACGCACGCCCTGAACCTGAAGCAGGGCGCCACCGGCACCGTCACCGGCCGCACCGAGATCCAGACCAGTGCCGGCTGGCAGCCACTGCCGAACACCGCGATCACCCTCTCCGGACTCGGCCCGAACGGCCTCCCCAGCTTTCTGGCAGGCCAGACCACCACCGACAGCCAGGGCTCCTACACGCTGCACGTCTCTTCCGAGAGCGCCGCACCGACCGCCCAACTCACAGCGGGCACCGACTACATGCCCTTCCAGCAGGTCACCACCGAGCCCTTCAGCCTTCACGTCGCCTACACCACCCACCTCGACATGAGCGCGGACCTCACCGACACCTCGTCCCTCAAGGTCTCCGGCTACGTCTACTACGAAGACGCACGCGCCCACTGGCCCGCCAAGCCCACCGTCACCCTGCAGTACTCCAAGGACGGCAGGAGCGGCTGGAAGAACGCGACCACCGTCCCCATCAAGATCCGTTACAACAAGCCCCTGTTCGAGGAGGACTTCGCCCGCACCCTCACCACGACGAACACCAACGTCTACTGGCGCGCCCGCTTCGACGGCAACCCCGACCTGGCGACCAACACCACCAAGCCCGTCCACCTCTACCGCTACGCCACCCGCGTCACCGGCTTCCACGCCTCAACGAACCCGGTCCGCAAGAACCAGGCGTTCAGTTTCGCCGGCACCCTCCAGTACAAGAACGGCACCACCTGGAAGCCGCTCTACGGCGGTTCCCCCACCCTCTACTTCAAGCCCCGTGGCTCCAGCACATACCGCTACGTCACCGAACTGGGCACCGACAGGCACGGCCACCTCATCGGTATGGAGACCGCCAAACAGGACGGCACCTGGGCCATCGCTCTCAGCCGCCAGACCGGAGATCACTACCTCAGAAGCACCCAGGTCACCGACTACGTCGACGTCCGGTGACCTGCAGCCGATGTAGTTCTTTGCAGGTTAGCCGCGGGCGGTCATGTCGGCCTCGTACTCGCGCAGTTCGGGGATCAGGGGTGCGCCGGTGGCGGCCTGGGCGAGGGCTTGGGTGAGGGCCGCGGCGTCGCCGAGAGCCGTGTTGGCGCCGGCGTCGGGCGGCCGGGCTCATGGTGTGGAGGGCGTTGCCGAGGAGAGTGACCGGGGTGGTGGACCCGGCAGGGATCGGCATGCTGGTGCGCAGAGTGAGGGGGGAAGACGGCGTCGGGGAGGCAGTGTTCGATGACGGCGCGCAGACCGGGGTGCCGGTCCTTGGTCATGTTCAGGGCCGACTGGTGAGTGAGTACAGGTCAAGGGCGCGCAGGGCACTGCCGGCAAGAAGCCGGAGTGCTGAGAGCGCGCTCTGCACCCGGACCTGCCACTGACCGGGAACCGTTCCTTCGTGCTGCCTCCGGTTCGCGGCCAGGGTCCGTGCGTGTCGCGTGGTGCCTCGGGCGTACGCGCGCGGTGTTGCTTGTACCGTCCGCATCCTGGGATCGGATGGCTTCGAACCGTCCACGGGGACGGTCTGAGGACTAGTCTGCTGTACAGACGTCCCAGACCCCGGCGGCACGCAGTTGCTGAACGCAAATGGCTGCGGGGTGCGGACTCCTCGTCTGGCACCCGGCGCATCCCTGGAGGGAACCGGGTTGATCCTCTGTCCTGCCGTGCAGGCCGTCGGACCGGCCATTGGTCTGTCTCCGCCGAAAGTACGCCCCCGCCGGGAGCGCGCCCAGGGAGCCGGGACTCCGGCACCACCGCACCCGCTGCCGGATGGTCTTTTGAACCGAGGCGCCATGCCCCTGCCACCGCTCACCGTCCATCGTCATGACCGAACGACAAAGGCGCTCATCACCCTGGCCGGTGAGATCGACCTCGAATCCGCGCCCATGGTGCGTGTGTCGCTGGAGCAGTGCCTGCACGACGGTATGCGCGAGGTCGACGTCGACCTCGCCCACGTCACCTTCTGCGACTGCAGCGGCCTCAACGTGCTCCTCCGTGCGGCACAGCAGACCGAAGTGCTCGGCGGGACCCTGCGACTGCACCATCCGCCGAGCACGCTGCTCCGGATTCTCGACGTCGTCGGCGACGGGTCACTGCTCCTCGGCCCTTCGTCCGGCCGTCCGCCACCTCCTCTCGCGGACACCCCGCCCGCGCCAGTTCCGGGTCCGGCGCACCACTCGGTCCGGCTGCTGTCCGTGCTTTCTGGAGTTTCTGGAGTTTCTGGAGATATGCGATGACGGCCGACCACCCGCGCCCGCAGGAGCAGGGCCCCGGCCGGCGGGTGCGGGAGGGGCTGCCGACCGGCCACCGGGCATCTTCCGGTGCCGCGTCGGTGGACCCTGTCGCGATGCCCGCGGGCGGTGGCCCGGGTGGGGTCTGAACGCCGGTCGGAGCGCATCCAGGTGTTGGTGGCCGAGCAGGCGGCCCGGCGCGGTGTCCGGGTCGGTGTGGTGGACGTCTGCACCGCGGCCGTGGCCGCGCTGCCGGTCGGCGGTGCCGGACTGTCGGCGATGTCCCCGGCTGCGCCGAGCCATCCGCTGTGCAGCACCGACGACATCAGTGAGCAACTGGAAGAACTCCAGCTCACCTTGGGCGAGGGGCCGTGTGTGGATGCCTTCCGGCACGGCTCGGCCGTCCTGACACCCGATCTGCTGACCCGTGAGCTCCAGGACCGCTGGACGGTGTTCGCGGACGCGGCGCTGGAAGCCGGGGCACGCGCGGTGTTCGCGCTCCCGCTGCAGATGGGCGCGATCAGCCTGGGAGTTCTGGACCTGTACGCCCAGGTTCCGGTCCGGCTGGACGCGGAGGAACTGGCGGACGCGCTGGCGTTCGCCGATCTCGCGACCCTGGTACTGCTCGACGCGCGCATCAACGAGACGGGCGGTCCGCGCGACGGTCCCGTCGAGGACCTGGGCGCGTACCGGGCGGAGATAGACCAGGCCAGTGGCGTCCTGACCGTCCAGCTCGGCGTCGGCATCGAAGAAGCCTTCGTCCGGCTTCGTGGCCATGCCTTCGCGCAGGGACGCCGGCTGGCCGACGTGGCCGCCGACGTGGTGGCCCGGCGGCTCCGTTTCTCACCGGACACGGAGCCGGACCAGACCGACGAGAAAACCTGACGCATGGGTGACGTCCGGGAAACGTGCCGTCCGTCCCGCCCCTTCGGGCCGGGACCAGTCCCAATCGAGGGTGCCCACGATGGATCAACAGCTCCTGGCCAAGACCTTCGTCGAGCTGGCCGACAATCTGGTCGCCGACTTCGACCTCATCGACTTTCTGCGCCTGCTGACCGATCGCTGCGTGAGCATGCTCGACGCGAGCGCCGCCGGCGTGCTGCTTGCCGACCGGGACGGCAAACTCCGCGTCATGGCCGCCTCCGACGAACAGGTGCGGCTGCTGGAGCTGTTCCAGCTCCAGAACGACGAAGGGCCCTGCCTCGACTGCTTCCACACCGGCGCACCCGTGGTCATCCACGACCTGACCCGGGAGATCGACCGTTGGCCGCGTTTCGTCACGGCGGCCCACCGCAGCGGATTCGGGGCCGTACAGGCCCTGCCCATGCGCTTACGGGAGGAGACTGTGGGCGCTCTGAACCTCTTCCGCGTCGCACCCGGCCCCTTCGACCCGGTCGGCACGCCCGTCGCCCAGGCCCTGGCCGACGTGGCCACGATCAGCCTGCTCCAGCAGCGCTCCAGCGTGCGCAGCACGGTCCTCAACGAGCAGCTGCAGACGGCCCTGAACAGCCGGGTGCTGATCGAGCAGGCCAAGGGAAAGCTCGCCGAACGCCAGGGCATCGACATGGAGCAGGCGTTCAGCGCCCTGCGCGGTTACGCCCGCGCCCACAACCGGCGGCTGTCCGACGTGGCCCGCGCCTTCGTCGACGGCTCCGAATCCCTTGCCGCTCTGGGGGCCTGACCCACGCCCGTCCGGGGCAATCGGGCAACTCCGCACGTCACCCTCGGCGTTCGTGGTCCCGGCGGTCCTCGCGCCGCCAGCGTGCCCGGTGCTGACGGCTGTAGCGGCGGTCCCAGCGTTCCCGACGGCTCCGGCGCTCCTGGTAGTCCCGGTAGTCCCCGAGATCTGAACCGCCGTCACGCCACCTGCCTCCGCCACGGTCCCGGCCGAGGCGGGTGGCGCTGTAGACCAGCACAGCCGCGGCCACCCACCAGAGGGGATGGAGGAAGCCGAAACCGAACAGGACCAGGACGAGTACGAGGAGCAGGACGAACACGACGGGTCTCCCGGGAGCTGGACTCAGCATCGATACCGGGGACTGGGGCCTGACTTCACAGCGTAGTCCTGTCCCGGGGCTGCGGATACCGTGTGACGTCAGACCTTTGCACCTTCGCCCTCGAATCCGTCAGGAACCGACCGGGGACGACACCTTCGATCACTCTCACGCCTACCTGGAGCGAGGGCTGCGGGCCGACTCCCGTACGGCAGTACTCTCGTCGTACGGTCCGCCCGTGTCCCCGGCCCTCTCCGTGCCGTCCGTTTCCGCGCAACAGAGGCCCTGCGCAAGGCGAAAGCCCCCCGGTGGCAGAGGAGTTGGGTCGTATGGGCCCGCATTCCGACCTGTTCGACGAGTTGCGTGTGGTCACGGCCGGCGGCGAGCTGGACCTGATGTCCGTGCCGGCCTTCGCGCGTGATCTGGTGGACGCCCGGCACGGTGGCGGGCGGCTGCTCCTCATCGTGGATCTGAGCGGTGTCACCTTCATGGACGGCAGCGTCCTGGACCCGCTGTGCGCGGCGCGGAAGGACTGTCATGAGCGGCTCGGATGGCTGCGGGTCGTGCACCATCTGCCGGGCGCGAGTCTCGTGTTCCGGGCAGCCGGTCTGGGGGACTGGTTCCCGCGGTACGCGAGCACCCAGGACGCCTGGCACGACGTACCCGCGGACCGTGCGACGGCGGACCGGGCCCCGTAGTGTTCGGGGCAGGCCGGGCGACGCCTCACCCCGAAGTGCCCCGGCCCGCGCGGGACGGAGACGGGTGATCAGTGACGGCATGGCCGAGGTCCTGCGCTCGCTGCGACTGGGCGAGGCCGGAGACCCCGCCCGGGCGTGTGCGCGGGCGCTGGGCGCCGCGGGCGTCGCGCTGTCGCTGCTGGTCGGTGCCGAGCGGGCGGCCGAGCCGCTGTGGTACCACCCGGATCTGAGCGCCCGGTTCGAGGAACTCCAGTTCACGCTGGGGGAGGGCCCGGGGCCGGACGTGGTCCGCACCGGTTCGCCGGTGCTGGAGCCGGACCTGGCGCGGGTGCGCGCCGAGCGCTGGCCCGCGCTGCTGCCGGCCGCGCGCGAGCTGGGCGTGCACGGCGTGTGCTGCTTCCCGCTGGGTATCGGGGTCATCCGGGTCGGCGTACTGACCCTCCTGTGCGACAGTGAACGGCGGCTGAGCCGGCAGCAGTACACCGACGCCGCCGCACTGACCGCGGTACTGACCGGCGCTCTCCTGAAGCGTGACCGACGCGACGGGGGCGGGGACGCGGACGGGGAGGGTCCTGCGGTCGGCGCGGCCCTGGAGTCTCCCTCCGTGCTGCGCCGCGCGGTCGTGCACCAGGCCACGGGGATGATCAGCGCCCAGCTGGACGTGTCCATACAGGAGGCCCTGCTGCGCCTGCGGGCCCACGCGTACGGCAGTGAGCGGCCGCTCGGCGAGATCGCGGCGGATGTGGTTGCCCGCAGGCTGCGCTTCAACGACGACTTCGACGACGATGTAAGTGGGCCGTACTCGCCCGACGGTGGAAAGGGATGATAGCCATGGCCCGCGAACGACGTCTGGCCGAGATCTTCGTGGAGGTCGCGGACTCACTGGTCGAGGACTTCGACGTCATCGACCTGCTGCACCGCCTCTCCGCGCGCTGCGTGGAGCTGCTGGACGTGTCGGCGGCCGGGATCCTGCTCGTGGACCCGTACGGCGAGCTGCAGATCATCGCCGCCTCGGACGAGCACACCCGTCTGCTGGAACTCTTCGCGCTCCAGCACGACCAGGGCCCGTGCGTCGAGTGCTACCGCACCGGCGCCGCCCGCACCAACATCGACCTGACCCGGCCGGAGACGACCGCGGCCTGGCCGCGCTTCGCCCAGCAGGCCCGCGCGACCGGGTACGTGACCACGCACGCCATCCCGCTGCGACTGCGCAACCGTGTCGTCGGCGCGCTCAACCTCTTCCAGACGACCACCCACCGGCTCGGCGACGACGACATCGCGCTCGCCCAGGCCCTCGCCGACGTGGCCACCATCGCGATCCTGCAGCAGCGCACCCTGGAGCAGTCCCATGTCGAGAACAGTCAGCTGGAGAACGCGCTGACCAGCCGCATCCTGATCGAACAGGTCAAGGGCTTCCTGGCGGAGCGCTGGAACACCTCCGTCGACGACGCCTTCGCCGCGTTCCGCAGCTACGCCCGCGCCCGTCACCTGCGTCTCTCGGACCTCGCCGCGCAGATCGTCTCCGGCGGCTTCGACACCAGGGCCATCCCGGCACCCGCGACGGCTCAGTCCGGCGACCACGCCGGTTGACCGGCCACGGCGGCCGCCATGAGCGCTTCGGCCGCCTGCTCGGTCGTGTCCGGCGGCACGACCAGCAGATCCCAGCGGCCCCGGCCGGGCGCGAGCAGGACGATGGTGTGCGGGGCGGATTCCACCTGGGTCCCGTGCAGCCGTACGACCTGGTGGGAGACGAGCAGCCGGCCGGGTACGGCGGACCACGCCGCCCCGTTGACCGTGGCACTGGTGATGCGGCCCCACTGAGGCGGCAACCCGGCGAGTAGTGCCGGGAGTTCGGCCGACAGGTCGTACGAACGGGGCCACCACGCGCCGTCGATGGCCCGCGGCAGGTTCCCGTGGGGGGCCAGGCGCAGGCGCAGGACCGGATGGGAGGGGAGCGGGGGCTGCAGCACGGTGGTCATGAGGCTCCTGACAACTGCCGTACGTGGACGAGCGGTTCGGCGTCAGGCACGGCGGGCGGTGATCCGGTCCGGGGTCGGCCAGCGGACGTCGTGGACCCAGCCGGCGCTTTCGAAGAGGCGGATGACGGCGGCCGACGGGTCGATCTGACCGCGGTCGACGCCGTGCCGGGCGCTGGTGGGGTCGGCGTGGTGGAGGTTGTGCCAGCTCTCGCCGAAGGAGAGCAGGGCCAGCGGCCACAGGTTGGTGGCGCGGTCGTGGCGGCGGGTGCGGAACGGCCGCTCACCGATCATGTGGCACAGCGAGTTGACGCTCCAGGTGACGTGGTGGAGCAGTGCGATGCGCACAAGTCCCGCCCACAGCAGGCCCGTTACGCCGTACAGCCAGCTGCCGCCGATCGCCCAGCCGAGCCCGAACGGCAGCGCGAGGGTGAACAGGCACAGCCACGGGAAGGCGCGGGAGACGGCCCGGATGTCGGGGTCGGCGAGGAGGTCGGGGGCGTAACGCTCCGGCGGGGTCTGCTCGTTGCGGAACAGCCAGCCGACGTGGGCGTCCAGCAGTCCGTGCAGCTGGCCCCACAGATGGGTGCCGTAGCGGTACGGCGAGTGCGGGTCGCCGGGCCGGTCGGTGAAGGCGTGGTGGCGGCGGTGGGTGGCGACCCAGCCGATGACGTCGCCCTGGAAGCTCATCGACCCGGCCACCGCGAGCGCGATGCGCAGGGGACGGTCGGCCCGGTACGAGCCGTGGGTGAGCCCGCGGTGGAAACCGACCGTGACGCCGAGACCCGTGATCGTGTAGAGGACGACCGCGAGCACGATGTCGACGGGATGGACGAGCCGCCCCCACAGCAGCCAGCCGGCCAGGCCCAGCGCCACGAACGGCAGGACGACGATCGCCGCCGTGATGCTCACGTATATCCGCGCGGCGCCGTCGCGCACGGGCGGCGGGCCGTCTTCCGGGAAGGGGGAGGCGCCGTCGTAGGGCGGGGGCGGCGGAGCGGTGTCCGCCGGGACACCCGTCGTGGACGGGGTGGAAAGGGTCGACATCGCGGGGACTCCTCGGCCGTCGGTGCGAATGGCGCGGCCGGGGTCACGGGCTGCCCCTGGGAAGGGAACGCGAGGACAGGACGCCGGACCGGACACCGGCACGTCAGGAGCCCTCGGTTGCTTCAGCGTACTCCCGCACGGTCCGGAACGGCCCTGACCGGAGCGTAGGACCACCGCGCCGGTGCGGGGCGCGGGGTACCGTGGACAGTACCGAGGGCACTTCGCACACCGGCTTCCGCACCGGGTCGTCCTCGGCGAGAGACGAAACCCGTGCTGCCGCAGAGGCCGCCCGGAGACGGGTCCGCATCATGTCGGCGACCGTGCAACCCACCCTCCCGCACCCCCGGCCCGTCGAGGGCCCGGCCGCCCGGCTCGCCCTGAAGAGCGACGGTGCCGCCCCCGGCCTCCTGGACGGTGCCTGGTGGCCCCGCTCCCGGGACCTGCTGAGCGAACTGCCCTCGCTGACCGCCGTGTTGGACCCCTTGTGGGGGCGCATCACCCGCGTCGCCGTCAATCCGACGTACTGGCCGGACATCCCCCGCAAGGTTCCCGTGGCCGGCCACGTCGTCAAGGCCGGCTGGTTCACGGAGTTCGACCCGCACAAGCTGCTGCTGCTCTCCTACGGCAACGGTCGCCGCGACCTGCTGATCGTCCCGCCGGAGACCGGGGCGGAGTCGGCGGCCCGGCTGGTGGCCGCAGCGTCCGGCAGTGACGGCCCGCCGCTGACCGCGAGCGCGCTCATCGCCGCGGACGAGGGCCGGGACGAGGGCGGGAACGGCGCCGCCGCGACCGTCGTGAAGGCCTTCCCCGTCTACGGCTGAGTCGAGCCGGGGTCGGGGCCGCGGCCACGCTCTCCCTGCTCGGCCGGCCCGACATCCTGTACTCCCGCGGCGCCGGGCGAGTCCGCCCGGCGCCGCTGCTGTGCCTTCTCCTCCTCCCTGTGATCAGCCGCGCCGGCCGGGGTGCCTGTAGTCGGGTGGTTCCCTCAACACCGGGTCCGCGATGCGGGCGAGCAGGGCGGTGGTGAAGCGTTCGGCGGGGAGGACGCGGTACGGGCCGGAGCGGTGTGGGCGGGTGGTCGGGTCGACGCGGTCGGTCAGGTCCAGTTGGTTGTGGATACCTGCCACGGCTTCGTAGGCGTAGGTGAGGTGTTTCTCGCGCGTCTGCCAGTCGGTGGCGGCCAGGGCGGCGGTGAGGACCGGGGCGAGGCGGTGGCCGGCCGTCGTGCGGGCGAAGGCGGTGCCCAGCCATTTGTCGTACGGCGGGTAGCGGCGGTCCATGAGGAGGCACAGGCGCATCAGGTGGCGGGTCAGATGGGCCGCGTTCATGGCGGAGCCCAGTTCGTCGCCCACCTCGCCGCAGCGGCCGACGAAGGCTTCGCGTTCGGTGATGTGCTGCCACTGGCGGGCCAGGACGTGCAGCCAGATGTCGTGGGGGTACCAGCGCAGGGCGTGGCGCAGGGGGCCGAGTTGGTGGAGGCCGTCGTGGAACACCGCGCCCGCCGTGACCTCCGTGAGGAGGTGGGTGGGGGTGCTCAGCCAGTCGGCGGGGGTCATGTTGTGCGTCGGGTCGAAGCCGAGGGTGTCGGTGAACCAGGCCGTGGTGTGGGTGACTTCGACGCAGCGGTGGGTGGGGTGGCCGTGGAAGGTTCTCGGGAGGTGTTCGGCGAGGTGGTGTCTGATACGGCCCGCGTGCCGGGGGATGTCCCGGGTGCGGAGGAAGAGTTGGAGGCGCGGGCCCCAGGTGTGGTCCCGTGAGCGCGGGGTGTCGTAGCCGAGGACCTCGGAACCGCCGCCGATGCGGGTGGCCGAGTGGGGGAGGCCGGGGGCGGCCTCTTCGAGGAGCGGGCGGACGGTTTCTGTGTAGAAACGGCGGGAGAGTTCGAGGCCCGGTAAGAAATTTGGCATATTCGTGAAGCTCATGCGGGGACCCTGCCCAGTCCGGGCATGATCGTGTGCGCGAATTTACGCCGCCGTTCCCCGGCTCCCGGCCAGCGCGCTCAGCGCCTCGTCCGTCAGCCGGTACACCGTCCATTCGTCCTGGGGGCGGGCGCCCAGTGACTCGTAGAAGCCGATCGACGGGGTGTTCCAGTTGAGGACGGACCACTCCAGGCGTTCGTAGCCGCGGGCCGCGCAGATGCGGGCGAGTTCGGTGAGGAGGGCCTTGCCGTGGCCGGTGCCGCGGGCGGTGGGGCGGACGTAGAGGTCCTCCAGGTAGATGCCGTGGACTCCGCGCCAGGTCGAGAAGTTGAGGAACCACAGGGCGAAGCCGACCGGTTCGCCGGTGGTGTCGTCGGTCGCGATGTGGGCGTAGGCGCCGGGGTGTTCGCCGAAGAGGGCCTCGTGGAGCTGTTCCGGGGTGGCCCTCGCCTCCTGGGGTTCCTTTTCGTAGGTGGCGAGTTCGCGGATCAGGGCGTGGATGACGGGAATGTCGGTGGGGGTCGCGGTGCGGATCATGCGGAGAGAGTAGAAGACGGGCTCGGGTCCGTGCTTCGGTCGGCGGGCTCGCGGCGGGGGAGGAGGAGGGGGGTGGCCAGGAGGAGGACTCCGGCCAGCGCGATCGCCGTGCGGGGGGTCGTGATCGCCGCCACCAGCCCCCATGCGGCCGTCGTCGTCGCGATCGCGGCGCCGGTGCTGACCGACCACGCGGTGAGTGTGCGGGCCACCCGGTCGGAGGCGGTCTGCGTGAGGCGGGCGGTGGCCAGCAAGGGGTTGAAGACGCCGATGCAGGTGACCATGCCGAGTTGGAGCGCGGTGACGAGGAGCATGCCGCGGACTCCGGGGCCGACGAACGCCAGCCCCACCGGCCAGCATGCGCGCAGTATCCCGGCGATGCGCAGCACCCGCCGCTCGCCGAACCGGGCCGCGAGCGGGCGCGCGAGGCGTGAGCCGACGAAGCCGCCGGCGCCGGAGGAGGCCGCGAGCGCGAGTGCGAACTGCCAGGGCGCGAATCCGAGACGGCCCAGCATGAGTACGGCGAGCAGGGGCTCGGAGGCCATGATCAGGCCGTTGACCGTCATCGCGTTGAGGAGCAGCGGGCGCAGGGTGGGGTGGGCGAGGATGTAGCGCCAGCCCTCCAGCAGGTCGCCCGGGCGCAGTCGGGGTGCGCCGTTGGGGGCGGGGCGCGGTTCCGTTCCGCCGATGGCGCGGATGCCGAGGGCCGAGAGCAGATAGCTCACGGCATCGGCCACCACGGTCGTCACCGGGCCGAGCAGCCCGATCGCGGCTCCGCCGAGCGGGGGCCCGAGCATGGTGGAGGTCCAGGTCGTGGACTCGAAGCGGGCGTTCGCCACGAGCAGGTCCTCGGGCGGGACGAGGGATTTCAGGTACGCGCCGCTCGCCGCGTTGAACGCGATGTTCGCGGCGGCGACGGTGATGGAGACGAGGAGGAGCTGGACGAAGGTGAGCACGCCGAGCGCGTAGGCGACGGGGACGCTCAGCAGGGCCGCGAAACGGGTCAGGTCCATCGCGATCATCACCGGCCGTTTACGGCGGAACTCCACCCATGGGCCGAGCGGCACCGCGATCAGCGAGCCGACCGCCCGGCCCGAGGCGGCCAGCACCGCCACCTGGGTGGGGCCGGAGTGCAGCACGATGATCGCGAGCAGGGAGAAGGCGCCGAAGCCGAGGCCGGTGCCGTACGAACTGACCGCGAACGCTGCCCACAGCCAGGCGAAACTTCGGCCCAGCGGTCGTCTGCCCACCCGCACTCCCTCTGCCGAACATGCCGAACATGCCGAACATGCCGAACAAACCCGCGTTGACCTCAGGGATCCAAGCGAGGGGTGCCCCTGGCGGTCAAACAACCGACGCGCCGTGAAGCGACAAACGGTGGTTGTACTGGCTGGTGTGGCGGTCAGCGTGAGGCGCGCAGTCGGCGTGCGATCTCCAGGTGGTCCGGTGCTGGCGGGCGGCCCGCCTCGACCGACCACAGTGTGTTCTGGAGTACCCGGCCCAGTGTCCAGGCCCGCGCCCGTGCGCGGTCGACACCGATCACGTCGGTCATCGCGTCGAAGCGCCAACGGATTTCGTCGGGGTCGAAACGGTTGTCCAACGCCGGGAAGAGTTCGAAACCCGGGTCGCCCGCCAGCGGTTTGGGGTCGATCGCCAGCCAGGGGCCGCGAGCCTCGCTTTCGGGGGCGAGGACGTTGTCGTAGTGCAGGTCCCAGTGCAGCAGCCGGTCACCCGGCTCGGTCGCCACTTCGCGTACCGCGGACGCGCAGTCCTCGATCAGGTGTCGGTCGGAAGGGTCCGGGAGGCGGGGGAGGGCGGCGGGCGTCCGTTCCAGCATGGCCGCGGCCACTTCGCCGAGGCGTCGGTGCAGCTCCGGTGGTGCGGATACCGTCGTCAGGCGGGCCAGGAGACGGGCGATGACGAGGGTCGCGGCGCGGGTGTCGGGTGCGTGGGTGAGGGTGCGGGTCGGGTTCAGGCGCTCCAGGAGCAGGGTGCCGGTTTCCGTGTCGTAGTCCAGAAGTCGTACGGCGCCCTCACCGGCCCAGGTGCGCAGTGCGATCGGTTCGCCGGTCGTCTCGTCGTCCAGGTACTGGAGTTTCAGCGCGGCCCGGGTGCCGTCTGCGCGCAGTACGGGCAGGACCAGGGCGCACATGCCGTAGCGGGACGGGCCGTCCAGCCGTAGCGACCAGCGGGAGAGGAAGTCGGCCACCCGGTGGGGGAGCGCGGCGACGAAGGCTCGTCCGGCCTCGCCGTTGAATCTCTCCTGGGAGGCGGCCAGTCCGGCCGGAATGTCGATCACGCCTTGGACGATACTTGCGTGCGTGAATCGGCTCATGCGAATTGTCCGGGGCCTCCACAGGGTGTGGGCGTATGTCCGCAGCGCTCCCGGCACCTACGTCTGGCTGGGGATTCTCTTCGTCACCACGGTCGCGATGCACCACATGTCGCCGGAGTTCGAGCAGGAGTTCCTGCGGCAGCGGTCCACCAACATCCACGAGTTGTCCAACAACCCGGTGCGGGTGTTGTTCGCGAGCGCGATGTGGATCGACGGGGGGCGCTGGCTGCCGTACGCCGTGCTGTACACGGTGTTCCACGCGCAGGCGGAGCGGTGGCTGGGGACGGCGCGGTGGCTGATGGTGTGTGTGGCCGCGCATGTGCTTGCCTCGTTGATCAGCGAAGGGGCGCTGTTGTGGGCGGTGAAGAATGGGATGGCGCCGCAGTCGTCTCTCGACACCCTTGATATCGGGGTGAGTTACGCGCTGGCGGGGGTGGTGGGGGTGCTGGTGTATCGGATCGCCGTGCCTTGGCGGTATGTGTATCTGGTGGTTGTGGGGGCGGTTTACGGGGTGCCCCTGGCTACCCATCGGACTTTCACCGATCTTGGGCATTTCACCTCCATGGCGATCGGTCTGGCGTGTTATCCGCTGGTCAGAGGCTGTGGAAAAGCATGGAATCCGAAGGAGACAGTGGCCGCCTTCAGGGGTTAGCGTCCGGATATGAGCAGCTCGGCAAGCGGTGTCGTGAACGGTGGCGTCTCTTTCTGGTACGCGGACGACGGGCTTCCCGTGCGACGGGAGCCCCTCGCCGGTGACGCCTCCGCCGACGTCGTGATCGTCGGCGGTGGTTACACGGGGCTGTGGACCGCCTATTACTTGAAGAAGGCCGATCCTTCTCTTCGGGTCACGGTCCTGGAGCAGAAGTTCTGCGGCTACGGCGCCTCGGGGCGGAACGGCGGGTGGCTGTACAACGGGATCGCGGGGCGGGACCGGTACGCGAGACTCCACGGCCAGGAAGCGGCCGTACGGTTGCAGAAGGCCATGAACGACACCGTTGCCGAGGTCGTGAAGGTCGCGGAGGAGGAGCGGATCCAGGCCGACATCCATCGAGGTGGCGTGCTCGAAGTCGCTTGTACTCCTGCGCAGTTGGCTCGGCTGAGGGCTTTTCACGAGCACGAGTTGTCGTACGGCGAGAAGGACCGGGAGTTGTACGGCGCCCGTGAGACCGCCGAGCGGATTCGCGTTGCGGACGCGGTCGGGTCCACGTGGACGCCGCACGGGGCCCGGTTGCATCCGGTCAAGCTGGTGAAGGGGCTTGCGGGGGCGGCCGAGGCGTTGGGGGTTGTCATCCATGAGTCGACCCCGGTGTCCGAGATTCGGCCCCGGTGTGCTGTCACGCCGTACGGCAGTGTGCGTGCGCCTTATGTTCTGCGGTGCACGGAGGGCTTCACCGCGAGTCTCAAGGGGCAGCGGCGGACCTGGCTGCCGATGAACTCCTCGATGATCGCCACCGAGCCGCTCAGCGAAGAGCAGTGGGCTTCGGTGGGGTGGGGTGGGCTGGAGACGCTGGGCGATATGGCCCATGCGTACATGTATGCGCAGCGGACCGCTGATGGGCGGATCGCGTTGGGTGGGCGTGGGGTGCCCTATCGGTTCGGGTCGAAGACCGACAACGACGGGCGGACGCAGGCCGCGACCGTCGAGGCGCTGCGGGAGATTCTTGTTCGCTTTTTTCCGTCGCTCGCCGGGCTGCGGGTGGAGCATGCCTGGTCGGGGGTGCTCGGGGTGCCTCGGGACTGGTGTGCGACGGTGACGCTGGATCGGTCTACGGGGCTGGGGTGGGCCGGCGGTTATGTCGGCTCGGGGGTTGCTACGACCAACCTTGCGGCTCGGACGTTGCGGGATCTGGTCCGGCTGGATTCCGGGGAGGCTGGGGCCACTGAGCTCACCGGCCTTCCGTGGGTCGGCCACAAGGTGCGCAAGTGGGAGCCGGAGCCGTTCCGTTGGCTGGGGGTGCAGGGGATGTACGCGACCTATCGTGCGGCGGACCGGCGTGAACTGAGTGGGTATGGCGCGGAGTCGTCACGGTTGGCGCGGATTGCCGACCGGGTGGCCGGGCGCCACTGAGGCGTGCGGGTGTGTGGGTGGGTCGCCCTGCGGTTGGTGTGGGCCGGTGCCGTGTCGGGGGTGTCCGTCCTCGGAACGGCGGAATCGGTCGCTCAAGATCGTGGGGGTGTTGACGCGCCAACCGCTGCGGGCGGACACCCCCCCGACACGGCGCCTTCGCGCCGTATGCGGCTGATCAGTTCACCGACTCCGACTCGTTCACCGGTGCCTGTGCCGTCGCGTTGTGCTTCGGTGCCCGTGTTGTCACCATCAGGCCCGCCACCAGGCCTGCCAGGAGCATGACGGCCACGGCCCACCAGATGGCGACCGTGTAGCCGTGGACGATGCCCTGGCTGGTGATCAGGGCCTTCTGGGCCGGGTCGTGGAGGTGGGCGGCGATGTAGGCCGTGCTGCTGGTGGTGGCGATCGTGTTGAGCAGGGCCGTGCCGATCGAACCGCCCACCTGTTGTGAGGTGTTGACCGTTGCGGAGGTCACGCCCGAGTCCTGGGGGGCTACGCCGGCGGTGGCGGTGGCGAAGACCGGCATGAAGATCAGGCCCATGCCGAGGCCCATCAGGATCAGGCCGGGGAGGAGTTCGGTCGCGTAGTCCGAGTCGACGGTCAGGCGGGTGAAGAAGGACATGCCTGCTGCGGCGAGGACCGCGCCCGGCACCATCAGCGTGCGTGGTGGTACGTGCTGCATCAGGCGGGCCGAGATCTGTGTGGAGCCGATGATGATCGCGACCGTGAGGGGGAGGAAGGCCATGCCGGTCTTTACGGGGGAGTAGTCGAGGATGACCTGGAGGTAGTAGGTCATGAAGAGGAACACGCCGAACATGCCGATGACGGCCAGGCCCATGGTGAGGAAGCAGCCGGCCCGGTTGCGGTCCTTCACGATGTGGAGGGGGAGGAGGGGGCGGGGTGCCCTCGTCTGCCACCAGACGAAGGTCGTGAGCAGTACGGCGCCCGCGGCGAACAGGGCCAGTACCAGTGGGTCCGTCCAGCCTCGCGGTTCTGCCTCGCTGAAGCCGTAGACGATCGCGACCAGTCCGCCGCAGCCGAGCAGTGCGCCGGGTACGTCCAGGCGGGCGCCCGCGTGGCCGGGGCGGTCGTGGAGGAGGGCGAGGGCGCCGAAGACCGCGATGACCGCGATGGGGATGTTGACGTAGAGGCACCAGCGCCAGTTCAGGTATTCGGTGAGCAGGCCGCCCGCTATGAAGCCGATCGCCGAACCGCTGCCCGCCAGTGCGCCGTAGATCCCGAAGGCCTTTCCGCGTTCCTTCGGGTCGGTGAAGGTGGTGGTGAGGAGGGAGAGGGCGGAGGGGGCCAGTAAGGCGGCGAAGGCGCCCTGGAGGGCTCGGGCGCCGAAGAGCATGCCGGAGGAGGTGGCCGCGCCGCCCAGTGCGGAGGCTCCGGCGAAGCCGATCAGGCCGATGACGAAGGTCCGCTTGCGGCCCACCAGGTCGGCGATCCGGCCGCCGAGGAGGAGCAGGCCGCCGAAGGCGAGGGTGTAGGCGGTGATGACCCATTGGCGGTTGCCGTCGGACATGCCCAGGTCGTGCTGTGCGGAGGGGAGAGCGATGTTCACGATCGTCGCGTCCAGGACGACCATCAGCTGGGCGAGAGCGATGATCACCAGGCCCCACCAGCGCCGGGGGTCGGGCTCCGCAGCCGTTGATTCACCTGTTTGGGTGACGCTCATCTGCTCAGAAGACCATGAATCGGTACGTATTGCATCTGCGGGTGAGGGCTTGGATGTGCTCATGGCTCCAGCACCACCTTTCCGGTCGTCCGCCGGGTCTCCAGCGCCTGGTGCGCCTGTGCTGCGGCGGACAGTGGAAAACGCTGTACGGCTGGTACGAGGCGGCCCGCTGCGGCCTCGGTGAGGGCCCTCAGTTCGAGGGTGCGGACGGGGGTCGGGCCGCCGGCCTTCCGCATCATCGCCGGGCCCAGCACTCGTTCGGACAGTCCTTCGGCTTCGTACGGTTCTCCGCTCGACCAGCCGAAGACGATGTGCCGGCCGTCGGAGCCGAGTAGGCCGGTCGAATCTCGGGCGACGGTTCCGCCCACCCCGTCGAACACGACGGTCGCGTGGCGGCCGGCAAGCCAGGCCCTTACCTTTTCCGCCCACTCCGGCGCCGTGTAGTCGACGGCCAGGTCGGCGCCGTTCGCCCGTGCGAGGGCTGTCTTCTCGGGGCCGCCCGCGAGGCCGATCACGGTGGCTCCGGCGTGTTTGGCGTACTGGACGAGGAGGGTGCCCAGTCCTCCGGCGGCGGCCGGGACGACGGCCACGGAGTCAGTGCTCAGATTGCTGAACTGCACGATTCCCATCACCGTACGGCCTGTTCCGATCATGGCGACGGCCTGTGCGAAGTCCAGGTTCGCGGGGATCTCGTGCACCCGGTCGACATCGACCACGGCCGACTCGGCGTAGCCGCCGGGTGCGAATCCGAGGTGGGCCACCACCCGTTTTCCGAGCCACAGGTCGGCGACCCCCTCCCCGAGCGACTCGACGACACCGGCGACCTCGCGGCCGGGGACCGTGGGGAGGGGCGGGAGTTCGGGCAGCGGGCCCCGCTCGCCTCTCCGTAGGACGGTGTCCAGGAGGTGGACTCCGGCTGCGGCTACGGCGATACGGACCTGGCCGGGGGTGGGGGAGGGGGCGTCGACGGATTTGTAGGTGAGGTTGTCGGCAGGGCCGAAGGCGTGGAGTCGTATGGCATGCATGGGGGTCACTCTTCGACCTCAAGCATGCTTGAGGTCAAGTGTCCGGCGGCCTCGTTGTCAGTGGTGGGGTGCAGGATGGGGGCATGGCGAGGAGAGCGACCGGCGGGACGGGTGGAGTGAAGAGGGCGCGGCGGCCGGAGGTGCGGTTGCCGGCTCTGGAGCCTTATGGGGGGCGGGAGTTGGAGCCCGACGGGGACTACGACGGGCTGGAGATCAAGGACGAGGACTTCGCGGGGCAGGACGGCGGGGGCGCCCGGTTCATGGACTGCGCGCTGACGGGTTGCGCGCTGGACGAGACACGGCTGCACCACGCCCGGGTACTGGACTCGGTCCTCACCGGCATACGGGGTGTCGGCACCGACCTCGCGGAGTCGACCCTGCGTGATGTCGAGGTCATCGACGCCCGGATGGGCGGGGTGCAGCTGCACGGTGCCGTGCTGGAGCGGGTGGTGATCCGGGGCGGGAAGATCGACTATCTGAATCTGCGCAAGGCGCGGCTCCGGGATGTCGTCTTTGAAGGCTGTGTGCTCGTGGAGCCGGACTTCCTCGATGCCCGGCTGGAGCGGGTCGAGTTCGTGGACTGCGTGTTGAAGGGGGTGGACTTCACGGGGGTGACGTTCACGGACGTGGATCTGCGCGGGGCGGCAGAGCTGGAGATCGCGCGGGGAATCGACCGGCTGTCGGGGGCCGTGATCAGCATGGGGCAACTGCTGGATCTGGCGCCGGTGTTGGCGGTCCAGATGGGGATTCGGGTGGAGGGCTGAGGGCGGGCCAGGCCCGTTCAGGCCGATGGGGGGCTGGGGCGTAGTCCCCGGAGGCTCACTGCACCCGGGGGAACTTCGCCTGGAGGGTCCAGATCGCCGGGTTCTCGCCGAGGGCCTCATGCATGTCGACCAGGTCGGCGATCAGGTCGTGCAGGAAGTCCCGTGCCTCGCGGCGGAGTTCGGTGTGCGAGAAGGTCAGCGGCTCCTCGTCGCGCCGCATCCAGTCGGCCTCCACGTCCACCCAGCCGAAGCGGCGCTCGAAGAGCATCCGGTCCGTGGACTCGGTGAAGTCCAGCTCCGCCCGCTGCGGGCGGGACGCCCGCGAACCCGCCGGGTCCTGGTCGATCCGCTCCACGATGTCGCACAGCGCCCACGCGAAGTCGAGCACCGGCACCCAGCCCCAGGCCGTGGCCACCTCCCGGTCCGCCTTGGTGTCGGCGAGATACACGTCACCGCAGAACAGGTCGTACCGCAGCGCGTGGACGTCGGCGCGCCGGTAGTCGGTCTGCGGGGGGTCCGGGAAACGGTTGGAGAGGGCGTAGCCGATGTCGAGCACGTAGGTGATGGTGTCACGCGGGTGAGGGCGTTTGCGGGTGGGGAGGGCGGCGGTCGATCGGTTGCCGGAGGGGGCGGGGCACCGCCCGGGCGCGGGGCACCGCCGGGTTCCGTGCCGTCCGGCGTCCGGACTCGGTTCACGCCTCGTCGTGGTGGGTGAGCCGGCCGTCGGTGAGCCGCCAGTAGCGCTGGTGAGGCGTCAGGTGCCAGGTCTCGTCGGCGTCGGTCGACTGTGCGATCCAGGCACGGAGTTGGGGGAGGGCATGTGCGCGGAGGACGGCGCGGGTGGCGGCACGCTCGGCGGCGTGGACCGGGTGGAAGTCTATACGGAAGCCGACCGTGTCCGGGTGGATGCCGCGGCCGTGGTTGCGGGGGTGGGGAGCGACCCATGCCGCTCCCAGGACGATGCTGCCGCTGTCCTGCCCGGTGAGGAACCGCAACTCCGCGACCCGGGCCGGGCAAGGGCCGAGGCACTCATTGATGTCGGTGGTGGTCAGTGGCCAGGCACGGTGCCTGGGCAGTCTTCGATTCCGTGCAGACATGGCAAGCAGAATGGCAGGTGACGGCCTTGGGTCCGCACGGGTTTTCCGTCCGGCGTCGGCTTCCGGGAACCGGCGTGCTCATAGGATCCCGAACGTGTCCCGATCCGCACTCCTTGTCCCGGCGGCCGCCGCCTGCGCGCTGGCCCTTGTCCTGACGGCGTGCAGCGGAACAGACGGCGTGCGGGGCACCGCCGGCAGCGCGGGTCTGCGTGATCCGTACTTCCCGAACGCGGGCAACGGCGGCTACGACGTCAGCCACTACGCCCTGACCCTCGCCTACACCCCCGACTCCCACGCCCTGACCGGTACGGCGACGATCACGGCCCGGGCCACCGCCGACCTCTCCTCCTTCGACCTGGACTTCAAGGGCATGACGGTCGAGTCGCTGACGGTGGGCGGACGGAACGCCCGCTGGACCCGCAGCGGACAGGAACTGACCGTTCGCCCGGGCTCCGGTCTTCCCAAGGGCAGGACCTTCGAGACGATCGTCCGCTACTCCGGCGCGCCCCGGGCGATCACCGATCCGGACGGTTCGGAGGAGGGCTGGCTGCGTACGGCGGACGGTGCGCTGGCGCTGGGCGAACCGGTCGGTTCGATGGCGTGGTTCCCCGGCAACGACCACCCCTCCGACAAGGCGACCTACGACATCGCGATCACCGTGCCCAAAGGTCTGCAGGCCGTCTCCAACGGGGAGTTGAGAGCCGAGACCACGAACACCGCCGGTACGCGGACGACTTACCGCTGGCGCACCGCCCAGCCCATGGCGACCTATCTCGCCACGGTCGCGATCGGCCACTACGACATCACCCGCACGACGGCGGCGAACGGCCTCCCCGTGTACACGGCGGTCGACCCGGAGGAGACGGCAGCGAGCAGGAAGGTACTCGCCCGACTGCCGGAGATCATGGAGTGGGAGGAGTACAACTTCGGTCCGTACCCCTTCTCCTCGACCGGTGCGATCGTCGACCGGCGTGGGGATGCGGGGTATGCGTTGGAGACGCAGAACCGGCCCTTCTTTCCCGGCGCCCCGGACACCGCCACCCTCGTCCACGAACTCGCCCACCAGTGGTACGGCGACTCCGTCACCCCGAAGACGTGGCGCGACATGTGGCTCAACGAGGGCTTCGCGACGTACGCGGAATGGCTCTGGTCCGAGGACCACGGCGGCGACACGGCTCAGGAGACCTTCGACGCGCTCTATGACGGGACCTACTTCGACGACCCGTCCGAGAGCGAGGCGGTCTGGGCCTTTCCGCCGGCCCGTCCCAGCTCCGCCGCGCACATCTCCGACAGTCCCGTCTACGAGCGTGGCGCGATGGTGCTCCACAAGATCCGCCGGACGGTCGGCGACGCCCGGTTCTACGACATCGTGCAGGGCTGGGCCGCCGCCCACCGTCACGGCAACGCGGACACCGCCGACTTCACGGCTTACGTGGAGCGGATGGCGCCGGGGAAGGACTTCGGGGGGATCTGGCGGGACTGGTTGTACGGGGACCGGAAGCCGGCGCACGCCTGACCGGTCGGCCCGGGTCGCTCAGCGGGTGTCCCCCAGGGAGATCAGCAGGGTGCGCAGCATCCGGGTCAGTTCGTCGCGGTCTGTGGTCTCCAGGGCCGAGAGGGTCTGGATCTGGTTCTGTACGTGGCCCTCCACCACGCGGTCGACGAGGTCGCGCCCGGCGTCGGTGAGCGCGATGTGCAGGCTGCGGCGGTCGCCGGGTACGAAGTCGCGGGTGACGGGGCCGTGGGCGACGAGCCGGTCGACGCGGTTGGTGAGGGCTGCCGAGCCGATCATGACGCTGGAGGCCAGCGCCTTCGCCGTCGGCGGCCGGTCGCTGCGGCGCAGGGTGGCGAGGACGTCGAACTCCCAGGTCTCCATGTCGTACTGGGCGAAGTACTCCTTCAGCCGGGTGTTGACCAGCCGTGAAAGCCGCAGGACGCGGCCGATGGCGCCCATGGCGTCGAGGTCCAGGTCGGTGCGCCGGGCGGCCCGCTGGCCCATGAAGTTCTCATGTCTGTGGAGTCGCTCGCGACGGATCACGCCACGGTGTCCCGGGTCATCCGGTCCCGCCGCAGCATCCGCCACTACCGGCTCGATCCGGTGCCGGCCCCGCTGCTGCGCGAGCTGGTCGAGCTGGCTCTGGAGGCTCCGTCCAGCTTCAATCTCCGGGCCAGGTCCGTCGTCGTGGTGAGTGGTGCGTGGTCCGAGCGGTTCGCCGCCGCCTCGCCCGAGGACGCGCGCCTCTTCCACGAGGACCTGCGGGAGCGCGGTCTGGAGCGGGAGTACGCGGTGAAGGACGCCATGATCGCCGCCTCCTTCCTCATGGTCGCCGCCGAGGCCGCGGGCCTGGCCACCAGCCCGATGAACGGCTGGGACGAGGACGCGGTCAAGAAGGCCGTCGGCATCGACGGCCGGGACGACCTGCACATCGCCCTCCTCGTCCCGCTCGGCCACCCGGCCGAGTCCCGCCGCCATTCGGGGCGCCGGGACCGCTCGCTGACCTGCTTCAGGGAGACGTACGGCCGCTGACATCGGCGGGTGCCGGGGGACGTGGGGCGTTTCCGGCTGTCCGCGGCACCCATACCCACGGCCGACCGAACGGCAAAGGTCGGCCTACGACTTCACGATGCGTCCCTGGAGCGAGGCGGAGCTACGGCGACGTCTGTCCTCGGCGGGCTTCCACGACATCGAGATCGGGCCCGGAGTCGGCCGGAAGACCGCCGACCGGCTGTTCGTCGTCGCCGTCCGCCGGTAGCTGCCGGGCCGGTACCGGCTGTCGGGCATGAGGCGGGTCAACCCTCCAACTCGTCGAGGAGGCGGCCGAGTTCGGAGGGCCACACGGTCTCCGTCGTAGTCCGCAGTTCCTCCCGGGTCCACCACCGCCCGGTGCGGATGCCCTCCTGGGCGTGGGTGGTGGTGAGGTGGGCGCCGGTGGGTTCGCGGTGCGGGCCGTGGGTGACGTAGATGCGTTCGTGCTGGTGGGTCGGAGTGCCGGCGAAGGTGAGGTCGACCTTCCTGGTGCTGAGCAGGGGGCCGGGCTTCAGGTCGGTCCAGCCGGTCTCCTCCTGGAGTTCGCGCAGGGCGGCCTCGCGTGGGGTCTCGTCGGCTTCGAGGCCGCCGCCGGGGAGGGCCCAGAAGGTGCCGCCGGTTTCGGCGTCGTTGTAGCGGAAGAGGAAGACGGAGCCGGCGGGGTCCAGTACCGCGACGCGGGCGGAGTGGCGGACCTTGCGGAGCTGCTTGCGCAACACAGCGCAGGGGCGGCCGAGTCGGCGATCCTGGCGGTGGTCGATGACGTCGTAGCCGAGGGCGGTCCAGAAGGCGAGGCCGTCGGGATTGTTGTCAAGGACGGCCAGACGTACGGCGGTTCGGCCGGCCGTGCGGAAGCGGTCCTCGACCAGGGATGCCAACTGCCGTCCGTGTCCTTGCCGTTGCTGTGCGGCGTCCACCATCAGCAGGCCGATCCAGGGGTCTTCGTCGTCCGGATCGGGATGCGCTCCGAGGGTGATGGCGATCCCGACGAGCCGTCCCGCACTGCGCGCGAGCAGCACCTCCACCTCCGGGTCGGCCAGTTCGTCGGCCAGCGCGGTCGCCACCTGCTCGGGCCGGATGTTCTCCGGGTCCGGGAAGTCGCCGCTGAGGGCGTGGAACGCGTGGTTGGAGGCGTAGAGGGCGGCGAGCTCGGTGAGCAGCTCACCGGGGAGGGCACCGGCCTCGGTCGGCGTGAGCGATTCGAGGAACATGGGGGCACGCTAGTGCTGCGCGGATCCGGTGCGAGGTGACACCTGGGTGATCCATACTCTGTGTCGGCGGCTTCGGGGAAGGCATGTCCATGCAGTACGGGTGCGGGGGTGGCGCCGCCGTACGAGCGGCGGCCGTCGTTGTCGCGGCTGTCCTGATGAGCGGTTGTTCGTCGGACCATTCGGCGCAGGACAAGGCGCGGCAAGAGGAGTACTGCGACAAGCTGGGATCCTGGCAGCATGAGGTACGCGCCAGGACGGCCGACACCGAAGTGGCAGGGGAAGCGGCCATCCACGCTTCGAGGAAGCTGGACAAAGCAGGCCTGGAACACGGTGGCACCCGCATCCTCGACGACACCGTCAACGCGATCGCCGGTGACACCGGGGCTGAGGGGCGTGCGGTGTCCTACTGCGACAGCGCGGGCTTCGAGACCTCGGTGGATTCGGTCGGCTGATGCCGTGACCGCATGGGCCGACCCCTGATGAGGCACGCCGGCCGTCGGCTGCCTCGCCGAGCTCGGACCAGATCTGTTTGCCGGGGTGCCGTGCGCGGTGGCGCCGCGCCGCACGCCCCGGTTCCGGGCGAGGCCGATGAGCAGGAGCAGGCCTCGCCCGTTCTCGTCGTACGCGTCGCCGGGCGGACTGGTGGGGTCGGCGTCGGGGGCGTCGTCGTAGGCCGGGACGCGTAAGCGGTCGTGGCGCAGGGCGACTTCGAGGCGTATGGCCAGGGAGTCGGGGGTGCGGAGGCGGTGGATCCGGACCGGGGCCCGGCTCGGGGAGCAACTCGCCCGGCAGGCGCCCCGGTTCGCCTCCGAGGCGGAGCGGGGGATCGCTCGCCTCGCGCGGCCCTCGTGCCTGTGTCTCGCCCTGGTCACGGGGGAAGACCGCGCCGACACGGACGGTGAGTGGACCGGCCCCGGCCAGTGCGGTGACCGCGGTGACGGTCGCCGAACTCGGGCGGGACGCGCACTTCGCGGCCGAGTGCCCTCCGGTGGGGCTCGACGAGATCGTCGACCGGGTCGCGCTCGGGCGCCTGGTCACCGTCGTGGGCTCGGGCGCCGCCGAACGGATCTCCCCCGAGGTGACCGCCGTACCGGTGTCGGACCTCCCGCCCACCCCTCTCGCCCTGGCCTGGCCCGAGGGTGCGCGAGGGGCACAGCCGCGGCCGGCCTGTGCTGACCAACCCGCCCACTACCGGAACGGAATGTTCAGCCAAGGACTCCCCGGATCCGACGTCAGGATCCGATGCGCGGTGACCATGTCCTGGTACCAGGGGCCGAACTCCTCCTCGTCGAAGTGGAGGCAGCGGCCGAGGATGTAGCCGGCCGAGAAGTCAGGCCAGGAGCGGTGGGCGAGGGTGGCGGCGCGGCCCGCGCGGACCAGGGCCGACTCGGTCTCCGCGAGGGTGCAGAAGCGGGCGCCGAGTCCCCAGCGGGCCATCTTCGAGGCGCGGCCCAGGTCCCAGGCCTCGATGGAGTTGACATGGCGGTTCTCGTCGAGGATGCCGTCGGCCCGCATGCGGGCCTCGTAGCGGGTGATGCGGCCGATGAGGCGTTGTACGCCCTCGATGCGGGCCTCGGTCTCGGAGGCGGGGCGCGGGTCTGTCTTGGTGACGCCGTCCTCGGTGATGACCGTGGAGCCCTCGGAGTCGGCGCGGATGACGGTGGCGACGGCCTGCCGCCAGTAGCCGGTGTCGACGTGGCCGCCGAAGTCACGGGCGATGGTGCGGCGCAGACTCAGCGCGAACTCCCATACGGAGCTGGACGCTTCGCGGGCCAGCAGGTTGCGCAGGTGGTGCTGCCACTGGGCGCGGGTGGTGATGCCCCACCACTCGCGCAGCCGCCGGCGTTCCCCGTCGTAGCCGCTGCCGTGCCAGGCCGGGGCGTTCCAGAGGGAGCCGTTGCTGACGCAGAGGAGGGCTCCGCAGGCGAGGCCGTGGGCGACGGGGCCGTGCAGCGCGCCGCCGACGTGCAGTGCGCGCAGCCGCATCCCGGTGTCGGGGGTGCCGATGTGTTCGGCCGCGCGTGACCAGTCCGTCGTGCCCGGAGGGCCGTAGGGCAGGACGAGTTCGCAGGGGGTGCCGGGGTCGACGACGACGGTGGGCGGGCACTGCGGGTTCCAGGCGTCGGCTATCCAGCGGAGTGAGGCACGCGCGTACACCATGTCGGGGCGGGGCGCGGGCAGCATGCCGTCGGTGAACAGTTCCCAGTGCCTGGTCCTGCGTCGGACGTCGCGGATGAACACCCGGTGCACACGGTCGGGTTGGGCGTCGTAGGCCTCGCGGGACATCTCGTAGTAGAGGTGGCTCCGGGCGAGTACGTCGTAGTACGCGGACCGGTCGCCGCGCGCCCTGGCCTCGGCGAGGGCCCGCTCGGTCTCGGTCGGCGGGGTCCAGGCGGGCGGACCGGCGGGCGGGGGAGGCCCGAAACCGGCGGAGGGCGGTCCGAACGACATGGTGCTCTGTCCTTCCAGGGTCCAGCCGCTGCTGACCCCGGCACACTCCCACACGGGTCTGAGACGCCCCTGTGGACCCCCGGAAAAGCCATTCCCCGTTGCCCGAGGCCCCCGGCCGCGGTCACGCGGTCAGGGGCCTCGCACAGTGCGCTGCGGGCGGGTCGTCCGTCAGACGTTCACACCGAAGTCCTGGGCGATGCCGACCAGGCCCGAGGCGTAACCCTGGCCCACCGCGCGGAACTTCCACTCCGCGCCGTTGCGGTACAGCTCGCCGAAGACCATTGCCGTCTCCGTCGCCGCGTCCTCGGAGAGGTCGTAGCGGGCGATCTCCGCGCCGCCCGCCTGGTTCACGATGCGGATGTACGCGTTGCGGACCTGGCCGAAGTTCTGCGAGCGGGTCTCCGCGTCGTAGATCGAGACCGGGAAGACGATCTTGTCGATGTCGGCCGGGAGGCCGGCCAGGTTGACGTTGATCGCCTCGTCGTCGCCCGCGCCCTCGCCCGTGCGGTTGTCGCCGGTGTGGACGATGGTCTGGTCGGGGGTCGACTTGTTGTTGAAGAAGATGAAGTGGCCCTCCGAGTAGACCTTGCCCTCGGGGTTGACCGCGATCGCCGAGGCGTCGAGGTCGAAGTCCGTGCCGGTGGTGGTGCGGACGTCCCAGCCGAGGCCTACGGTGACGGCGGTCAGGCCCGGGGCCTCCTTGGTGAGCGAGACGTTGCCACCCTTGGACAGGCTTACAGCCATTGTTGGGAGTCCTTCCCTCGTTGCGGTGCGGGCTTCGTACTGAGGACGAAGCTACCGGTACCTGTATGAACGCCAAGAGGGGTATCGAAGGTTCCAGGTGGCTTTACTTTCTTTACCCGCCTCTTCACTCTCTTCTCCACCCACGTCTTCCGGAACGTCCGGGGTAATTGGCGTGACGTGGACCGGACAGACAGGCGACCATGGGGGACATGTCCGGTCCTTATCTCATCCGCGGCTCCGTCTCCCTGCCCGAGGCCGAGCTCATGTGGCGTTTCTCGCGGTCGTCGGGGCCGGGCGGGCAGCACGTCAACACCAGCGACTCCCAGGTGGAGCTGCGCTTCGACCTGGCGAAGACCGAGGCCCTGCCCGAGGTGTGGAAGGCCCGCGCGCTGGAGCGCCTCGCCTCCCGGCTCGTCGACGGCGTCGTGACCGTACGGTCCTCCGAGCACCGCTCCCAGTGGCGCAACCGCGAGACCGCCGCCGTACGCCTCGCCGCGCTGCTCGCCGAGGCCACCGCGCCGCCGCCGAAGCCGCGCAGGCCCACCCGGATTCCCCGGGGCATCAACGAACGCCGGCTGCGCGAGAAGAAGGCGCGCTCCGACACCAAGCGGGGGCGGACCGGGCGGGACTGGGGATAGTCCGCCGCCGGTTGTCACATCCTCGGCCCGTGCTCCGTCGTAGCAGTGACGACTGACCGCGACGAGGAGTGTTCCACTGTGGGCGACTTCGAATTCCCCCGACAATTCCCCCGGCGACAGGACAGTGAATTTCTTGCCGCCCGGTTCGAATCCCACCGCCCGCGCCTGCACGCGGTCGCGCACCGCATGCTCGGCTCGTCCGCCGAGGCCGACGACGCCGTGCAGGAGGCCTGGGTCCGGCTGAGCCGGACCGACTCGGAAAAGGTGGAGAACCTCGCGGGCTGGCTCACCACCGTCGTCGGCCGGGTCTGCCTCGACATGCTCCGCTCCCGCACCTCCCGCGCCGAGGAACCCCTCGACCTCGGCGCACCGGTTCAGGCCGCCGCGCCCGGCCCCGAACAGGACGCGCTCCTCGCCGACTCGGTCGGGGCCGCGCTTCTGGTCGTGCTGGAGACCCTGACGCCCGCGGAGCGGCTCGCGTTCGTGCTGCACGACCTGTTCGCGGTGCCGTTCGAGGAGATCGCGTCCATCGTCGGCCGCACGCCCACGGCGGCACGGCAGTTGGCGAGCCGGGCCCGGCGGCGGGTGCGGGGGGCGCCCGCGCCGGACGGGAATCCGGCCCGGCAGCGGGTGGTCGCCGACGCCTTTCTCGCCGCCGTGCGGGAGGGGGACTTCGAGGCGCTGGTGAAGGTGCTCGACCCGGACGTGGTCGCACGCTCCGGGGACACGGTGACCGCGGGTGCCGCCGCGGTGGCGTCCGGCGCGACGAGCTTCTCGCACTTCGCCGGCCTCGCGTGGCCCGCCCTGGTGGACGGTGTCACCGGTATCGCCCTGCTCGTCGACGGCCGCCCGGTACGCACCCTCGCCTTCACCTTCGTCGGCGACCGTATCGCCGCGATCGACATCGTGACGGAGGCGGAGCAGGTGGCGCTGCTCGACGTACAGCTGGTCTGAGGCTCGGCTACGGCAGTTCCAGCACGCCGACCGTCTCGCCCTCGCTCAGCTCGCCGTTGGGCCGGAAACCCAGCCCCAGATAGAAGTTCGCCGGTCCCGACGCGCCCTCGTGCCAGGTGACGTAGAACTCCTTGCCGCCCCGGCGGCGGATCTCGGCGGCGACGGACTCCACGGCGAACCGGCCGTAGCCGCGGCCCTGTTGGTCCGCCGCGATGTTAAGGCGCCACAGGCCGGAACGGACGACGGAGCCGTCCAGGTTCCAGTCGATGTCGAAGAAGGCCATGAGGAAGCCGACGGGGCGGTCCTCGTCGACGATCAGGCGGGGCCAGGCGGTGCCGGGGTGGACGTAGGCCTCGGCGAGGGATTTCAAGACGGGGGAGACCGCGAATTCCTGGTCGGGGCGGACCCGAATGCCCACGGCGGCTTCGAAGTTGGCCGGGGTGATCTCTTCGAGGCGGGGCCCCGGCCCGGTGGTGATCGTCGTCATGCGTGCACGGTAGGCGGACCGCTCACCGGTGGGCGACCGAATTCACGCTCACCCCAACTGCCGGTACCTGCCCCGGAAATAGGCCAGCGGACCGCCGTCCGTGCTCGTCGCCTCCGCCGTCAGTACGCGGCCGATGACCAGCGTGTGGTCCCCGGCCGCAATCCGCTGTTCCGTGCGGCATTCGAGGGTGGCGAGGGCGCCGCGCACCAGGGGGGCGCCGGAGGCCGCGCCGTGGACGTAGGGGATGTCGTCGAAGAGGAGGCGGTCGCTGATGCGGCCCTTCATGGCGAAGCGGCCGGCGATGTGGCGCTGGCTCTCGGAGAGGACGGAGACGGCCCACAGGGGCTGTTCGTCGAGGAGGTCGTCCATGCGGGAGCCGTTGCGGAGGCTGACCAGGACCAGCGGCGGGTCCAGGGAGACCGACATGAAGGCGGTCGCGGTCATGCCGACGTCCTCGCCGACCGGCGCCTGCGGGTCGTCCGGGTCGTACGGCTCCTCGTGCGCGGTCACCAGGACCACGCCCGCGGCCAGCCGGGCGAGGGCGGCGCGGAACTCGTCGTTGCTCACCCCCACAGCATGCCCGGAGGGAGCGGACTCGGTGATCGACGCGGTGTTCAGCACGCCGGGAACGCTAATCTCCGAGTGCCGCGCACCGCATCGGACTTCGGTCGCAACAGGGTCCTAGGTCCAATGACCCACGCGACGGAACATCGTCGTGCATCATGTCCACACACCCACAAAGTTTGCGTTCAGTAAACGCACAGGTAAAACGCAGAAACTCCACTCAATTGTTCATCTTCCGCTGTGACTTGAGTCACAAGGGGTAGTAATTGTTGACCCTGTGTACCGAGTGGGCAGCGCGCTGTGATTCAGTGGCGGGGAAGAAGACCCTTGATTCGCTGCGAGGTCTCGGGGGGAGGGCGAGTATGGAGACCGAGTCGGAACCCTACGTCCGTCTTGAGAACCTGCGGCAACTGCACACGGTCATGGCGGACATGAACACCGCCCGCAGCCTGGCGGACACCCTGCAGACCGTCGCCGACGGCGTGGTCAAGGGCCTCGGGTACGAGCTGGCATGCGTCAACCTCGTACGCCCCGACGGCGACCTGGTCGTCGCCGCCTTCTCCGGCAATTCCGCCGCCGAGGCGCTCATCACCGGCCGGGTCGGCTCCCGTGCCTCCTGGGAGCGCCGCCTCGGCATGGGCGAGAGCTGGGGCGACCTGCGGTTCATACCGCACACCGAGGGCTGGGTCCTCGACGAGGACGACGTGCCGCAGTGGTACACCGACGGCCCCGCCCCCCGCTTCGAGGACGAGTGGCACCCCTCAGACCGCCTCTTCGCGCCGATGTACACGCCCGGCGTCTCCGGCGGCTCGTGCGGCGAACTGATCGGCGTCCTGTCCGTGGACCGGCCGCGCAACGGCCGCAGGCCGGGCGCATGGGGACGGGAAGCGCTCCAGATGTACGCGTTCCAGGCCGCCATCGCGATCAGCAACGCGCGTCTACGTGCGAATATGCAACGCGCACTTGTCAGACTCGAACGTGAGCAACAGGCCCTGCGCGCAAGCGAGGAGAGCTTCCGGCAGGCCTTCGAGTACGCCCCCTCCGGCATGGCGATAGCCGAGATGGGCGGCGACCAGCACGGCCGAATACTCCGCAGCAACGACGCCCTGTGCCGCCTCCTGGGCCGCCCCGCCTCCGCTATGCGCCGCTACTCCTTCTCGGACCTCGTCCACCCCGAGGACATAGGCACCCTGCTGAGAACCTCGGCGGAGGGCGGACGCGCGGAACTCCGCCTGGGCCGCCGGGACGGCACCTACGTCTGGGTCTCGCTCCGCAACTCCGTCGTCGCCGACGCCGCCGACGGACCGCGCTTCCTCCTCTCCCACGTCGAGGACATAGAGGACCGCAAGCGCCGCGAGCTGCAGCTCGCCCACCGCGCCGCGCACGACGCGCTCACCGGCCTGCCGAACTCGGCCGAGCTGCGCACCCGCCTCTCCGCCCGCCTCTGCCAGCGCCCGACCTCCACGTTCCCCGGCGAGGTCGAGTCCCTCGACGCCGCGTACGGACACCCGGCCTACGACGCGAACGGCCACGGCTTCGACTACCCCCCGGGCGCCGGCCTCCTCGACGCCTACGACCACCACGTCCACACCATCGCCCCCGAGGGCGAGCGCGACGACGGCACCAAGGGGCTCGCGGTCCTCTTCTGCGACCTCGACGGCTTCAAGTCGATCAACGACCGGTTCGGGCACAACGCGGGCGACGCGGTCCTCATCGAGGTCGCCCGGCGGCTCGGCCGGGCCGTGCGCGACGGCGACACGGTGGCCCGGCTCGGCGGCGACGAGTTCGTCGTCCTCGCCGACGGCCTCGGCAAGGCCGACGCCGCCGACCTCGCCGTACGCCTGCGCAACGAGATCATCCAGCCCATCCGGGTCGACGGCCGGGCCATGCGGGTCGGGGCCAGTTTCGGCATCGGGTGGGCCCACTGCGGCATGACGGCGGACGAGGTGTTGAAGTCCGCCGACGAACGGATGTACATCGAGAAACGATCTCGTCCCAAACAGCACAGACGCGCGGGATGATCTCCAGGTCAGCGTTGTGATGCGGTCCGAGTCACCCGTTTGGACCACGCGGAGCGGGTAGGCTCGCAGTTCTCCAGACGTATCGAAGACGCATCTGAAGCTGACGTACCCGCACCCGCACCTGTTGAGGAGTACCTAGGGATGACGCCCGGCAACAACGGAGCGAGCACGCCCGAGGACGACGACCCGTTCGGCTACCTGTACGCCGACGGCCAGGCCAACGGCGCCCAGCCGCCGTCCGGCGGCGGTGGCTACGGCTACCCGGGTTCGGTCAACCGAGTGCGCCCGGTCGGTGAGCGCCAGTACGGCGGCCAGCAGGCCGCCGCCCCCACCGCGCAGTACCAGCAGCCGTACGGCCAGACCGTCCCGCAGCAGCAGGCCTACGGCGCCCAGCCGAACGCCGCCTACCAGGCCCCCGAGTCCTTCGGCGCCCCGCCCACCCAGCAGCCCCCGTCCTACGGCGGCGGCCGCGGCGGCGGCCGGGGCCGCGGCCCCAACACCAAGGGCCTGCTGATCGGCGCGATCGCGGTGGTCGCCGCGGTGGTCATCGGCATCAGCGTGGCGATGATGAACGGCAACGGCGACACCAAGACGGGCGACCAGGCGGGCAGCACGCCGTCGGCTTCGCAGAGCGCCTCTTCGAGTCCGTCGCCGAGCAGCAGTGCGTCGGACGCGGCGGAACTGCCGAAGATCGACGCCAAGGCCCTTCTGCTGGGTGGCGGCGCCACCACGGCATCGGACATCGACGGCGCCAAAGCCGACGGCGGTGTCTATGTGACGGGCTTCAACGCGGTCGGCGCGACCCTGACCTGGAACGTGAGCGGCATCGCGAAGAGCGGCGGCTACCGCCTTTACGTCAACTACGGCGTACCCGGCAAGGACGCCACCGCCACCCTCACGATCAACGGCACGGCCCAGTCCCGCCCACTCAACCTGAGCAACTTCGCGAAGGCCCCCGAGGGCAACTACGAGAAGGGCTGGACGGAGACCTGGGCGTCCGTCCAGCTGAACAAGGGCACCAACACCATCAAGATCTCCTGCGAGCAGGGCGACCAGTGCGACGTCAACTTCGACCAGCTGTACCTGGTGAACGGCTGACCTAGGCCGCGCTGGCGTCCCCCGTCACTGCGATCCGCCCCAGCAGCTCCTCGTAGGCCGCCCCGTCGAACTCGCCCGCCACCGGGGCCAGTACGGTCGCCGCCGACAGGGCGACCGCGCGGGTCAGCCGGGCCGGCCAGGGCAGGCGCTCGGCCAGTCCCGACAGCAGGCCCGCGACCGCCGAGTCGCCCGCGCCGGTCGGGTTGCCGTGCACCCGTGCCGGAGGCGTCGCGTGCCAGGTGCCCTCCGGGGTCGCCGCGAGCAGACCCCGCGCACCCAGCGAGACGACCACTGTCCGGGCGCCCCGGCGCCGCGCGTCCTGGGTGGCCCGCAACGGGTCGTGGGAGCCGGTGAGTTCGGCCAGTTCGTCGGTGTTGGGCTTGACGATGTCGGGGCGGGCGGCGACTCCGCGGCGGAGGGGTTCGCCGCTGGTGTCGAGGAGGACGGGGACGCCGGCCGCCCGTGCCGTGCGGACCAGGCCCGCGTACGCGCCCACCGGTACCCCGGGCGGCAGACTCCCGCACAGGGCCACCGCCGACACCCCGCCGAGCAGGGCCTCGTACGCCTCCTGGAACGCCGACCACTCCGCCGAAGTGACCGTCGGACCGGGCTCGTTGAGTTGAGTCGTGTCACCGGTCAGCTCGTCCACGACGGCCGTCGTGCGCCGGGTGGCCCCGGAGACCGGGACCAGCGCGTCCAACACGCCCGGTGTACCAGCGAGTTGTTCCTGTACGACCCGTCCGGTGGCGCCGCCCGTGAACCCGGTCACCGTCACCTCGTGGCCGAGGGCGGACAGCACCCGGGCCACGTTCAGCCCCTTGCCGCCGGGCCGCTCGGTCACCTCGGAGACGCGGTGTGTGCCGTGCGGCCGCAACTCCCGTACCCGATAGGTGATGTCGAGCGCGGTGTTCAGTGTGACCGTGAGAATCACCGGGCGACCTCCCCCGAAGACCGCATGAATGCGCTTGCTCTGTGTTCCGGAGGCTCGATGATGTCAAACGGGAGGCGGTCCTCCCAGTCCCCCGGGACAACCGCCGCCCTCAGCAGTGGCGCATATCACCCCAGTTGGGGCTCCACCACCCAAGTGCCGCGCCGCATCACGCCCTTGAGATCGAATTCGGAGTCCAGCAGCACCAGGTCGGCGTACTTGCCGGGCTCCAGCGAGCCGATCTCGTCGTAACTCCCCAGCAGCCTGGCCGGGTTGGCCGAGATCGCGGCGACCACGTCCTCGACCGGCAGCCGGTCGACCGTCACCGAACGCTTGAAGGCCCGGTCCAGGGTCAGCGTCGAGCCCGCGATCGAACCGCCCTCCACCAGCCGCGCCACCCCCTCACTCACCTCGACCTCCAACGGGCCGAGCATGTAACGGCCGTCACCGAAGCCCGCCGCGTCCATCGCGTCCGTGATCAGCGCCACCCGGTCCGCGCGTGCGTGATGGAACGCCAACTCCAGTGACGCGGGGTGCAGATGCGTACCGTCGTTGATCAACTCGACGGTGATGCGCTCGTCTTCGAGAAGCGCCACGATCGGTCCGGGCTCGCGGTGACCGAGCTGCGGCATCGCGTTGTACAGATGCGTGGCGACCGTCGCGCCCGCGTCGATCGCCTCCACCGTCTGCTCGTACGACGCGTCCGTGTGCCCGATCGCCGCGATGACGCCGAGTTCGACGAGCAGCCGTACGGAGTCGAGCCCGCCCGGCAGTTCGGTCGCGAGGGTGACCATCTTGGCGCTGCCGCGCGCCGCGTCGACCAGCTTGCGCACGTCCGCCGGGTCCGGCTCGCGCAGCAGCGCTTCGGAGTGCGCGCCCTTGCGGCAGGGGGAGATGAACGGGCCCTCGAAGTGGATGCCGGCGAGGTCGCCCTGCTCGGCGAGTTCGGAGAGAAGGCCGGCGCGCTGGACCAGGAGGTCCATCTCGCCGGTGACGGTCGAGGCGACGAGGGTTGTGGTGCCGTGCAGGCGGTGGGTGTGGATGCCCTTGAGGACGTCCTCGACGGTGCCGGAGGTGAAGGAGGCTCCGCCGCCGCCGTGGTTGTGGATGTCGACGAAGCCGGGCACCAGCCAGTGGCCGGTGACGTCGAGTACCTGGGCGTTGTCGGGGGCGGCACCGTTGATGCGGGTGCCGTCGACGATCACTCGGCCGTTCTGGACGGTGCCTGTGGGGAGGACCACGTTCGCGCCGGACAGGATCAGGGGTGCATTCGCCGTTGCGGGGTGCGGGTTCGTCGTGGCTGGTCGCGCAGTTCCCCGCGCCCCTGAGGGAGTTGCCATTAGGGCGTTACCTCCGTGCGGTCAGTGGTTTGTAGGAGATCCCAGGCCAGGAGGCCGGCACCGAGGCATCCGGCTGTGTCCCCCAGGGCCGCGGGGACGATCGTGGGGAGCTTCTGGAAGGTGATCCGGCCCTCGACCGCCTCCCGCAGTGGTGCGAACAACGTTTCCCCCGCCTCGGCCAGGCCGCCACCGATGATGATCGTGCGGGGGTCCAGCAGAGTGAGGGCGGTGACCAGGCCGTCGGCGAGGGCGTCGACGGCTTCCTGCCAGACCTTCTCCGCGCGAGGGTCCCCGGAAGCGACCGCCTTCGCGCAGTCCGCCGCGTCCACCTCCGGGTCGCCCGAAGCGGTGGCCCACGCCTCCGTCACCGCCGCCGCGGACGCGTACCGCTCCAGACAGCCGGTCTGGCCGCAAGGGCAGGGGGCGCCGCCCGGCCGTACGACGATGTGGCCGATCTCGCCCGCGAAGCCGTGCGCGCCCGCCTCCACCCGGCCGTCGATGCCGATGGCGCCCGCTATGCCGGTGCCCAGCGGCACGAACAGGAAGCGGTCGGCGCCCTTGCCCGCGCCGATCCGGCCCTCGGCGAGGCCGCCGGTGCGGACGTCGTGGCCGAGGGCGACGGGGACACCGCCGAGGCGGCCGGCGAGGAGGTCGCGCAGGGGTACGTCCCGCCAGCCGAGGTTGGCCGAGTAGGCGGCGACGCCTCGTTCGGCGTCGACGATGCCGGGGACGGCGACGCCGGCGGCGGACGCGGGCTCGCCGTAATGCTCCTCGCCGTACGCGCGCAGCTCGGCGGCGAAGCCGAGGATGTGCTCGACGACCGCGTCCGGTCCGCGCTCGCGGCCGGTCGCCCGGCGGGCCCGGTGCAGCAGCTCGCCGTGGGCCCCCACCAGGGCGGCCTTCATCCCGGTGCCGCCCACGTCGAGGGCGATGACATGTCTCACGGGGGACAGTGTGGCCCGTCTACCCGCGAGAGGTCTAGTCCACTTACGTGGTGTAGACCTTATGGGTTCGCGGAGCGAACGTCACGACAGCAAAGCTTTGGGGAGTCAGCAGTGCAGCGGCGCAGGACAGGAATGATCGCGGCGATGTCCGTACTCGGCATGACGGCGGTCCTCGGCGGCTGCGGCCTCGGCGGGGACTCCGGTGATGTCACTCTGAGACTCGTCGCCGCCGACTACGGCGACTCCGCGTCCAACAGTTCGCGGAAGTACTGGGACACGCTCGTCAAGGCGTACGAGGCCAACCACCCCGGAGTGAAGGTCGACGTCGGCGTGTACTCGTGGAACGAGGTCGACGCCATGGTCGACGCCGGGAAGGCCCCGGACATGGCGCAGATCGGTGCGTACGCCGACTACGCCGACGAGGGCAGGCTGTACTCCACCGCCGACCTGCTCTCCATCCCCGTGGAGGCCGACTTCCTGGAGCCGCTCGCGGACGCGGGGCAGGTGAACCACGTCCAGTACGGCATGCCCTTCGCCGCCTCCACGCGCGTCCTCTTCTACAACAAGACCCTCTTCGCCCGGGCCGGTCTGACCCCGCCCAAGGACTGGAGCGAGCTGGCAGCGGACGCGGAGGCGCTGAAGGAGCGGGGCGTGAAGTACCCGTTCGCGCTGCCCCTCGGCTCCGAGGAGGCGCAGGCCGAGACCATGCAGTGGCTGCTCGGCGGGGGCGGCGGCTACACCGACGACCTCGGCAGCACCTACACCCTGGACTCCGCGGAGAACATCTCCACCTTCACCTGGCTGCGCGACAACCTCGTCGGCAAGGGCCTGACCGGGCCCGTCGCACCCGCCCAGCTCAACCGCGCGGACGCGTTCGCCGCCTTCGCGAACGGTGACGTAGGCATGCTCAACGGACACCCGACACTCATCCAGCAGGCGGCCAAGAAGGGCGTCAAGTTCGGCACGGTCGCGATGCCGGGGCGCACCGGCAAGGCCAAGACCACGATGGGCGTCGCCGACTGGATGGCCGCCTTCAAGCAGAACGGCCACCGCGACCAGATCGGCGACTTCCTCGACTACGTCTACAGCGAGAAGAACGTCCTCGCCTTCTCCCGGGAGTACGACCTGCTGCCCGTGACCAACTCCGCGTCCAAGGTCATGGAGGCCGCGAAGGAGGACCGCGCCCTCCGGCCCTTCCTGGAGGAGCTCCCGCTGTCCACGCTCTACCCGGTCGGCAACACCTCCTGGGCCACGGTCAGCGCCGACATCAAGAAGCGCATAGGGCGGGCGGTCGCCGCGAACGGCAGCCCGGGCGCGGTGCTGGGGCAGCTGCAGGCGGCGGCGACGCTGGCGGAGAGCGGCAAGTAGGAGGCCGGGGTGGGCCGGGGCCGCTGTCAGTGGCGGGGGTTACGGTGCAGGGCATGGACAAGGACCGGCCCTCGCGGCTCTCCCCGCTGAACCGGAGGGAACAGGACATCCTCGCGCTGGAGCGCCGCGGCTTTCCGGGCCCCGGCGCGAAGGAGCGCGCGATACGCGAGGAGCTGGGCCTGGCCCCCGTGCGCTACTACCAGCTGCTCAACGCCCTGCTGGACGACGAGCGGGCGCTCGCCCACGACCCGGTGACGGTGAACAGGCTGAGACGGGTCCGTGAGACGCGGCGTTCGGAGCGGTGAGGAGAGGCGCGGGTCCTGGCCGTGCCCCGATGAGCGAGGGGTGCGTACGGCCCCGCCCGGATAGGGTCGACACATGGGCAGCCCTCAGGACTCCACCGACGTACTGCCGACCCCCGTGACCCGTGCCGGGCGCGAAGGCCTCGAAGCGATCCTGGCGAAACCCGCCGCCGCGGTGATCGGGCTCGACTTCGACGGCACGCTCGCACCGATCGTCGCCGACCCCGAGCAGGCCCGTGCGCACCCGGGCGCGGTGCCCGCGCTGGCCGTGCTGGCCCCGAAGGTCGCCTCCGTCGCCGTGATCACCGGCCGCCCGGCGGGCGTGGCGGTCCGCAACGGCGGCTTCGCGGGCGTACCGGGCCTGGAACACCTGGTCGTCCTCGGCCACTACGGCACGGAACGCTGGGACGCGGTGAGCAGCACCGTCAGCGCCCCCGCCCCGCACCCGGGCGTCGCGGCGGTCCGCGCCGAACTCCCGGGCTTCCTCGACCGGATCGGCGCCTGGCAGGGCACCTGGATCGAGGAGAAGGGCCGCGCCGTCGCCGTCCACACCCGCCGCGCCACGGACCCCCAGGCAGCCTTCGAGGCCCTCCGCGCCCCCCTCACCGACCTCGCTGCCCGCCACGGCCTGATCGTCGAACCCGGCCGCCTGGTCCTGGAGTTGCGCCCGCCCGGCATGGACAAGGGCGTCGCCCTCGCCGACTACCTCCGCGAGACGGGCGCCGAGTCCGTCCTCTACGCCGGCGACGACCTCGGCGATCTCCCCGCCTTCGCCGCCGTGGAGAAACTCCGCTCCGACGGCCTCCCCGGCCTCCTCGTGTGCAGCGGCAACGACGAGGTGACAGAACTGCGCGAACGCGCGGACCTGGTGGTGGACGGAGCGGCTGGGGTCGTGGCCCTGCTGTCGGCGCTGGCGGCTCGACTCGGCTGATTTCGCGGGGGTGTCGGCGGTTATGCGCGGCTGCCGAGTGCCTCCGGTCGGCCGCTCCGCCGCTCGCGCAGCGCGTTCGGCTGGACTGACGGGGCCGGTGTCGGTGGAGGAAGTGGGGCGGGGTGTGGGGTCGTGTGCCCCGCGTCGGGGTGACGAGGCGGGCTTGCCGCAACGGTGTGGCGCCCGGAGGGCGGCGGGACCGCAGCCCTGCCGGTATTCCGGTGCTCGCCGCTCAACTCGCCTGATCCCGCAGCGCGTTCAGCTGGTCCAGGAACCACTGGGCCGGGGGAAGCGCCGTAGCCGCGGCGGCCAGGCTCTTTGTCCGCTCGGCGCGTTCCCCGACGGGCATGGTGAGCGCCTCGTGGAGGGCGTCGGCCGTGCCGATCACGTCGTACGGGTTGACGGCGATCGCGTCCTTGCCCAGTTCCTGGAACGCGCCCGCCTCCCGGGAGAGGACCAGCGCGCAGCCCTCGTCGGAGACGACCGGAACCTCCTTGGCGACGAGGTTCATGCCGTCGCGGATGGGGTTGACGAGGGCCACGTCGGCGAGGCGGTACGCGGCCAGCGAGCGGGCGAAGTCGTCCTTGACGTGGAGGACGACCGGGGTCCAACCGGGCTTGCCGTAAAGGGAGTTGATCTCGTCGGCGACCCGTTGCACCTCGGCCGTGTAGTCCCGGTACACGGCGAGGTCCTGCCGGGACGGGTAGGCGAAGGCCACGTGCACGACCCGCTCGTGCCACTCGGGGTGGTCGTCGAGCAGCTGCCGGTACGCCAGCAGCCCGCGCACGATGTTCTTCGACAGCTCGGTCCGGTCCACCCGGACGATGGCCTTGCGGCCCTCGCCGATCTCCTCGCGCAGCGCGACCATCCGCTCCTCGACGTCCGCCTGGTGCGAGCGGGTGTGCAGGAACTCGGCGTCGGCGCCCAGCCCGTGGACACCGATGAGCGTCCTGCGGGTGATCCGCTCCTTCTCCAGGTGCTCGATCGACCGGGGCGCGCCGGACGGCCACTTGGGGAGCCACCTGTACGGGTCGAGCCCCTGCACGCAGTTCTCGAACGCCGTCGCCCACCGCCAGGTCAGGAACCCCACCCGGTCCGCCCCGAGCATGCCTTCCATCAGCCGCACCTGGATGTCGTCCGGAAGCATCGAGAAGTACTCCACCGGCGCCCACGGCGTGTGCGAGAAGTGCCCGATCCGCAGGTCCGGCCTCAACTCCCTCAGCATCCCTGGCACCAGACACAGGTGGTAGTCCTGCACCAGCACCGCCGCGCCCTCGGCCGCCTCTTCGGCCAGCGCCTCGGCGAACGCCCGGTTGTACGTCTCGTACGACGCCCACTGGCGCCGGAACTCCGCGTCGAAGACCGGCTCCAGCGGGGTCTGGTACAGCATGTGGTGGACGAACCACAGCACGGAGTTGGCGATCCCGTTGTACGCGTCGGCGTGCACGTCGGCCGGGATGGCGAGCATGCGCACGCCGTCCTCGCCGACGCCCCGCCGGACCGCCTCCCGGTCGCCGTCGGACAGCGCCGAGCACACCCACAGCGCCCCCGCGTCCGGACCGATCGCCGACAGCCCGGACACCAGCCCGCCGCCGCCGCGCCGGGCATGCAGCGAACCGTCGTCGCCCACCTCGTACGAGACCGGACCGCGATTGGACGCGACGAGCACCTGAGCTGCACCGGACGTGGACGACGTGGACGAGGTGGACGAGGTGGACGACGTAGAAGCCATACGGCACAACCTAGCCCGGCCCGGAAACCCTCAAACGTACGGACGCCCCGCGGCGGACCGTCCGAGTCCGTATACGGCCCCCGGGCCGTGCCGCCGGCTAGGCCACCTTGCGCGACTGGTACTCGGTGATGTCCGCCATCGGCGGCCGTTCCTCGGTGTCCACGGAGTACGTGCGCGGCTCGAAACCCTCCGGCCCCCGCTCGAACTGTGTGAGGGACGGCCGGATGAGATGCCCGCGGGCCAGCCTCAGCTGTGCCGTGCGGTAGATCTGCGCTGCCATGCGGCCCAGCGCCTGCCCGTCCTGGTGCCGGTGCTTGCGCACACCCACGTCGACCTGCGCGAGGGCGTCCAGGCCCACCAGGTGCAGCGCGTCGACGAGCATGCCCAGCTCGACGCCGTAGCCGACGGGGAACGGGAGCTGCTCCAGCAGGGAGCGGCGGGCCGCGTACTCGCCTCCCAACGGCTGCACGAATCCGGCCAGTTGAGGCCAGTGCATGTTGAGCAGCGGGCGGGCCATCAGTTCGGTGACGCGTCCGCCCTGGCCGGCGGCGCCGCCCAGCGGGCGGTCGTACATCGCCTTGACGAGGTCGACGCCGGGGTCGGTGAGCAGCGGGCCCACGATTCCGGTGACGAAGTCGGAGGAGAACTCCTTCAGGTCCGCGTCGATGAAGCAGACGATGTCGCTGCTGGTGACCAGCAGCGAGCGCCACAGCACCTCGCCCTTGCCGGGCACGGCGGGGATGCGGGGCAGGATGTCGTCCCGGTGCACGACCCGGGCGCCCGCCGCGGCGGCCACCTCGGAGGTGCGGTCGGTGGACCCGGAGTCGACGACGACGATCTCGTCGACGAGCGGGACCTGCTGCATGAGGTCGTGGCGGATGATCGCGACGATGTCACCGACCGTCGCTTCCTCGTTCAGCGCGGGCAGCACGACGGAGACCGACTGGCCCGTGCGGTGCTTCGCGGCCAGGATCTTGTGGAGCGGCCGATCGGTCAGGGACCAGGAGCGGGTGCTCAGCCAGTGCTCGACTTCCTTCAGCACGTTGCGCGGCTCCTCTGCGTTCTCTCGGCGAGGGCTGGTCACAGACAGTGAGTATGTGATCCATCTCGCGGTTCGGACGGCTCACTCAACTGTCCTGGCCTTCGGTTACAGTCTTGAACAACGCTGATGACCATCGCATGTCGGGGGCCGTCGGCGGGACAATCGCATACACAACTGAACACCGCTCATCCAGAGGGGCAGAGGGATACGGCCCGATGAAGCCCCGGCAACCCTCCAGCCGGTCTTGTCACGCAGGTACACGCTGACGTGGTGAGGCTCCCGGCTCGGGAAGGTGCCAAATCCGTCTCACGGCGAGATGCGTCGTGAGGAAGATGAGGAGAAAGGGCCTCGCCTCCATGGCTGCGCAGACTGTTGCAAGCACCACGAACCCCGCGAAGACGGACACGACCGCCGCGGACCCGAACCCCACGGACACCGTTGATCTCGGCCCCGCCGCCGCGCTGTCCTGCCGTGAGTGCGGCCACCGCGTCCCGCTCGGCCCGGTCTTCGCCTGCGAGGAGTGTTTCGGCCCGCTGGAGATCGCCTACGACTTCTCGGCCTACGACACCGAAGAGCTCCGCAAGCAGATCGAAGCGGGCCCCGCGAACATCTGGCGTTACGCGCCCCTCCTGCCCGTCCCCGCCGATGTGGCGACCAAGCCGAACATCAACCCCGGCTGGACCAAGCTCGTCCAGGCCGACAACCTCGCCCGCGAACTGGGCGTCGACGCGGGCAAGTTGTTCGTGAAGGACGACTCCGGCAACCCGACGCACTCCTTCAAGGACCGTGTCGTGGCCCAGGCCATCGAGGCCGCCCGCGCGTTCGACTTCACCACCCTGTCCTGCTCCTCCACCGGCAACCTCGCGGGCGCCGTCGGCGCCGCCGCCGCCCGCGCCGGCTTCCGCTCCTGCGTGTTCATCCCGCACGACCTGGAAGAGGGCAAGATCGTCATGGCCGCGATCTACGGCGGCGAGCTGGTCGGCATCGAGGGCAACTACGACGACGTGAACCGCTTCTGCTCCGAGCTGATCGGCGACCCGGCCGGCGAGGGCTGGGGCTTCGTCAACGTCAACCTGCGGCCGTACTACGCGGAGGGCTCCAAGACCCTGGCGTACGAGATCTGCGAGCAGCTCGGCTGGCGGCTTCCCGACCAGCTGGTCGTGCCGATCGCCTCCGGCTCGCAGCTCACGAAGATCGACAAGGGTCTGCAGGAGCTGATCAAGCTCGGGCTCGTCGAGGACAGGCCGTACAAGATCTTCGGCGCCCAGGCGGAGGGCTGCTCGCCGGTGTCCGTGGCCTACAAGGCCGGGCACGACGTCGTACGCCCGCAGAAGCCGAACACCATCGCCAAGTCGCTGGCGATCGGGAACCCGGCGGACGGTCCCTATGTTCTCGACATCGCCCGGCGTACCGGTGGGGCGGTGGAGGACGTCAACGACGAGCAGGTCGTCGACGCGATCAAGCTGCTCGCGCGGACCGAGGGCATCTTCGCGGAGACCGCGGGCGGGGTGACCGTCGGTGTGGCGAAGAAGCTGATCGAGAACGGACTGCTGGACCCGACGCTGACCACCGTCGTGCTGAACACCGGGGACGGTCTGAAGACGCTGGACGCGGTTGCCGGTACCGGGCTCACCGCGACCATCCGGCCGAGCCTCGAGTCGTTCAGGGAAGCTGGGCTCGCGTCCTAGCTTCGTTGTTTTTCGCCTGCGGGTCCGGTGGGGGCTGGTCGCGCAGTTCCCCGCGCCCCTAAAGGCCCCCACCTGACCGGAGGTTGAAAGTCATGAGCGTGACCGTTCGCATCCCCACCATCCTGCGCACCTACACCGGCGGCAAGGCAGAGGTCGCCGCCGAGGGCGCCACCCTCGCCGAGGTCATCAGCGACCTGGAGAAGAACCACACCGGGATCTCCGCGCGTGTGCTCGACGACCAGGGCAAGCTGCGCCGGTTCGTCAATGTGTACGTCAACGACGACGACGTCCGCTTCGAGCAGGGGCTGGAGACGGCCACCCCGGACGGGGCCGGAGTCTCGATCATTCCGGCCGTCGCCGGCGGCTGATCGTTACCCTAGGTAACATCGATTACCAAGAGTTCATCGAATTGCCCCCTCCGTGAGAGAAGCGGAGGGGGCAATTCTCTATGATTGAGCGGGGTACAGTTGGGGAACGCGCTCCACTCCGCATGCCGAACGCATATGAGTACCGGCTCCGTGTGCGATGAGAAGTAGCCAAAGTGTGCAGGTCTTATGCACCTTATGTTCCCTTTATCGGGCCCGACTTGCCCTGAAGTCGGACGAATTCTCCGTAAATTCCCGACCGGTCCTGCCCGGAATTCTCGTCGGATTGACCTGTTGCAGACGGCAGTTGGACGGATACATTCGGCCGCGGTCGACGCGTTCCGGCGCACGCCCCCAATCCTGTGGGGGGTGAGGTCTGACCCGGATCCGCGAAGTGTGGATCCGTGCAAGGGCCAGTAATAGGGGAGTTAGGCATGGCTCAGGGCACCGTCAAATGGTTCAACGCGGAGAAGGGGTACGGCTTCATCGCGGTCGACGGTGGTGCGGATGTTTTCGTCCACTACAGCGCGATTCAGATGGACGGCTACCGCACCCTGGAAGAGGGTCAGCGGGTCGATTTCGAGATCTCGCAGGGTCAGAAGGGGCCGCAGGCGGACATGGTCCGGCTCGCGACCGGCTGAAGCACGCGCCGACGAACAGCAGCGACGTTCTTCGTTCCTCACCGAAGGGCTCGTACTCCTGGGGGGTCACCTCCTGGGGTACGGGCCCTTCGGCATGCTCGGAGCCGGGTCGCGGCCGGGCCCGTGCCAGGGGGTCAGAACCTGGTAGCCGCTTGCACTCGACCATGCCGAGTGCTAATCATTGGCGTTAGCACTCTGAAGGTGAGAGTGATAACGAAGGACCGGGTCGGTGAGGCCCGCAGGCCAGGTGGTGCAAGGAACCACGGGGCAGGCAGGCCGTCCGTCGCGGGCGCCAGCGCGGTCCGGAGCAATCCACCCCAGTCCGGGAGGACCACTTCACATGGCCAAGATCATCGCGTTCGACGAGGAGGCACGGCGCGGTCTCGAGCGCGGGATGAACCAGCTCGCCGACGCCGTCAAGGTCACCCTTGGCCCCAAGGGCCGCAACGTCGTCCTCGAGAAGAAGTGGGGCGCCCCCACGATCACCAACGATGGTGTTTCCATCGCCAAGGAGATCGAGCTCGAGGACCCGTACGAAAAGATCGGCGCCGAGCTGGTCAAGGAAGTCGCCAAGAAGACGGACGACGTCGCCGGTGACGGTACGACCACCGCGACCGTCCTCGCCCAGGCCCTCGTCAAGGAGGGTCTGCGCAACGTAGCCGCGGGCGCCAACCCGATGGCCCTCAAGCGCGGTATCGAGAAGGCCGTCGAGGCCGTCTCCGGTGCCCTGCTGGAGCAGGCCAAGGACGTGGAGACCAAGGAGCAGATCGCTTCCACGGCCTCCATCTCCGCCGCCGACACCCAGATCGGCGAGCTCATCGCCGAGGCGATGGACAAGGTCGGCAAGGAAGGCGTCATCACCGTCGAGGAGTCGCAGACCTTCGGTCTGGAGCTTGAGCTCACCGAGGGCATGCGCTTCGACAAGGGCTACATCTCGGCGTACTTCGCCACCGACATGGAGCGTATGGAGGCCGTCCTCGACGACCCGTACATCCTGATCGCCAACTCGAAGATCGCCAACGTCAAGGACCTGCTCCCGCTCCTGGAGAAGGTCATGCAGTCGGGCAAGCCGCTGCTGATCATCGCCGAGGACGTCGAGGGCGAGGCCCTGTCCACGCTGGTCGTCAACAAGATCCGCGGCACCTTCAAGTCCGTCGCTGTCAAGGCTCCGGGCTTCGGCGACCGCCGCAAGGCCATGCTCGGCGACATCGCCATCCTCACGGGCGGCGAGGTCATCTCCGAGGAGGTCGGCCTCAAGCTGGAGAACGCGACCGTGGACCTCCTCGGCCGCGCCCGCAAGGTCGTCATCACCAAGGACGAGACCACCATCGTCGACGGCTCCGGCTCCGCCGACCAGGTCGCCGGCCGGGTCAACCAGATCCGCGCCGAGATCGAGAACAGCGACTCGGACTACGACCGCGAGAAGCTCCAGGAGCGCCTCGCCAAGCTCGCCGGCGGCGTCGCCGTCATCAAGGCGGGCGCGGCCACCGAGGTCGAGCTCAAGGAGCGCAAGCACCGCATCGAGGACGCCGTTCGCAACGCGAAGGCGGCCGTCGAGGAGGGCATCGTCGCCGGTGGTGGCGTCGCGCTCATCCAGGCGGGCCACGTCTTCGAGAAGCTCGAGCTCGAAGGTGACGAGGCCACCGGTGCCGCGATCGTGAAGCTGGCCCTCGAGGCCCCGCTGAAGCAGATCGCCGTCAACGCCGGCCTCGAAGGCGGCGTCGTGGTGGAGAAGGTCCGCAACCTCACCCCGGGTCACGGCCTCAACGCCGCGACCGGTGAGTACGTCGACCTGGTCAAGGAAGGCATCATCGACCCGGCGAAGGTCACGCGCTCTGCCCTGCAGAACGCCGCCTCCATCGCCGCGCTCTTCCTCACCACCGAGGCCGTCATCGCCGACAAGCCGGAGAAGGCGTCCGCGCCGGCCGGCGGCGGCATGCCGGGCGGTGACATGGACTTCTGATCGACCCCTTCCGGTTGATCAACGGTCTTACCGAGGGCGGTACTTCCTGCTTCTGGCGGGGGGTACCGCCCTCGGGCGTGTCCGGGATCACAGGCCGAAGGGTGGGACGGTCGGAATGACGGGCTTGGCCCGGGGGTTGTTGTTGACGCATGATCGATGCATACGCACATACCGTCCGGTACCCAGTGCCTGGTAGTCCGAGGAGCCCCCACACGTGTCTACGACCGCCCCCGCCTCCCGAGCGGCCGAAGTCCTCGCCCGCCCGATCGTCCTCAACGGCCTGACCGTCCCCAACCGGATCGTCATGGCGCCGATGACCCGGCAGTTCTCGCCGGGCGGCATCCCCGGTGAGGACGTGGTCGGGTACTACTCCCGCCGGGCCGCCGCGGGCGTCGGTCTCATCGTCACCGAGGGCACGTACGTCGGTCACGAGTCGGCCGGGCAGAGCGACCGCGTGCCGCGCTTCCACGGCGCGGAGCAGCTCGCGGGCTGGGCGAAGGTCGCCGAGGGCGTCCACGCGGCGGGCGGCACGATCGTGCCGCAGCTGTGGCACATCGGCATGGTCCGCGAGCAGGGCCAGCCGCCCTACGCCGACGCCCCCGCGGTCGGCCCGTCCGGGCTGCGCATCGGCAGCGACGAGGTCACCGGTACGGCCATGACGCAACGGGACCTGGACGACGTCATCGGCGCCTTCGCCGAGGCCGCTGCCGCCGCCGAGCGCATCGGCTTCGACGGCGTCGAACTCCACGGCGCCCACGGCTACCTCCTCGACCAGTTCCTGTACGCCGGCACCAACCGCCGTACGGACGCCTACGGCGGTGACCCGGTCGCCCGCACCAAGTTCGCGGCGGAGATCGTGGCTGCGGTCCGCGAGACCGTGTCCCCCGAATTCCCGATCATCTTCCGGTACTCGCAGTGGAAGCAGGACGTCTACGGTGCGCGGCTCGCGGAGAGCCCGGAGGAGCTGGAGGCGATCCTGACCCCGATCGCTGCGGCCGGTGTCGACGTGTTCCACGCCTCCACGCGCCGTTACTGGCTCCCCGAGTTCGAGGAGACAGGCTCCGACCTCAACCTCGCGGGTTGGACGAAGAAGCTCACCGGCAAGCAGACCATCACCGTCGGCTCGGTCGGCCTCGACGGGGACTTCCTCAAGGGCTTCCGAGGCGAGGGCGCCCCGCTCAAGGGCATCGACGATCTCCTCGACAGCCTGGAGCGCGACGAGTTCGACATGGTGGCCGTGGGCCGCGCGCTGCTCCAGGACCCGGAGTGGGCGGCGAAGGTGCTGGCCGGCCGGGTGGAGGAGCTGGCGCCTTATGACGCGGCGGCGCTGAAGTCCCTGAGCTGAGCTTGTGCTGTGCGGTCGGTGGGGGTGCGCCGGAGGGTTTTTCGCCCCCGCCGCCCCCGCCGCCCCCGCCCGTCCCTGGGGGCTGCCGCCCCCAGACCCCCGCTTCGGCCTGGACGGCCTCGTCCTCAGACGCCGGACGGGCTGATTTTGGCGGCCGGGGCCCTCGGCGGCTCAGGCCGCGACGCGGCCGAAGAACCCGAGGGCGAGTGCGTACGGCATCAGCAACAGGAGCGCGGGTTGCACGAGGAGTTGCCTGCCCGTGCCCCCGCCGAAGGTGTAGGCGAACGCGCTGGAGAAGCAGCCGCCGATGAAGGCTGTCGGCAGGAATCCGAACGTCGGGCCCCAGCTCCCGGTCACGGCGGCCGAGGCGAGCGCATACCCGGCGACGGCCGCAACGGCGCAGAGGGCGTTGACCGGGTCGTCCGTCGGCTGCCAGGGCGGACCCCCCTTGCGCCCGCGTCCGGTGAGCCGGGCGATCCCCGCGTACACCAGCGCCGGCAGACCCACCGCCACCAGCAGTGTGGCGCATATGGCGGCGGTGTCCGGGTCGTTCAGGAATCCCATGATGTCTTCTCAGCCCTGTGGGCATGCGTACGGTGATCGTATGACTTCCGTCAGCCGGGTGGCCACGGTCGCCGATCTCGATGCCGTCGTCGCCACCTTCACCAGTGCCTTCCTCCATGACCCGGTCTGGGGGCCCGCGTTCCCGGACGAGCGGCGGCGGGCCGAGCAGGCGGCCGTGATGTGGCGGGTCTACGCCGGCTCCGCGCTGCGCTACCCCTGGACGCTGGTGACATCGGAGGCGGAGGCCGCGGCGGTCTTCATCCCGCCGGGCGGTGTCGAGTTGACCGAGGAAGAAGCCGCTGGGCTGGAGGGGCGGTTGGCCGCGGTGACGGACGAGGGGACCGCTCGCGCGATCACGGTCGTTGGGAAGCAGTTCGAGGCGGCTCATCCCGCCCAGCCGTTCTTCTACCTCACCATCCTGGGCACGCACGCCGACCACCGGGGCAAGGGGCTGGGCATGGGGCTGTTGGCCGACGGGCTTGCCCGCGTCGACGCGCTCGGGGCTCCCGTGTATCTGGAGTCGACCAACCTGGCCAACAACAGGCGGTACGAGAGCGTCGGCTTCCAGGCCCGGGACGAGATCGTCACCCCCGATGGCCAGGTCGTTACGACCATGTGGCGTCCGGCCACCCGTTGAGCCGTGGCTATTGGTGAGGGTCCCAACTCGGGCTAGCGTGCCGGAACATGAGGATTCTCCACCTGTCCGACACCCACCTGGAGCGCACCGACGCCCCCAACCGGCACGGCGTCGGCGCGACCGACTCGCTGCGGCTGATGCTCGCCGAACTCCGCCACCAGCGCGGGGTGGACGCGATCGTGGTCACCGGGGACCTCGCCAACGACGGGGCGGTGGAGGCGTACACGGCCGTACGGGAGTTGGTGGGCGGGTTCGCGCGGCGGATGGGCGGGGTGCCGGTCTTCTACACGACCGGGAACCACGACGAACGCGAGGCGTTCGGGAAGGTGTTGGGGAGCGGGCACCTGGCGGCGGACGGCACCGATCGGATCGTGTCCGCCGTGTTTCCAGTGGAGTTCGCGTGCGCGGCCGTGAGTGATGTGGGCGGGTACCGGTTCATCACGCTCGACTCCCTGGTGCCGGGGAAGGTGTACGGGCGGCTGAGCGGGGCCCAACTGGACTGGCTGAAGGAGGAGTTGAGCACGCCGTTCGGGAACGGCACCGTCCTCGCCTTCCACCATCCGCCGATCGCCCTCGACGTGCCGACCCAACAGGCCTTCGGATTGCGGAATCCCGGGGAGCTGGCGGACGCGATCCGGGGGAGTGACGTACGGGTCGTCCTCACCGGGCACTTCCACCTCCAGCTCTTCGGCTTCCTGGAGGCGACGCCGGTGTGGGTCACGCCGGGTGTCGTCAACCGGATCGACCTGACGACCGCGTACGGCACCGAGCGGGCGGTGCGCGGTGCCTCGGCCTCGCGGGTGGAACTGGGCGGAGAGACCGGGCCGATGTTCCACACCTTCCACGCGCGCGATCCACGGGCGCACGAGACGGTGTACCAACTGGACGCGGAGCAGACCCGGTTGGTCATCGAACGGGAACGGGAACGGGAACGGGAGGACGGCCGACGGACTAGCGGGACTTGAACCAGGCGACCGAGACGATCAGCGCCGCGCCGATCGCGGCGCCGGCGAACTCGGAGGCCGCGTGGAAGGCCAGGTCGGAGCGTTCGGTCACGGCCCAGTCCCGGCCGGCGTAGATCCGTATGCCCGTCACCTGCTCCTCGTCGTACTCGAAGGCCAACCCTGCTGTCTCTCCCCGCCCTTGCTCTCCGTCGGGCAGCCGCCAGGTGCCCTTGCAGCGGTCGTCCGACTCGCAGTGGACGTACCCCTCGGTGATCGTCCGGTCACCGTCGACGAACCGGTGGACGTTTCTCGCGGCGAACCACAGCGGCAGCGCGAGCGCGCACAGGCACACGGCGAGCACCACCCGCTGCCACCACTTGAGCCCGCCCACCACGTCCGCGCTCCACGCCAACGGGCCCGTGTCAGAGGTTCCCCAGCGGTTCGATGTCGACGTGCACCGGCGTGCCCCAGACGCGCAGCACCTCGTAGTCCGTGAACTCGTGCACGAGCCGGTACGCCATCGCGGCGCGCGAGCCGCGGCGCTGGGCCGCGAGATACAGCTCGGCCTCGTGCCGGTCGCGGCGCGGGGTGCCGCAGAGCTGCCAGGCCTGGCCGTTCCACAGCTCCGGCAGCCAGCGCTGCTGCGCCTGCGGGCGGTCCTCGCGCACGCCGTAGCGGGACGGCGTGGTGTCGGCCGGCCTGCGCACGTCGGGGCCGTTGATCTCGGAGCGGCGGGCCGCGCGGCGCCGGGTCTCGCAGAGCAGGCACAGGTCGGGGGCGTCGGCGTCGACCGGGCCGTTTGGGTGCTCCGGGCAGCGGGTGGTCGGCGCGCCGCCGCTGACGGTGTCGTCCAGCAGGTCGAGGGCGCGCTTGAGATCCGCCTTGACCTCGTGCAGCCGGGCGTCGGGGGTGTCGGACGTCAGCGCCTCACCGTGCTCGCCGAGGAGGCGGAGGGCGCGACCTAGGGCGGTCTGCTGGGCGTGGTTCATGGTCCTGCCGACGATAGTCGGCTTTGCCGCGGGGCGGTGGCGCGGTGGACCCCACGGTCCTCGGCTCAGACGGCCGGGTGTGCTTCGCGTGCCCGGAGGCGGTGGGCGAGGCGGCCGAGCAGTACGGCGTTGACCAGCCCGCACAGGGCGCAGGCGGCGGCGAAGAGCGGCGGGCTAAGCCAGGAGAGATCGGGGAGTTCGGCCGGTATCGACACCGCGAGGGGGACGAAGCTGAGCGGCGCGGTCGTGATGAGCGGCCAGACCCCGGCGAAACCAGGGTCCGGCAGGACGTACGCGGCGCAAAGGAAGAACACCACCGAGGCGGTGACCGCGGCGAGGTAGACCCGCGCGGGCCAGTTGTCGACGGCGGGCGCTAGCAGGGTGCGGAGGCGGGCGGCACGCGTCGCAGGGGGCGTTGTGGAGGGCGCTGCGGATTTCCTCGTCGCCAGGGCGCCGATCACGGCCGCGTTCACCAGCGCGCTCAGCACGACCCACACCGTCCAGGAGCCGACGGCCAGCCCCTGTGCCGTCCCGCCGCCTTCGGTGCCGGGACCGAAGGGGAGGACGACGCCCAGCAGGGAGAGGGGTGCGGTGAGTACCAAGGGGGCAGTGGCGACGGGACTCTCCGGGGAGAGGAACATCACCACGACGGAGGAGCCCACGACGCCCAGGTAGGCCCGGGCCGGCCAGTTGTCCGTGGCGAGTGCGAGGAGCCGGCGCGGGCGGGAGGGATGCGGCATCGAGGCGTCCTTCGGGTCGGTCCGGGTTGGTGTCACCACGGTGGACCGAGGGCCGCGCCCCGGCATGAGTACGGGTACCCATGAGGGACGGGCGGAAGGACTCAGTTCGTCAGGCTGCCGACGAACGCGGACCGTCTCCGTACGGTGCCGGCCGGGCGGTGAGGGCGTCCAGGACGACGCGGTCGGCGAGCGGTTGCCGCAACTCCACCCGCACGTTCTGTTCGATGATTTGGGCGGTGCAGGCGCCGCTTCGCTCCCCCGTGACAGAGGCGTACAGCACGATGCTCTCGTCCGTCTCCAGCACGTTGACGACGGGGCCGTCGTCGCAGGCTCCGTGAGTCGCCCGCACCGTGAGGGAGCGGGCGTCCGCCGCCGTCCCGGTCAGCCCGGCGACATTCCGGAGGCCGCCGGCGGATCCTTGCTGGGCCTGTCGGATGGGCGGTTCGGGAAGCTTCGACGGGGTGATGGCCACCTGCCTGAGCGGAGTGTCGTAGCCGTCGAGAGTGAACAGCCAGGCGGGAACGGTTGCGGTTCCCCGGCTCGTGGTGATCGTCGTCTCGCCGAGCTTCACTCCCGTCACGGTGAGCCGGGGTCCCGCACTGTTGTAGCGGGCGAACGACTGATACGCCGTGTTCGGCTCCACCAGTGGACGGTTCATGGTGCTCCCGCTCCTCCACTCCACCTTCCCCCGCGTGATCGTGGTGGTCGGCAGCTTGCCGCGGCGGACGATGTTCCCGGTCTCGTAGGCCTGCTTGTCCGCCTCGCTGTGCCAGCCCGATTCCGGGGGCTGCGTCGCGTCGGCCATCGGGTGGTAGCCCCGGCTCCAGGCAGCGGCGGCCGCGGATCCGTGCCAGGCGTCGGCCACTTCACGAGCGCGCTTCTCCTGCGCTCGGAGCGACTGACTGTCCGTACGCCCGTCGCCCGCACCCCGGTCGTCGCCGCAACCGGCAAGGAGGCAGGCACCCAGGAGCGGTGCGAGCACCAGCCCGACGAGGTGGTTCGGGTTCGTGTTCATGGAGTCCCCTTGGGCGTTGCCGACGACGGATTCCCTGCTGAGAACATGGCGTGGAGGCTCTTCGACTTCTGGTGCCTGCGCCTGTCCACACCTCCGACGCGGAAGGGGGACCCCACGTTCACCCACGGCCTCTCACCCCGCCTGCTCCAGGCCCTCCACGCCTTCAACTCGGCCCACCCCTGGAGCCACAACGCCCACTACCACCCTTGGCTGCTACGGCAGTTGCCCCGCAGGTTCGGGCGAGCGCTGGACGTCGGTTGCGGGAGCGGTGACCTGGTGCGGTTGCTGGCCGGTCGGGCGACGGCGGCGGCGGACGGCATCGACTCGGACCCCGAAATCATCGCCCGGGCAAGGGAGTTGACCCTGCCCGGCGTCCCCGCGATCTTCGCCGTCGCCGATGTTTCAGCCGGCCTCCCCGCCGGCCCCTACGACGTCATCACCTGCGTCGCGGCTCTCCATCACCTTCCGTTCGCCGAGACACTCACCCGCTTCCGCGACCAACTCGCCCCGGGCGGAACCCTCGTGGTCGTCGGCTGCGCCCGCGAGGAGGGTTTCGTCGACCGTCTGCTCGGCCTCGTCTCCATCCCGCTGAATCTGATCGTGGGGTGGCTGAAGAACCGGGGGTGGCTCGCCGCCTCCCGCCCGGTGTCCATGACCGCCGTCACCCGGTCGCCGGAGCAGACCTTCGCCGAGATCCGCCGCGAGGCCGTAGGACTCCTGCCCGGGGTCCGGCTGCGGCGGCGGTTGTTCTGGCGGTACACGCTGGTGTGGCGGGCGGCCGGGACCGGCTCCCGTCGTTCGGGAGCCGGTCGTTGAGGCAGGGTTCGGTGGGTTACTGCTGATGCCAGCGGTCGTACAGGTCGGAGGGGTCGCAGGGTGTCGTCTGGATGAGGGTGCCGTTTCCGACGCTGGGCGTGGAGAGGCAATATCCGCTCGACACGTTCTGCCAGACGTCGTACCAGCCGGAGGGCGGCCCGAGCGGGTTGTCGGCGAAGTAGACGCGCCACTGCTGGTTGGTCGCCGCCGCGTTGCAGAACGCCATGGTGACCGTGCCCGTTCCGGAGGCGGGCGCGGTGATGCACCGTCCTGTGTTCTGGTTGGTGAAGGTGAACAGGCCGGTCTGGGTGTTGAACCCTTCGAGCCACTTCTGTTCGGCGCCGCCGGTGCAGGACCACATCTGGAGCTTCGCGGCGTTCTCGGTGGCGTTGTCGAGACAGTGGCTGGAGTTCCAGACGTTGATCGGGGTGAAGCCCGCGGCCTGTGCGGGCGAGCCGCCGGCCCAGGCCAGGGCCAGTATCGCCAGCACCGCGGTGACGAGCGCGAACACTCTTCGTCGTTCGGGCATGCCTCTTCCTCCGTTCCCCCGTGCGGGGCCGCTTCGGTTTCCGTGCGTGTGCTGGGCAGCCTGGTGGGCCGGGGAGCGGGTGTCGTGTGCTGTTCCGTTCAGCGGACCGGGGCGAGGGTGTTGCTGTTCACCCGGCTTCGTGCCGTACCCCGCTCAGCCCCACGAAGTACGTCGCCACGAACCCCACCGCGTACCCCGTCAGCAGCCCGCCCCCGTAGATCGCCGCCGTCGTCCCCAGCCCCCTGTTCCCCGCCAGCAGCGGGAACAGGGCCCAGCCCGAAGGGCCGATCGCCGTCGCGCCCACCTTGTCGCCGAGGGTCGCGAAGAAGCCGACGAACGCGCCGCCCGCCGCACCGCCCGCACAGGCGGTCAGGAACGGTCGGCCGAGGGGGAGGGAGACGCCGTAGACGAGCGGCTCGCCGATGCCCAACAGGCCTGCGGGGAGGCCCGCCTTGATGGTCGTGCGGAGTGAAGTGTCGTGGCGCAGGCGGAAGTAGACCGCGACCGCCGCGCCGACCTGGCCCGCGCCCGCCATCGCCAGGATGGGCAACAGGACGGTGTAGCCCTGCTGTTCGATGAGGGTGGTGTGGATGGGGATGAGGGCCTGGTGGAGGCCCAGCATCACCAGGGGGAGGAAGAGGCCGCCCAGGATCAGGCCCGCGAAGGGGCCCGTGGTGGACAGGAGCCAGTTCGCCGCCGTGCCGATCGCCGTGGAGATCTCGCCGGCCGCGTACATGAGGCCGTAGAGCGTTGCCAGGCCCGCGACCAGGACCGTCAGGGTGGGGGTGACGAGGACGTCAAGGGTCGCGGGGACCCAGGTGCGGCACCACCTCTCGACGTACGTGCCGAGCAGCGCCGCCGCGAGTGCGCCCAGCACTCCGCCCTGGCCGGGGGAGAGGGCGACTCCGAAGGCCGTCACCTTCGCCACCCCGGGGTACACGACGACCGCCGCCACCGCCCCGCCGAGCACCGGCGTCCCGCCGAACTCCTTCGCCGTGTTGTGGCCGACGAAGACCGCGATGAGGGCCAGGAAGGCGGAGGCGACGGCGGCGAGGGCCGGGGTCAGGCCCGGCAGCCAACTCATGTTGATCAGCAGGCCGTTGAGACCGGCCAGGATCCCGCAGCCGATCAGGGCGGGGATGAGGGGGACGAAGATGTTCGCGATCCGGCGGAGGAGGAGTTTGGCGGGGGTCGCGTTGCGTGCCTGCCGTTCCTCCTGCAACTCGGCCCCCCGGGCGGCCAGTTCACCGCCCGTACCTGCCAACTTCTCGAACTCCGGGGTCACTCGGGCCACCACCCCCGGCCCCAGGACGATCTGGTACGTGTCGTCGTCCACGATCCCGAGCACGGCGGGGAGTGCGCGCAACGCCTCCTCGTCCACCAGTGAGCGGTCGGCCAGGCCGAGGCGGAGGCGGGTCATGCAGTGGGCCACGGAGGTGACGTTCGCGGGGCCGCCGACCAGGGGGAGGAGCGTGGCGGCGGTGTCGTACGGAGTATCCACCCCCTGAGCGTGCTGGTCAGCCGCCCGCAGTGGTCAGTGCCGCGCGCAACCGGCCCCCGGACTCCTCCAGAAGGCGGGCGGCCGTCGGGCCGTCGACCCCCGCGAGGACCACCAGGATCGCGTTCTTCACCTCGCCGTCGGTCGCCGCGAGGGCCCGTTCGATCTCCGTGTCGTCGGCGCCGGTGGCGAGCGCGACGATACGGCGGGAGCGGGCGCGCAGCTTGTCGTTGGAGGCGCGGACGTCGACCATCAGGTTCCCGTACGTCTTGCCGAGCCGGATCATCGTGATCGTGGACAGCATGTTCAGGACCAGCTTCTGGGCCGTGCCCGCCTTCAACCTCGTTGATCCGGTGAGGAGTTCGGGTCCTACGACGACCTCGATGCCGTGCTCGGCGGCTGCCGCGAGCGCGCTGTGCTCGTTGCAGGACAGGCCGATGGTCAACGCGCCGAGGCCGCGCGCGTGCTCGACGGCGGCGATCGCGTAGGGCGTCCGCCCCGAGGCGGAGACACCGACCACGGTGTCGTCGGCGGTGAGCGAGAGCGCGTCGAGGTCGGCTTCCGCCAACTCGCGGGAGTCCTCCGCCCCTTCGACGGAGGTGACCATGGCGGTCGGACCTCCCGCGATCAGTCCGACGACCTGGGAGGGGTCGGTGTTGAAGGTCGGCGGACACTCGGACGCGTCCAGCACGCCGAGCCGCCCGGCGGTACCGGCTCCCATGTAGATCAGCCGGCCTCCTCTGCCCATGCGTTCCGCAACGGCGTCGACAGCGGCGGAGATCTCGGGGAGGCGGCGGGCGACCGCGGCGGCGACAGTGGCGTCCTCGGCGTTCATGAGCCGGGCGATGTCGGGGGTGGGCAGCTGATCGATACCGGCGAGTTCCGGCCGGAAGGCTTCGGTGGTGAGTGACTCCAACTCGGCACGGAGATCACGGGGGTTGGACGTAGAGGTCATGGAGAAGCGGCTCTTTCGATCGTGCGGTGTGAGGTTGTGCTCGTCCCGTCCGGCTAGCGGCGGTGCCGATGCGCCAGCGCCTCGTACGACGCCGACAACGCGGGCGCGGCCTGCTCGTACGTCCGCTGCGCCACCCCGATGAACAAACAGTCCACCACCAGCAGCTGACTCGTACGCGAGGACATCGCCGCCGGCCGCAGTTCACTCTCCCGAGCCGTGGACGTGGTGAGAATGTGATCGGCGTACTGCGTCACCGCCCCGTCCGGCCGCCCGGTGATCGCGACGGTCGTGGCCCCGCGCTCGAAGGCGACTCTCAGCGGTTCGATGACGTCACCGGTGGACCCGGAGTGGGTGATCGCGATCGCCACGTCCCCGGCCTTCAGCTGCACGGCGTTGGTGACGGCGAGGTGCGGGTCGCTGTGGGCGTGGGCTATGAGGCCTATCCGCAGGAGTTTCTGGGTGAGGTCCTGGGCGACGAGCCCGGACGCGCCGACGCCGTAGATGTCGGTACGGCGGGCACCCGCGAGCGCGGTGACGGCCGCGCCGAGCTGCGCGGTGTCGAGGCCGGCGGCCGTGTCGGCGAGGGTCTGCTGCTCGTCGTAGGCGAGTTTCGCGACGACGTCGGCGATCGGGTCGTCGACCGCGATGTCGGTGGTGAGAGCCGGCGCCCGCCCGGACTGCTGCTGGGCGGCGAGCCCGGCGAGGGCCAGGCGCAGGTCGCGGTAGCCGTGGTAGCCGAGGATGCGGGCGGTGCGGACGACGGTGGCCTCGCTGGTGCCGGTGAGTTCGGCGAGGCCGGTGACGGTGAGGGCCGCGCAGCCGGCCGGGTCGGCGGCCACGGTCTCGGCGACGCGCTGCATGGAGCGGGTCATGGAGGGGGCGAGGGTGCGCACCTTGGCGGCCAGGGCCGCGGGTGGCGTACTCCCGGAACCGTTTCCGAAAATTTCCTTCACGTCCTGGGTCACCTTTGAAAGATATTTTCGTGACGGTGGTCCGGTCAAGAGTGCGCACAATGGGTGCATGGATCCCACCGGAGACCCCGTCAGCCCCCTGGAGCAGGCGTTGCACGCCGCCCGCGCGCTCGTGCTCGCCGATCTGGCCGCGCGCGAGGTCGTGGCGGCGGACGTGGTGTCGATGGTCGAGGAGTCCGTCGCGCAGCGGCGGTGGTGGGTGGAGCAGTGGCCGGAAGGCGTCGACTACGTGGCCGGCCTGGTCGCGCAGGACGTGCAGGACGCGCTGCTGGAGGCGTACGGGCGCTGGCCGCTCTGCCCGGTCTGCTCGGCCGGTGACCCGCACGCCCTGGAGGTCGAACCGGAGCTCGGACCCGATCCGCACTGGGTGTGCCACCAGGCGGGAGTGAAGGTCGCCGCGGTCGGAAACCTGGGTTCCCTGTGACCGTGTACATCGACCCACCGACCTGGCCGGGGCACGGGCGTCTGTGGTCGCATCTCGTCAGCGATGTCTCGTACGACGAACTCCACCTGTTCGCCGAGGAGCTGGGCGTGCCGCGCCGGGCCTTCGAGCGGGACCACTACGACATTCCGTCGCATCGTTACGCGGACGCGGTGGCCGCCGGAGCGGTGGAGGTCAGGAGCCGGGAAGTGGTGCGGCTGCTGACGGCGGCGGGGCTGCGCCGACCCAAGGGGCGGGCGCAGTAGCCGAGTTGGTCGGTCAGCCGCCCAGTTCGTAGGTCAGCTCGTCGGTGTCCTCGCCCACCTGTTTGAAGCCCACGCGTGAAACCACCGACTGGGAGGCGATGTTGTCGCGTTCGACGGTCGCGAGGACGGTGTGCACGTCGTCCCGCGCCAGGGCCCAGCCGGTCAGCGCGCGCAGCGCCTCCGTCGCGTAGCCCTTGCCGCGCGCGCCCTCCACCAGGTCGTAGCCGACCTCCACGCGGCCCTCCTCGTCGGGTGTGCCGTGGAAGCCCATGCCGCCGACCGCGCGGCCGTCCTCGCGGCGGACCAGGGTGAACACTCCGAACTCCGGCCGGTGCAAGCCCCCTTGGTACGCCTTCGTCATGAAGGTCGCGGCCTCCCGGGTGCCCTGGAAGGGGCCGCCGTCGATCCACTCGAAGCCGCCGTCGCCGCCGGCGGCCAGGTCGGCGGCGGCCGCCGGATGGATGCCGTCCAGGGTGAGGCGTTCGGTGGGCAGGACGAGGTTGTTGTGCCAGCGCCACTCGGTGACGGGGGCGCGGCCGGGGAGTTCGCCGCGGCCGGTCGCCCACAGCAGGGTGCGCCAGGGGTCGGCGCCGGGGCGGACCTGCGGGAAGATCCGGGTGAGGACGAACTCGGCGAGTTTCCGGGCCGGTTGGTAGTCCAGCCCCAGGGCTGCGGCGATGTCCTGGGTGTGCAGCAGCACCTCTGCGGTGCCCATCGCGGCGAAACCCTCGCGGTTGGCGCTGCGGAACGGGTACGGGTGGAAGGCGCGCACCTCGCGGGGGGTGGTGCGGACGGTGGTGGCGAGGAGGGTGCCGGTCGCCCGGATCACGTCCAGGACCCCGGAGTTGTCGGTGCCGTCGTCGAGAACGATGTCGAAGGGGACGTAGGCGTGCTGTGCGCGCCCGGCCAACTGGCCCGCATACGCGATGAGATCACTGGCGATGTGCTCGGCGGTGTACCGGCAACTCCACTCCAGGCGTTCGGCCTTCACGACGTCCCAGTCCCGGTCCGTCGCCGTGCTCAGCAGTGCGAGACAGCTCGCTACGGCCTCTTCCACCTGTGGTGCGCCTGTGGTCCCCATGCCGGGGAGCATAGGGCCGCGCCCCGCGACCTGCCGTGAATAAACAATTCACCACTCGCCGTCCTCACCCGGCACTCGGGTCTGCCGAGCCCAGCAGGGCCAGTTCCCCCGTCAGGTTGTAGCGCGCCGTCGCCTCCCACTCCGCCAGCCCGTGCGGAGTCCTGAACAGCTTCGGCAGGGACAGAAGTTGGCGCAGGATCGCCGAACGGCCCTCGCGGAAGGCGTCGTTGGGGACGAAGTGGTACTCCTCGCGGACGGCGGCCGTGTACGCGGCGTACGCCGACGGTGGTGCGGCCAGGATCGCGAGGTCGGCGTCGCACAGCACCATGCCGTCGCGGTCGTCGTCGGCGGGGGCGTGGGTGACGGTGAGCCGGACCAGGCGGGCGACCTCGGCCGTCTTCGTGTTCGGCACCCCGGCCTCGGGCAGCGCCCGCTCGGCCAGCCGCGCCGACCGCTCCTCGTTCTCGGACCGGTCGGGGAGATAGACCGCGTCGTGGAACCAGGCCGCGAGCCGTACGACGTCCGGGTCGTCGGCGTACTCCGCCAGCACGTCGATGTGGTCCAGGACCGCCGTGAGGTGGGCGAGCGTGTGGTAGTGGCGTTGTGGCTCCCGCCAGCGGGCGAGGAGATTCTCCGCGTACGGCGCGGGGTCTGGTCCGCCGCCGGGCGCCCGGGCTCCTTCGAGAGCACGGGTCCAGCGGGCGCGAAGGGCGTCGAGATCGGCCATGGCGCTTATTTTCCTCCCGTGGCGACGCTCCTAGCGTGTAGCCCATGACTTACGCCGACACGACACACGACGTATGCGACCCCGAACTGCCCGGACGGTTCCTCACCGGCGAGCGCGACGCGCTGATCCCGCTCTGCGCTCCCGCTCCGAGGAGGACTTCGCGCTGGCGACCGCCGCGTGTCCGGGCTGGACCGTGCGTGACGTGCTCGCGCACTGCTCGTCCGCGCTGATCAGGGTGGTGGAGCGCCGGTTCGAGGAGGGGGTGTTCTCGCCCGAGGCCAACGACCGGGACATCGCCGAGCGGGCCGACTGGAGCAACGCGCGGGTCGTCGACGAACTGGAGCGCGGGATGACCGAGGCCGGTGCGGTGATCGCCCGCGCGGGCGGTGTGCCGGACGCGGTCGCGTTCGGCTGGAGGTCCCCCCACGCCTTTCGGGCAGTGGGGGAGGGTGCACGCCGGCGACGTACGGGACACGCTCGGCGAGCCCGGGGCCTATGGGGGCGAAAGGCTGGGGTCCGCTCTGACCCTTCTCGGCCGTGACCCGTCAGAAAGGCCATCTGCCTCTCCACGCCGACCTCGACGACCTGGACGATTCGCTGCGGCTGGGCGATGTGTCGGGCGAGCGGACCCCGGCCCGGTACATCGGCGACGCGGCCACGCTCGTACGGCTGTACTCGGGGCGCCGGGTGCCGGACGGGACGGCATACGAGCTGGCGGGGGCTGAACCGGCGGAGCTGAACATCTTCGGTTCATGGCCGTAGGCCGCCGTTGGCCGTTCGCCGTTCGCGGGGGTGATCTCGCGGCCCCCGACCCGCCCGCGTACCCTGATATTGGACTAGACCTGTAGCCGCTCCAGGGAACACGACGGAAGGGGTCCTATGAGCACGCGTGCAGTCCTGGAGGTGATCGCCCTCGGCGCCGAGGACGCGATCGCCGCCCAGGCCGGAGGCGCGGACCGCCTCGAAGTGGTCACCGACATCGCGGCCGACGGACTGACCCCGCCGGTCGAGACCTTCGCCGCGATCCGCGCCGCCGTGGACATCGACCTGCGCGTGATGATCCGCCTCGCGGACGGCTTCGCCGCGGGCGACGTGCACCGGCTGGTACGGGTCGCCGGGGAGCTGAGGACCGCCGGCGCCGACCAGTTCGTGCTCGGGTTCCTCGACCCGGACGGCTGCGTCGACCTGGACGCGGTGGAACGCGTCGTCGCCGAACTGGACGGCTGCGCCTGGACGTTCCACCGCGCGATCGACCGCGCCGCCGACCGCGACGCCCTGCGCAAGCAGCTCGCGGACCTGCCCGGCCTCGACACCTACCTCACCGCCGGCTCGGCCGACGGCGTCGACGACGGCCTCCCCGCACTGCTCCGCGAGGCGGCCCTGCACGGCGAACCCGGCTACGAACAGCGCATCCTGGTCGGCGGCGGCCTTCGCCTGGACCACGTCCCCACCCTGCGCGCCGCCGGAGTCGACGCCTTCCACATCGGCGCCGCCGCCCGCCCGGAGGGCTGGGAGCGGCCGGTGTCGGCGGCGGCGGTGGGCGAGTGGCGAGCGGCGCTCGACGGCTGAGACGCGGTCAGCCGTGCCGGGCGCCGTGCGCGCCCTCAAGCGCGCGCCGGTTCCGGGGTCTTGGTGGACGTGTGTGGCTGCGGTACCGGCCGTGTCGTCAGGGCCGCGACGCCCGTGGCCAGCAGGGCGAGTCCTGCCCCCGCCAGCAGGAACCAGCGGTCGCCGAAGAGGCTCAGTGCCAGGCTGCCGGTGCCGCCGGCCGCGGCCATGCCGAGGTAGAGGGTGCTGCTGTTGAGGGAGATCAGCACGGGTGCGTTGGCGGGGTCGAGCGAGGTGACGCGGGCGATCTGGCCGACCATGATGGACCAGCCGAACACCGGGGCGAGCGCGGAGGCGACGAGCGCGGTGGGCATGGTGCGCAGCGTCCACGGAGAGGCGGCAGCCAGCGCCACGTAGGCCGTGCTCGCCGAGAGGATCACCACCCGGGGTCCCCACCGGTCGATCAGCCGCCCGCTCGCCGTCGAGCCCACGACCGCCGCGCAGCCGGACAGCAGGAGCAGCAGGGTCAGCCGGTCCTGGGAGCCGTGGGTCGCCGGGTGGGTGGCCACCGTGTAATAGATGTACGTCGTCTGGAAGGCCAGGAAGACCAGGAAGGTGGTGCCGGCCGCGCCCAGCACCCGGCGGTCGGCGAGCGGGGCGAACCGCGCGCGCAGGCTCAACGCGGCTGCGGGCTGCGGGAGTTCGGGCAGCAGCGTCGCCAGACCCGCGAAAGCGGCCACGCCGAGCCCGGTCACCAGCCACATCGTGAGCCGCCAGTCCGTACGGCCGATCCAGGTGCCCAGCGGCACCCCGAGCGCGGTCGCGACGGTCAGCCCGCCCATCACCACCGCGATCGCCCGCCCGCGCCGCTCGGCGGGCACCAGGGTCGTCGCGACGGCGTTCGCGGTGGGTGTGTAGAGGGCGGCTCCTACGGCGGCCGGCACGCGGGTGGCCAGCAGGGCGTCGTACGAAGGGGCCAGTGCCGTAAGGGCGTTGGCGGCGCTGAAGACGGCGAGTGCCGTGAGCAGGGCGCGGCGACGCGGCCAGCGGGCGGTGACGGTGGCCAGGGTCGGGGCGAGGACGCCGTAGGACAGGGCGAAGACGGTGACCATCTGTCCGGCGACCGAGATGGAGACGTCCAGATCGCGGGCGACGAGCGGCAGGATGCCGGCCGTCACCATGCCGTCGGTTCCGACGGCGAAGGTTCCGAGGGCGAGCAGGAGCAGGCGTAGGCGCACGAGTCCCCCAGGTGCGTCCGGCGCAGGGCTGCGCAACGGTTTGACGTTGGCCAAACAATAAGGACTGTTGGATGATTGTCAAACGGTACGGAGAGGGGTGCGCGCGTGAGCGAGGCGGAGAGCGAGTGGCTGCCGCAGCCGGACGTCGAGGACATCGAGCTGGTCAAGGTGTTGCAGGCGCTCGGTGACCCGGTGCGGCTGGGCCTCCTGAAGGTGTACTCGACGGGGAAGCAGTTCAGCTGTGCGCCCGACGCGCTCGGCGTCGCCCATCTGCACAAGTCGACCGTCTCGCACCACTTGAAGATCATGCGCGAGGCCGGGCTCACCTCGACCCGGGCCGCCGGCCGCAACCGCTATGTACAGCTGCGGCGGGACGACCTGGACGCGAGGTTCCCCGGCCTCCTGGACTCTCTGATCAAATCCCTGCCCGATTAGGCGAGTTGGGGCGGCAGCGGGGCCGCGTGCGTGACGATCAGGCCCGACACCGCTCGGGTCAGAGCGACGTACAGGCGGCGCAGGCCGGTGCGTTCGTCCGGTTCGCCGTCGACCACGGCCTGCGGCTCGTCGAGGACCACGTAGTCGTACTCCAGGCCCTTCGCGAGCGAGGCCGGGACCAGCGTCAGACGAGTGTCCACGGTCGTCTCCTCGCCGGGGTCGATGTAGCCGATGCCCGCCGCCGTCAGGGCCTCCGCCAGTTCGCGGACACGGGCATCCGCCGCGATCAGGCCCGTCGAACCCTCGTTGCGCAGCAACTCCTCGCAGGCGGCCACCACTTCGGCCGTCCCGGCGGTCTTGCGGAGGTCGAAGAAGCCCGGGTTCTCACGGACCGAGGCGACCGGGGTCAGGCCCGGCGCGATGTGGGGGAGCAGCCGGGAGGCGTAGGTGATGACGTCCGTCGGCACACGGAAACCGGCCGTCAACTCCTCGATCACACCGTCTGACTTGCCGAGATGGGCCAGCGCCTCGTCCCAACTCCGCGTCGCCCAGGGCGTGGTGCCCTGCGCCAGGTCGCCGAGGACGGTCGCGGAACCGGTGGTGCAGCGCCGGCCCACCGCCCGGTACTGCATGGGGGAGAGGTCCTGCGCCTCGTCGAGCACCACATGCCCCAGCGAGTGCGTCCGCTGGACGATGTCGGTCGCCTCGTCGATCAACACCGCGTCCGCGGCAGCCCACTTGGCGGCCTTCACGCTCCGCACCGGCTTCGCCCAGAGGATCGTCTTCTGCTCGTCCTCGTCGAGGATGCCGTCCGCGTGCACGGCGAGGAAGTCCGCGTCCGTGAGCAGCCGCAGCACCAGCTTCTCCGGCTCGACCGGCGGCCACACCGCCTTCACGGCCGCCTTCACCGCCGCGTTGCGCGCCACGGCGTCCTGCACCCGGTCGTCCGGTGCCTCTCCCGACCGCTCCATCTGCACCAGCACGGCATGCGCGATGCGCTGCGGCAGGGCCTCGCGGGCGGCGCCGTAGCGGATGTCGCGGTCGAGCAACTCCCGCACGATGGCTTCGAGTTCGTACGCCGGGACCCGCCAGCGGCGCGAGCCGCGCACCACCATCAACGGCTCGGCCGGCATGCTCACATGCGAGTACACGGCCCTGCGCAGGACCTCCGCCATCCGCGCGTCGCCCTTGATGACGGCGACCGGTGCCTCGTCCGTGCCGCGCACCTCGACATGGGCGACCAGGTCGTCGACCGTGCCCTGGCGGACCGTCAACTCACCGAGTGCGGGCAGGACCTGCTCGATGTAGTGGAGGAAGGACTTGTTCGGCCCGATGACGAGGGTGCCGGTGCGGGCGAGGCGCTCGCGGTGGGCGTAGAGGAGGTAGGCGACGCGGTGCAGGCCGACGGCGGTCTTTCCGGTACCGGGCCCGCCCTGCACACAGACGGTCCCGCCGAGTCCCGACCGCACGATCTCGTCCTGCTCGGGCTGGATGGTGGCGACGATGTCGCGCATCGGGCCGACGCGGGGCCGCTCGATCTCCTGCTGGAGCAGCTTGCTGGTCGCGGCGGCCTCGGCCGGGTCCATGAGGTGCTCGTCCTCGTAGGCCGTGAGGTCGCCGCCCGTGTAACCGAAGCGGCGGCGCAGCGAGATGTCCTGCGGGTCCTTCTTCGACGCCCGGTAGAACGGCTGCGAGACCGGCGCCCGCCAGTCGATGACCATCGGGTCGCCGTCGCCGTCGTGCACATGCCGGCGCCCGATGTAGAACTGCTCGCCCTCCGCGCCCTCCGCCTGCTCGGCGCCGGGTGCGTGCAGGTAGTTGAGGCGGCCGAAGAACAGCGGGGTGTCGCTGAGGTCGGCCAGCGCCTTGATGCGCTCGTCGATCTGGCGGGCCAGCACCTCGGCGTTGACCCAGTTTGCCGTGACGTCCTTGATGTCGAGCGACTCGACGTCCTCGCGCATGGCGCGCAGCGCGGAACGGGAGGAGGCGAGGTGGCTGCGTTCGCGGGCGAGAGGGTCGTCGAGCGCGTCGTCGAGGGGAGCGCCGACGGGGTCGGTGGCGGGCGTGGACAAGGGGGTGCCTCCGGAGGGCCTGCTGGTGCGGCTGCTGGGTGTGTGCTCGATGGGTGCCGACCGGTTTCCGTCCGGGCGGCGGCACTCCCTGCGGGGAGGCGGGCAAGAGCGGAGAGTTTAGTGAGGCGGGCCAGGTGGGTGCCAATCGTTTTTCGTCCCCTGGGGGACACCCCCTCCACCCAGGAGGGGAACGGGTCAGCCCGGAGGCGTACACGGGCCGCCCGCAGGTTGGCTCTCTGGACCGATGCCGGCCTTATGTCCCAAGTCGCACCATGGATTCATGAGCGCAGCAACCATCCACCCGGTCCCCGTCCGCCCGTCCGGTGCCACACCGGCGACCGGCGGCAGCCACCACCATCGCCTGGGCAATGCCCTGCGCGCCATAAAAGTGTTCGCGGGCGCCGCGTTCAGCGTGGTCGTCCTCGGAGAGTACGGCGAGGAAGCGAGCATACGCCGTAAGTGACCGCTGGGGTCACTCACGGCGATCCCCGATGCTCAGTTCTCCGCGAGGATCTCGTCCGCGTCCATGATCCGGTACGCGTACCCCTGTTCCGCCAGGAAGCGCTGGCGGTGGGCGGCGAAGTCCTGGTCGATCGTGTCGCGGGCGACGACCGAGTAGAAGTGGGCCTGGTGTCCGTCGGCCTTCGGCCGAAGTACCCGCCCGAGGCGTTGTGCCTCCTCCTGGCGGGAGCCGAACGTGCCGGAGACCTGGATCGCGACGGTCGCCTCCGGCAGGTCGATGGAGAAGTTGGCGACCTTGGACACGACGAGCACGCTGATCTCGCCCTCGCGGAAGGCGCCGAAGAGCTTCTCCCGCTGCGCGTTGGACGTCTCGCCCTTGATCACCGGCGCGTTCAAGTGCTCGCCCAGCTCGTCGAGTTGGTCGATGTACTGGCCGATGACGAGAATCTGCTGACCGGCGAAGCGTCGCACGATCGCCTCCGTGACCTTCCGCTTCGTCGCGGTCGTCGCACAGAAGCGGTACTTCTCCTCGGCCTCGGCGGTGGCGTACGCGAGCCGCTCGGAGTCCGTGAGATTGACGCGCACCTCCACACAGTCGGCGGGCGCGATGTAGCCCTGCGCCTCGATCTCCTTCCAGGGCGCGTCGAACCGCTTCGGCCCGATGAGGGAGAACACGTCCGACTCCCGGCCGTCCTCGCGCACGAGGGTCGCCGTCAGCCCGAGGCGGCGCCGCGCCTGGAGGTCGGCGGTGAACTTGAAGACGGGCGCGGGCAGCAGATGCACCTCGTCGTAGAGGATCAGCCCCCAGTCACGGGAGTCGAACAGCTCCAGGTGCGGGTAGATCCCCTTCCGCCTGGTCGTCAGCACCTGGTAGGTGGCGATGGTGACGGGCCGGATCTCCTTCCGGGTTCCGCTGTACTCGCCGATCTCCTCCTCGGTCAGGGAGGTCCGCTTGATCAGCTCGTGCTTCCACTGCCGGGCGGAGACGGTGTTGGTGACGAGGATGAGCGTGGTCGACTTGGCCTGCGCCATGGCCCCCGCGCCGACCAGGGTCTTGCCGGCCCCACAAGGCAGCACGACGACACCGCTGCCGCCGTGCCAGAAGTTCTCCACGGCCTGCTTCTGGTAGGGCCGCAGCGCCCACCCGTTCTCGTCCAGCTCGATCGCGTGCGCCTCGCCGTCGACGTACCCGGCGAGGTCCTCGGCCGGCCAGCCCAGCTTCAGCAGCACCTGCTTGATCTGCCCGCGCTCGGAAGGGTGCACGGCGACGGTGTCGGGGTCGAGCCGGGCGCCGACCAGCGGGGCGACCCGCTTCGAGCGCAGGATCTCCTCCAGCACCGGCCGGTCGGTGGTGGTGAGGACGAGCCCGTGCGCCGGGTGCTTGGAGAGGGTGAGGCGGCCGTAGCGGTCCATGGTCTCGGCGATGTCGACCAGCAGCGCGTGCGGCACGGGATACCGGCTGTACTCCACCAGCGCGTCCACGACCTGCTCGGCGTCGTGCCCGGCGGCCCGCGCGTTCCACAGCCCCAGCGGCGTCACCCGGTAGGTGTGGATGTGCTCGGGCGCCCGCTCCAGCTCGGCGAACGGCGCGATGGCTCGTCGGCAGTCGTCGGCTCGCTCGTGATCGACTTCGAGCAGGAGCGTCTTGTCGGACTGGACGATGAGAGGACCGTTCACGTAATACATCCTTCCGCGCGAGCCAAACCTCCAGTGTGCCTCATGCCGTGCGACCCGCGGGCGTTGCCGAGAGTGACAGAGCGAGCGCGGCTGTGGTGTCCGCAATCACAATCCCTATAGGGTGCGCGTGCGCCGGATCCCTCATGGGGTGCGGAAGTTTCCGCGTGCCCCGGCCCCGGCAGTGCACGCGTTTGTACAAAGGATGCCGATGGACGCTAGCGCCCGTATCGACTCATGCCTGCTCGATGTCGCAGACCTGAGTATGGACGCGCTGGACGGGCTGCTTGAGGAGCTGCCCGACACCGTGCTGGGCGCGATGCTGCGACGCGTGGTGGACGAGGCGGTCAACCCGGTCGGTGTACCGTACGCCGCTTTCGACTCCTCCATCTGAGCCCCTCCCCGCATCCCCTCTCTGCATCCCCCTCCCCGAATCCTCCTCCCGCGCCCGCGTTTCCCACACCCCGGACGGGTGTCCGAAGCCGATCGCTTGAGGCGCCGCCGCGCTGGGTATGACCGGGACGTGCTCCGGCTAACAGGTGGCATACCGTCAGGTCGGCCAGGGAGGCATCGGGGGGCGACTTGGTTCAGGAGCCGTATTTCTTCCTCAGCTATGCGCGGAAGGACGATCGCGACGAGTTCGTGAAGCGGTTCTACGACGATCTCGTGCTGGAGCTCCGCCGGATCGGTGCCGACCCGGCGGCCCAGCCGCCGTTCAGGGACGTGGAGCGGCTCGGTCTGGGCGCGGACTGGGCCCGGGTGCTGGGTATGGCTGTCGGGCACTGCCGCGCCTTCGTCGCGCTGTACTCCCCGACCTATCTGAGCAGCGAGTACTGCGGAAAAGAGTGGACCGCCTTCCGCGAGCGGCTCCAGGAGTACCGCCGCGAGACCGAGATCGACGTCCCGGCGCTCGTACCGGTGCTGTGGGCGCCCATGGACGGCGAGGTGCCGGACGAGATCGCCCGCTTCCAGTACCACGAGGCGGGCATGGGCCCGGAGTACTCCACGCACGGCCTGATGCACATCCTGCGCACCGACCCGACGGGAGAGGCGTACCGCAGGGTGGTCGAGAAGATCGCCGTGCGGGTGCGGATCGCCGCGGACCGGTTCCGGCTGCCGTTCACCCCCGGCCTCGACCTGGGCGGCGTGCGTGGCCTGTTCCCGGTGGCCGGGCCGCAGCGGGCCGCCGCACCGGGCGACGGGCACGTCCAGGTCTTCCTGGCCGCCGGGGTCGCCGACCCGCTTCCGGAGGGACGGAACCGGCCCGAGTACTACGGGCGCTCGCCGCGGGAGTGGACGCCGTACCACCCGCCCAAGCACCCCACGGTCGCCCACCGGGCGCAGAAGGTGATCGTGCAGGAGGGGTACACCAGCAACATCGAGGTCGTCGACGACGGACTGAGCGGCCGCCTCGACGAGACGATGGTGAACAACCAGACGAGCATCCTGCTCGTCGACCCGTGGGCCGTGCGCACCGAGACCTACCGGGACGCCCTCGCCGGCTACGACGCCCAGAACCGCCCGGCCACCGGTGTCCTGGTGCCTTGCCACGACGCCGACGAGGAGTCAGGCGACGAGGCGATCTGGCGGGACCTCAGCCAGGTGTTCTGGCGCAACTGGCGCCGGCGGAACGACCCGAACGATCCGCTGTTCCGGGTCCGGGTCGGCGCGGAGGAGTTCGAGGACCAGCTCGCCGTGATGCTGGCGGTGGCGCAGAACCGACTGATGGAGATGGAGAGCACCACCCCCTTGCGGCGGCTTCCGGCGGGGCCGCCCCCGCCTCCGCTGAGCGGCCTCACCATCCCGGCCGAACCGACCGGCCCCCACCCTCCGCCCATGGGCCCACGCCCGGCGGTCCCGCACCCGCAGGAACCACCCCGGGACTTCGGCGGCCACGGCACCCGCGGCCCCGAGGAGCCGGCCGGCCAACCGCCCCCGACCCGCGACCAAGGACACAACGACGATGACCAGTACGACTGACGGACCGGGCAAGATCGTCACGTTCTACTCGTACAAGGGCGGCACCGGACGCACCATGGCGCTGGCCAACGTCGGCTGGATCCTCGCCAGCGGTGGCCATCGGGTGCTGCTGGTCGACTGGGACCTGGAGGCCCCCGGCCTGCACCGCTATCTGCACCCGCTGCTGGTCGACCCCGAACTGCGCTCGTCCAACGGCCTGATCAACATGATGCAGGCCTATGTGCGCACCGTGCTGCGCCCCCAGGAGCCCACCGTCCGCACAGGCGTCGGCGGCCCCGAGCCGCACTCGGCGGGCCGCACGGCCACCGCCGAGGCCGACGACTGGCTGCGGGCCGCCGCCGACCCGGCCCCGTACACCCTTGGACTGCTGCTGGAGCTGCCCTCCGGCGGCCGGCTGGACTTTCTGCCCGCCGGGCGGCAGTCGGCCGCCTACTCCGCCGCCGTCACCAGTTTCAACTGGCACAGCTTCTACGACCGGCACTTCGGCGGGCACTTCCTCCAGGCCCTGCGCGAGGAACTGATCTCCACCTACGACTACGTGCTGATCGACAGCCGGACCGGTGTCAGCGACACCTCGGGCATCTGCACCATCCTCCTGCCCGACATCCTCGTCGACTGCTTCACCATGAGCGTCCAGAGCATCCGCGGCGGTGTGGACGCGGCAGCCGCCGTACAGCGCTCGGCACCCCGCCCCATCAGGGTGCTGCCGGTCCCCATGCGGGTCGAGGAGGCCGAGACCGAGCGGCTGGAGGCCGGACGGGACTACTGCCGCACCGAGTTCGAGCCCTTCCTGGACTGGTTGCGGGACGAGGAGCGCAGCCGCTACTGGGGTGAGATCGAGATCCCCTACAAGGCGTTCTACGCCTACGAGGAGATCCCCGCGACCGTCGCCGACCGGCCGCACCAGGAGCGCTCGCTGCTCACCGCGTTCGAGCGGCTCACCGAGTGGATCTCGGAGGGCCGTGTGCGGCGGCTCGCCCCCCTGCCCGCCGAGCGGCGCGCCGAACTGCGCACCGCCTATCTGCGCGTCCCCCGCACCCTGCCCACACAGATCTACGTCAGTTACGCGCCCCTCGGCCGCATGTGGGCCGAGTGGGCGGCGGAGGCACTGGAGTCGGCCGGCTACCAGGTCTCGCTGCACGGCACGGTCGGCCCGGACAGCGGCGTCATGCCCGAGGTGGCCGGCACCCTGAACGGCCTGGGCCGCGTGCTGGCCCTGCTGTCGCCGGAGTACGCGGTCCAGCCGCGGTCCGTCGCGGTCCGTCTCCAGCTCGCCGGGCACGAGACGGCCGGCGGCCCCGGCCTGGTCGCCGTCCGCCTCCAGGACCTCGCCCCGCAGGCCGCGGAGCCCTACCTCGACAGCACGGCCGCCGACTTCAGCCGCAGCGGCCCGGCCGAGGCCTTCGAGCAACTCCTGGCCGTCCTGGGGCCGCCCCCGAACCGGCGCCTCCCGGACGGTTCGAGCCCGCCGCTCGACACCGTTCTGCCCACCTTCCCCGGCTCGATCCCGGTGGCCCAGCGCCTGCCCTCCCGCAACCTCGGCTTCACCGGACGCGGTCCGCTGCTGGAGCGGCTGCGCGACCACTTCACCGCCGGACCCGCCGCCGCCGTGCCCAGCCAGGTGCTGTACGGCCTCGGCGGCATGGGCAAGACGCAGACCGCCCTGGAGTACGCGCACCGCTACAAGTCGGCCTACGACGTGGTCTGGTGGATGAACGCGGCCCAGCCCGGCCTGATCCGCTCCGCCCTCGCCGACCTCGCCCCCTATCTCGACCTGGAGGAGGGCGAGGACGTCGGCAGCACCGCCGAGGCCGTACTGCGGGCCCTCGGACAGGGACTGCCGTACAAGCGCTGGCTCCTGGTGTACGACAACGCGGGCAGCCCCTCAGAACTCGACGGCCTCCTTCCCGAGGGGCAGCCCGGCGGGCATGTGCTGATCACCTCGCGGGACCGGGCCTGGGTCAACAGCGTGGGCCGGGCCGAGGTGGAGGTCTTCACCCGCGAGGAGAGCGTCGAGCTGCTGCACACGTTCAGCCCGCAGCTCGCCGCCGAGGACGCCGAACAGGTGGCCTACGAACTCGGCGACCTGCCGCTCGCGGTGGGACAGGCGGCGCTCTGGCTGAGCCAGAGCAGCATGCCGGTCGACATCTACCTCGCCCGGCTCCGCGAGCGCCCCATGGACATCCTCGACCACACCCCGCTTCCGCCCCGCGAGTACCCCAACTCCGCGGCCCGCACCTGGCAGATCGCGGTGGAGGAACTGCGGGAACGGAACCAGGCCGCCGCCGAGATGCTGGAGATCTGCTCCTTCTTCGGCCCCGACCCGATCCCCATGCGGCTGCTCTACAGCCGCGCCGTCACCCACACCCTCACCCTGGACGAGCACGAGCCCCGCGACGAGATGGCCGTCGCCCAACTGCTGCGCGCCCTCAACCGGTTCGGGCTCGCCCGCAGCGACCAGGGCAGCGAGACCCTGACCGTGCACAGGCTGGTCCAGGCGGTCATCCGGGACGGTGTCGGCGCCCAGCGCTGGAGAGAACTGCGCGGGGTCGTGCACACCGCGCTGGCGGACGCCAACCCCGGCAACCCGGAAGCCACCACCGACTGGGACGAGTACGACGAACTCCTGCCTCATCTGGAGCCCTCGCGCGCCGCCTCCGACCCCAACCCCGAGGTCCGCAAGCTGATCATCGACTCGGTGCGCTACCTGTGGAAGCGCAGCCTCTACGGCACGGCCCACGACCTAGCCGTACGCACCCTGGAGCGCTGGGCGCGGCCCGGCTTCCCGGGCGGTGACGGCGACGACGTGCACACCCTGCTGCTGCGCACCCAGCTGGGCAACGTACTGCGCTCGCAGGGGCGGCTCGTGGAGGCGTACGAGGTGGACTCCGACGTACTGCGGCGCTTCACCGCGACCAAGGGGGTCGAATACCCGGCCACCCTCGCCGCGGCCGGCAACGTCGGCGCCGACCTGCGCGCCCTCGGGCGCTACCAGGAGGCCCGCGAACTGGACCGGAACACCTGCGAGGTGGCGGTCCGGGAGTTCGGCGAGGACCACCAGCGGACCCTGATGTACACCAACAACCTGGGCATGTCCGAGTACCTGGCGGGAGACCGCCTGGCCGCCCTCGACCTGCACCGCTCGGCCTACGAACGGCAGCGGCAGAACCAGGGCAGCATGAAGCCGCGCACCCTGAACCTGGCCAACAACTACGCCCGCGACCTGCGCGAGACCGGAGAGCTGGGTGAGGCGCTGCGGCTGCTGGAGACGACCACCCGGCTCTACCAGCAGGTCCTCGGCGACGGGCACAGCGACACCCTGCGGGCCCGCAAGAACCTGGCCGTCGCACTGCGCCGCGACGGCCGCTACGCCGAGGCCCACGACATCGACCACGACATCTACAACCGCTACCTCCTGGCCCACGGCGCCGACCACTACGACACCCTCGCCGCCGCCTCCAACCTGGCCAGCGACCTGGCCGCGCTCGGTGACACCGCGCAGGCACTGGACCTGGCCGAGCGGGCCCTCGCCCGCTACAAGGACTACCTGGACGAGGAACACCCGGTCACCCTGGTCTGCGCCAGCAACATCGCGGTCTACCTGAGGCTGCGGGACCGAAAGGAGGAAGCGCTCGCGTTCTCGGCACGCACCCTGGAGCAACTGCGCAGAGTCCTCGGCGAGTCCCACCCCTACACCCTCAGCTGCATGCTCAACCACGCCAGTGACCTGGCGGCGGCGGACCGGCTCCAGGAGGCCGCCGACCTGGAGACCACGGCGCGGGACGGGCTGCTGGCCGCCCTCGGGCCCGACCACTACGACGTCATCGGCAGCACCTCCAACCTGTCGCTCAGCCTGCGCGCGCTGCACCGTACGGAGGAGGCGGACAACCTGCGCGAGGACGCCCTGGAGCGGGCCAGGCGCACCCTGGGGGCGGAACATCCGACCACGCTGGCGATCACCCGAGGGGTGCGGCTGGACTCCGACATCGAGCCGCCGACCACCTGACGCGGCCGGCCCCGGCCGGCCTCGCGACCCGGCGTGCACGGGAGCTGACGGGCTGTAGGATGCCGCCATCCGCCAAGCCACCTCTTCCCGTGTCGCCCGGGCCGTCGGCGGGAGCGGTTTCGGCACCGGTGCGATCCAGCGAGGCCGGCCCATGGTTCCCTTTCGGCAGTTCCTGCTGAAGATCCACAGCCGCTGCAACCTTGCGTGCGACTACTGCTACGTCTACGAGTCCGCCGACCAGAGCTGGCGCGACCGCCCCCGGGCCATGGCCCCCGGCACCGTGCTCCGCACGGCGGCCCACATCGCCGAACACGCCCGCACGCACGGCCTGAGCGAGGTCCACGCAGTGCTGCACGGCGGGGAACCGTTGCTGGTGGGCGCCGCACGGCTGGACGCCGTGCTGCGCACTCTCGCCGAGGCCCTGGACGGGGTGGCGGCCCTGCGCGTCACCCTCCAGACCAACGGTGTAAGGCTCGCCGAGGACCCCGCCCTGCTCCCGGTCCTGGCCCGCCACGGCGTCCGGATCGGCGTCAGCCTCGACGGCACCGAGGCCACCCACGACCGGCACCGCCGGCGTCCCGACGGGCGCGGCAGCCACGCCGCTGTCGTCCGGGCCCTGCGGCTTCTCACCGACGGCCCCCACCGCGCCCTGTACGCCGGGCTGCTGTCCACAATCGATCTTGCCGCCGACCCGGTCGAGACCTACGAGGCGCTGCTGGAGTTCGCCCCGCCGCGGCTCAACCTGCTGCTGCCGCACGGTACTTGGCACACCCCCCCACCCGGCCTCCCCGCCCGCACCACCCCACCCCGCACGGCCCCCGGCGCCGCCCCCGAGGAGCCGGTGCCGTACGCCCGCTGGCTGTGCGCGGTGTTCGACCGCTGGTACGGCGCCCCGCGGCGGGAGACCGGGATCCGGCTCTTCGAGGAGATCATGGCGCTGCTCCTCGGTGGCACCGCCCGCAGCGAGGCCGTCGGACTGGCCCCGGTCGACCTCGTGGTCGTGGAGACCGACGGCACCATCGAACAGGCCGACAGCCTCAAGGTCACCTATCCGGGGGCTCCGGCCACCGGCCTGGACGTCTTTCGCCACACCTTCACCGACGCGGCCCTGCACGAGGCCTTCCGCGCCCGGCAGCGCGGCCTCGCCGGACTCGCCCCCGTCTGCGCGGCCTGCCCTCGCGCGGCGGTCTGCGGCGGCGGTCTGTACGCCCACCGCTATCACCCCGCCGCGACGCCGACCCCCTTCGCCGCCCCCTCCGTCTACTGCGCGGACCTCGCCGTCCTCGTCGACCACATCGCCGGCCGGCTGAGCCGGGACGTCACGGCGACGCTGCTCGCGGTGGTGGGGCCGGCCCCCGGATGACGGCGTCCTGTCGGTGGCGCCGTACGCCCGCCCCGCCCGAGAGGAACAAGCCCTCAGTGTCGGTCCTCCCCCCTGACGCCCCCTCCGCCCTGGACGCCCTCGCCCCGACGGACTTCGACCCGGACCTGTTCGACTCCGTCGCCCGCGCCCGGGGCGGCCCGGTGGCGGTGGCGGTGCTGCGGCGCGGCCAGCTCGGCAAACGCATGGTGCTGACCGCGGCCGTACGCCGGTCGCTGCCGCCCGGCGCCGGTTTCGAGGAGCCCTACCGGCTGCTGTCCCGGATGCGCCGCGAGGATCCGGACCGCTGGCAGGGGACGCTGCTCCACCCCTATCTCGACGAGGGACTGGCCCGCGCACTGGCCGAGTGCGCACGCGGCGGGCGCCCCGATCTCGCCTGGTTCGGCGAACTGGTCCACGACGGACCGGCCGCGCTCTCCGGACCGCACCTGCTGTCCGCCGAGTGCGACGGCGCCGTGCTGAGCGTCCGGCTGGCCGACCGCGGCCCCTTCCGCGCCGTCCACGGCCACCCGCCCGCCGGTGAGCAGAGCGCCGACGAGGTCCGCCGCTGGCAGCGTGCGCTGGACGGCGCCTGGCGGGTCCTGGTCCGCCGTCATCCCTGGCACGCCGGGGCCGTCGCCGCCTGTCTGTCCACCCTGGTGCCGCTGAGCCCGGGGCCGGGCGGTACGGCGGTGAGTTCGGCGGCCCGGCGGGCCTACGGCGCGGTCGCGCTCTCCCCGTCCGGCGATCCCGTGCTCCTCGCCCTCACCCTCGTCCACGAGTTCCTGCACGTCCAACTCGGCGCCCTGCTCGACCTGGTCCCGCTGCACGGCCCGGCGTCACCGGCCCGCTACCACGCCCCCTGGCGTCCCGACCCGCGTCCGCTGGACGCGCTCCTCCAGGGGACCTACGCCCACCTGGGCGTCTGCGACTTCTGGTCCACCGAGGCGGCCACGGCGGAGCCACGTCATCGGGCCGAGCGGGAGTACACCACCTGGTTCGGACACACGCGCGGTGCCGTGGACACACTCCTCGGCAGCGGCGAACTCCTCCCGGCCGGCCTCCGCTTCACCGAGGAGATGCGCCGGGCCCTCCGCGCGCTCCACCCGCCGGGCGGCGTCTGCGAGGGTGAGGCCCATGGGAGAACTGGTTGATCGGGTGGACGAGCAGGATCGGGTGCTGGGGACGGTGGACCGGGGTGAGGCCATCGCGCAGCACTGGCTGCACCGCGTCGCGACGACCGTCTGCCGGGACGGGGAGGGCCGGGTCCTGGTGCACCGGCGGGCGGCGGACATGTCGCGGTTCCCCGGGCAGTACAACTTCCTGGTCGGTGGCGCCGCTGAGGTCGGGGAGTCCTACGAGGAGGCGGCGGCCCGTGAACTCACCGAGGAACTCGGGGTGGTGGCGCCGGTCCGGTTCGCCTTCAAGTACCTGTGCCGGGGTGTGATCAGCCCGTACTGGATGGGCGTCCACGAAGCGGTCGTCCGCACGGACGTCACCCCCGACCCGGACGAGATCGCCTGGTACGCGTGGGTCACGGAGGACGAGTTGCGGGAGATGGCCCGGCGCCCGACATTCGTGGCGGACTCCGTCGAGGCCCTGAGCCGCTGTCTGGGCTGAGGCCTGCCCCCTACCCCTCCGCCAGCTCCGCGACCCCCGTCACCCGGTGCAGCGGATACGTCCGGACCTCGTCCGCCGTGTGGTCGTACGCCGTGACGAAGCCGCCCTCCACGCGGATGGGTGCGATGACGCGCTGGCTGGCGGCGCCCTCGGCGTTGACGTAGCCGATCCAGAGCGTGGTGCCGGTGAGGACGGCGGCCTGCATGGTGGCGAGGGTCTCGGCGGAGCCGGTGCGGGGGAGTTCACCGGCCGGGGCCGGGGTCGTCGACGGCTTCAGGGGAGTGGTGGAGGCGCGGTCGCCCGCCCTGATCGCGCGGATCGCCGCCGACAGGAGGGTGGTGTCGGGGGTCGGCGGGCCGTCCGGTACCGGTTCCGGAGCCGTGCGGGGCGGGGTGCGGTGGGCATGGGCGCGGGTGATGACGACATCGCCGTCCGCGGACTCGGCGGCCGGCGCGAAGCCCATCGCGCGCAGCCCGTCCAGGAGCGCCGCCGGATCCGCCTGCGCCGCCAGCACGGTCGGCGCCAGGCGGCGCAGCCGCAGGCCCGCCGAGCGTTTGTCCGCGAGGATCTCGCTGAGCACCGCGTCGTCGTCGCAGCGCACATACGCCGAGGCCGCGCCGATCCGCAGATGGCCGTGTCTGCGGGCCACGTCGTCGATCAGATAGGCGAGGGGCTGCGGGACGGGCGTACGGGAGTGCGCGGTGAGGAAGTCGTGCAGATCCGAGGCCGAGCGGCCGGCGTCCAGGGCGCGGCGCACCGAGCCCGGCGTGAAGCGGTACACCGTGGCACCGCCCTTCGACTCCACGTCCGCGAGCACGTCCAGCACATCGGCCAGCGGCCGTTCCAGCGGGCCCGGGGCCACCGCCGTCAGATCCGCCTGCAGCAGGACATGGTCCAACGGTTCGGGAAGCAGCGGGGCGAGCAGCCGAGCTGCGGCGGCACTCGCCACGGCCTGCTCGGCCGGGGAGAGGGGTTCGGGGGGAGTGGGCGTGCGGTGGTGGTGGACGGGGAGCTTGTCACCGGCATCTGAGGGCGTGTCCTCGGCCACCGAGCCCTTCGCCGCCGTAGCGGCGCTCCCCGCCGCCGTCCCCTTCGCCGCCCCCAGCAACGCCCGCCCCTGCCCCGACAGGGCACCCCGCCCCGTCACCCCCAGCAGCTCCGCCTCGTTCAGGGTCCAGCGGGCCAGGCGGCTGCGCAGGTCGTCGTCGGACTGCGGCGCCGCGCCTCCCGTCCCGCGCGGCGGTCGTTCCCAGCGCAGCCGGGCCAGCACCGATTCCGTGGACGGCGAGGTGCCCTCGGGGAGCGCGGCGAGCAGGGTGAGTACCCGGTGCCGTACCTCCGGGGCGGCCGAGCGGTCCAGGCCGGGGCCCAGCGCCGACAGCGTGCGTTCCTTCGCGTCCCGCCCGCCCACCAGCCCGGCCGTCCGGGTCGCGGTCAGCCAGGTCTCCGCGAGGTGCGCCCACCGCTGCGCGGCGGGCTGTTGCAGCCACTCGTCGTAGGCCGGGGTCGCCGCATACCGCTCGTCCGCCTCGCCGTCGGACGCCAACAGGCCCGCGGCATAGGCGAGTTCGACCCAGAATGCGGCGACCGGCTCCGCCAGGTCCAGCGCGACGGCGGTCCGTTTCAGGTCGCGGATGCTGAGGCCACCGGCCCGCAGCACCGTCGGCCCGCCCTCGTCCCAGTCCTTCAGCAGCTCCTCGACCGTCGCCAGCGCCGTGTACGCCTGCCCGGCCGCCGCCGCGTCCACAACCTGTGGACGGTGCGTCGCCTTCGCCTCGACCGGCGGCGCCACCGGCTCCGTCTCCCGGTGCGCCCGCCCGGCCCGCAGATGCAGGGCCACCTCACGCGGCAGTACGACCGTCCCGGGCGCCGTCGGCAGCAGCAGTCCCCGGTCGATGAGCCAGCGCAGCCGGGCCGCCGGGTCGGCCGTCACCTGTCCGTACGGCGGCCCCCAGACCAGCCGGTTCAGCACCTCCAGGGACTCCTCGGGGGCACCGGCCAGCAGCGTCTTCATCCGCCTCCGGGACGTGAACAGCTTGGTGAGCGCGGCCACCGCCGACACCGGGTCATGGGTGGAGGGCAGGCCCGCCGCCGTCACGATCTCCTGGATCCGGCCCGGCGACATGCCCGCCGTGGCCTCCGCGACCGTAGGACCGAGCCCGGTCGGCGACGGATGCTGCGGCGCGGGCGCCAGCAGCTCACGCGCCGTCCGCACCAGCCGCAGCCGGTCGTCCGCACCCCACACGAGCGCCTGCTCGCGCAGCGCCGCGACGGCGCGCGGCAGCGCGTTCACCACCGCCGGATCGCGCGCGTCGCCCGCCATCAGCCCGAGCAGCTCGTCGTACGGCGCCGGGTCCGCCGCCACGGCCAGCGCCTGGGCCGTCTGCAGCGTGAAGCGGTCCAGCCGCTCCAGCGCCCGCACCACCGAAGCGCGCGTTCCGGCCCTGGTCGCGAGCTGGGTGAGATCGGTGGGCACGGGCGTGATGAGGTCGGGGCGGCTGCGCAGCAGCGCGGCCAGGGAGACGTCGTCCCTGGTTCGGAGTGCCTCCGCGAGCGAACGGGGCGGCGTGGCCGGAGTGCTCATCCGACCCACGGTAGCGGGTGGGTGTGACCGTGGGGGAGCGCGCACGACGTGAGGTTCCCGGCACCGGGCCCGCTGGCGGTAACGTCTGTCACCACGGGGTATCCAACGCACCCGCCCCGGAGGGGACTTCGTGGGTATCGAGAGCGACCAGGTCGTCTACGAGTATCTGAGCCGCGTCGGTGACGTCGCGCAGCAACGCCAGCTGCCCTCGGTCACCCGGATGCGGCTGGTGTCGGAGCTGCGCAACGAGATCGACCGGCGCCGCGCCGGAGCCACCGCCGACACCCCCGCCGCCGTCCAGCGCATCCTCAAGAACCTCGGCACCCCGGACGAGGTCGTCGCCGCGGCCGGCGCCGGCGCCGGTGTCCCCCGGGCACCGTCCACCTCCGTCCCCGTACAGCGAGACCACGAGGACGATCTGCGGCCCAAGGGCCTGCGCCGGGTCGTACCGCGCCCGCGCCTCACCAAGGCCGCGCCCGCACAGGAACCCGACGACGCGGCCGCTCCGCCGCATCTCGCGAGCGCGGCCGAGCTCGGCGACAGCGTGCTGCAGCCCGACTGGTGGCGGACGGAGGGCAACGGCTTCGCGCTCGGCGACAGTGTGCCCGGGTTCACCGGCGGGGTGGAGATCCCGGAACTGCTCAAGCCCCCGCCGTCGAAAGAGCCCCCGAAGGCGCTCCAGAAGGAACCGGAGCCGGTATCCGCACCGGTCGTCGAGCAGGCGCCGGAAGCCCCCGCCCGCCGGCGCCGAGTCGTCCCCCGCCTCCCCGCCGGTGGCTGGTCCAACCCGCTCCTCCTGATCGCCGCCGCGCTGCTCGTCGTGGGCGCCGTACTCGGCAACTGGTTCGCGCTGCTGCTCGGTTGGCTCATCGCGTACGCGTCCCGGCGGCTGACCGACGCGGAGACGAAGTGGGCGGTGATCGGTATGCCGACTGCGGCCGTCGTGGCCGGGATCGTCTGGCTCTGGGGCCGCAACGACGGCCGCTGGGGCACCCCCGTCGCCCAGGGCCACATGAACGACGCCATCTCCCAGACCTGGCCGTGGGTGGTGCGGGGCGCGGCCGTCGCGTCGGCGCTGTTCCTGGTGTGGCGCTCACAGCGGCAGAGGTAGGAGGCGGCGGGCAGGAGGCAGGCGGCGGGACGGAGGCGCGACTTCAGGGCCGTTCATGGGCACTGGGCACAATGGCCCATATGACCTCGCGCGCTCAGCACCCCGTCCCGCCCGCCCCGACCGTCGGCTTCGACCTCGACATGACCCTCATCGACTCCCGGCCCGGCATCCACGCCTGTTATCTGGCGCTGGCGGAGCGGACCGGGACGTACATCGACGCCGATCTGGCGATCACCCGGCTCGGGCCGCCGCTCGCCGACGAGTTGATCAACTGGTTCCCGGCGGACCAGGTGCCCGCCATGTCCGACCTGTACCGCGAGATGTACCCGGCGATCGCCATCGCCGCGACCCCCGCGATGCCCGGCGCCCGCGAGGCGATGGCGGCCGTCCGCGGGTCCGGTGGGCGGGCGGTCGTCGTCACCGCGAAGTACGAGCCCAACGCGAAGCTGCACCTCGCGCATCTCGGCATAGACGCCGACGCCGTGATCGGCGACCTGTGGGCCGAGCGGAAGGCGGAGGCACTGCGCGAGGAGGGCGCGAGGGTCTACGTCGGCGACCATGTCGGGGACGTCCGCGGTGCCCGCGGCGCCGAGGCGCTGTCGGTCGCGGTCACGACCGGGCCGTGCGATGCGGAGGAGTTGCGGACGGCCGGTGCGGATTTCGTGCTCGGCGATCTCACCGAGTTCCCGCGATGGCTTTCGGACTACCTCGTGACGCGCGCCTGACGCCGCCCGGCGGCGACGGACTGGAGCACACCGGCGGCGGCGAGCAGAAATCCGACGCCCATGAGCATGCTCAAGAGGTACATGTACGTCGGAAAAGGCGTCGTGTGGAGCAGCAGCGGTACCACGGTGACGAGTGTGGCCACCGCACCGACGAAGAAGACGATGGCACCGGCACGGATCAGTCGGTCACCGGCCACGGCGGAATTCGTTTGGGTTTTGTCACGCACTGGACCAGGGTAGTTCCCTGCGCACAGGAACAGTCCGGCGACGTCTTGTCACCGGCCTGAAGACCATTAGCCTTGGTACCGGCAGTTCCCCAGCGTTTTCCGAGCAGTTTTCCGACGAGTACGAGGACGAGGACAGACGTGCCCACCGGCAAGGTCAAGTGGTTCAACAGCGAGAAGGGCTTCGGCTTTCTCTCCCGCGACGACGGCGGCGACGTCTTCGTCCATTCCTCGGTACTGCCCGCCGGAGTTGACGCCCTGAAGCCCGGACAGCGCGTGGAGTTCGGGGTCGTCGCCGGTCAGCGCGGCGACCAGGCACTCTCGGTCACGCTGCTCGACCCGACCCCCTCGGTCGCGGCGGCCCAGCGCAAGAAGCCTGACGAACTGGCCTCCATCGTCCAGGATTTGACGACCCTTCTCGAAAACATCACCCCGATGCTGGAGAAGGGCCGCTACCCCGACAAGGCCTCCGGCGGCAAGATCGCGGGCCTGCTGCGCGCGGTCGCCGACCAGTTGGACGTATAGCCGCTTCACAAGCCTGTTCCACGGGAATTCGAGCGCGTTCGGCCCGAGGGGCGGCACCAGCCCCTCGGCCGCCGCACGCGTCGACGGCCCGTGCCGGACTCCGTCCGGCGGCCGGTGACGGGGAGTTCAGGGAAATGACAGTGCGTCGGGTCCGAGGGCGGGTACCAGCCCCTCGGCCGCCGCACGCGTCAGCAACCCCCGGACCGCGGCATAGCCGTCCTCGCCGAGGTCGGCGGTGAACTCGTTGACGTACAGGCCGATGTGCTGGTCGGCGACGGACGGGTCCATCTCCTGGGCGTGTGCCATGACGTACGGGCGGGAGGCCTCGGGGTCGTCCCAGGCGGCGCGCACGGACGACCGGATCGCGTCGGCGAGCAGCGTCAACGTGTCCGTGCCCAGTGAGCGTTTGGCGATGATCGCGCCCAGCGGGATCGGCAGCCCCGTCGTGTCCTCCCAGTGCTCGCCCATGTCCGCGAGCTTGTGCAGCCCGTAGTTCTGGTACGTGAAGCGCGCCTCGTGGATGACGAGCCCCGCGTCGACCTTCCCGTCCCGCACGGCCGGCATGATCTCGTGGAACGGCATGACCACGATCTCGCCCACCCCGTCCGGGACCGTGTCCGCCGCCCAGAGCCGGAAGAGGAGATACGCGGTCGACCGCTCGCTCGGCACGGCGACCGTACGACCCGTCAGATCCCCCGGCTCCCGGGTGAGGACCAGCGGCCCGCAGCCCCGCCCCAGCGCGCCGCCGCAGGGCAGCAGCGCGTACTCGTCGAGAACGTACGGCAGCACGGCGTACGACACCTTCAGCACATCCAGCTCACCGCGCTCGGCCATGCCGTTGGTGATGTCGATGTCCGCGAAGGTCACGTCGAGTGCCGGTGCGCCCGGGACGCGGCCGTGTGCCAGGGCGTCGAAGACGAAGGTGTCGTTCGGGCAGGGGGAGTACGCGATCTGCAGAGGCTCGGTCGATGTGGTCATACCTGTTCCCAACTCTCCAGTACGGGCGCGCACTTCCCGAATCCCTCGGTCAGGGCCGCGAGCGCGTCGCCGATGCGCCAGGCGGCGCGGTCGCGCGGGCCGACGGGGTTGGAGACCGCGCGCAGTTCCAGGACGGGGACGCCGTGGACGGCGGCCGCCTCGGCCACGCCGAAGCCCTCCATGGCCTCCGCGAGGGCCCGCGGGTGGCGGGCGCGGAGTTCCGCCGCGCGGGCGGCCGTTCCGGTCACCGTGGACACGGTCAGTACGGTGCCGGTGCGGGCGCCGGTCGCGGTCGCCAGCGCTCGTACGAGTGCGGCCGGCGGACGGTGGGTGACGGCGCCGAAGCCGAGTTCGGTGACCGGGAGGAACCCGTCGGGGGTCTCCGCGCCCAGGTCGGCGACGGTGATCTCGTCGGCGACCACGAGGGAGCCGACGGGCGCCCCGGGCTGGAAGCCGCCGGCGATCCCGGCGGAGACGACGAGGTCGTACGGGGTGCGCGCGAGGGCCGTTGCGGTGGCTGCGGCGGCTGCGGCAGGGCCCACCCCGGCGGCGATGACATCCCAGGTGAGGCCGGTCAACGCCCGTGCCACCGCGTCCCGTTCGGCCGGGACGGCGGTGGCGACGAGGACGCGTGGGGACGACGTGGTCAGGAGTCCTTCTTGAACTTGAAGGACCAGATGCCCTTCACCGTCTTGTCGCCCTCCTTGATGGAGACGACGGTGGAGTTGCCGGTCGCGCCGTACTGGGTGTTGAAGAACACGCTGCCCGGGATCGTCCGGTAGGTCTTCTTGCTGGAGTCGGTCAGCGGCTGACCGTTCATCAGGATCGTCCAGCCGCTGTCGGCGATCTTCGGGTCGACACCGAAGCGCACGGTCTCGTCCGGGTCGACCGAGATCGACGTGGAGGCCTTCAGGCACTTCGCCAGCTCCGCGGTCTTCACCGCGTCGCCGTCGTTGTAGCAGGTGGCCTCCGTGTGGACCGAGTTCCTCCCGACAGTGATCGTCGAGATCGGCGTCGGCTTGTCGCACGCCGACAGGACGAGCAGTCCGGCGGAAACGGCGCCGGCGGCGGCGACGGCGCGGCGGCGTCGCACAGCGGATTGCATGGTCATGGGGCGAAGGCTATCGGGCCCGTCCAGTCCTCCCCCCACCTGGGGTGCGGCGTGCCGGGCCGGGCGCCAGGGTTAGGCCACTCGCGGGCGCCCGCCACCACCGTGCCGGGCCGAAGCGAGCAGGCCGCGCAGGGTTGTCAGCCAGCCCAGGGCGATGACCGCGGCGGCGAGCATGAAGCCGAGGGAGCCGTTCAGCGGCATCACGATGCCGATCGCGCCGCCCAGCACCCAGGCCATCTGGAGCATCGTCTCCGAGCGCGCGAACGCCGACGTACGCACCAGTTCGGGCACGTCCCGCTGGATCAGCGCGTCCAGGGACAGCTTGGCCAGCGCCTGGCAGAACCCTGCCGTGGCCGCGAGACACGCCACCAGGGCCGCGCCGAAGAAGATCGCCGCCGTGATCGCCGCACCCAGCACGACCGCCATCACCGTCACGATGATGAGCTCCGGAGCCCGCTGCCGCAGCCAGGACCCGACCGCCGTACCGAGCGCGTTGCCGACGCCCGCCGAGACGGCGACAATGCCCAGCGACACGGCCGCGCTCTGCCCGGTCATCGGATGCTCGCGCAGCAGGAACGCGAGGAAGAAGGTCAGGAAGCCGGACAGCCAGCGCAGCGCCGCGTTCGCGCCGAGCGCGTGGGTGACGGCGATACCGACCGTGCGCAGCCCCGGCCGCTTGACCTCCTTGGGATGCGGGCCGTGCAGATGGTTCTCGTCGGCCGCGAGCAGCGCGGTGTCCTCACCCTTGGCGGAGTCGACCTTGGGGTCCAGGAAAAAACACAGGACCGTGCCCGCCACGAAGATCACGAAGGCGCCGTAGAGCGGCCAGGGGTCGCCGATGGCGTGCAGGCCGCCCGCGATCGGGGCGGCGACACCGGTGGCGAGGAGCCCGGCGAGGGTGACTCTGGAGTTCGCCTTCACCAGGGAGATGCGGGGTGGCAGCAGCCGGGGCACCACGGCGCTTCTGACGACGCCGTACGCCTTCGAGGCCACTAGAGCGCCCAGTGCCGCCGGATACAGCTCCAGGCTGCCGCTGGCGACCGCGCCGGAGATGATCAGCGCGAGGAGCGCGCGGGCCAGCATCGCGGCGGCCATCGCGGCGCGGCGGCCGTGCGGGAGCTTGTCGAGGAGGGGCCCGATCACCGGAGCCAGGACCGTGAAGGGCGCCATCGTGATCGCGAGATAGAGGGCGACCCGGCCGCGCGCCTCGTCGGTCGGCACCGAGAAGAAGACCGTGGAGGCGAGGGCGACGGTGATCATGACATCGCCGGCGCCGTTCACCGCGTGCAGCTCGATCAGCCGGCCGAGGCCCGACTCGCCCGCGCCGTGGGCGTGGGTCGCCTTGCGGATGCCCCGGGCGGTACCGGTGACGGGGAAGTGCAGGGCACGACCCATCGCGCGGACGGAACCGCCGACCCGGCCCGAACCGCCACCTCGGATGTTCCCCTTGGCTCCACCGACGCCGGTGGCACCTTGGGGCGACCTCGCGGCTGCCACCCCGTCATAGTGCCCCGAGAACGGGGCGAGTAGTGCCGTTACCGCACGTATGGCGGCCTGCGGGGGCGGATTCAGTGCCGTTGCACAGGTCTTGGGGGGACGGCAGCGCAGGTGTCCGCAGAGGCCCCGCAGGTATCTGTTTGATCGCCGCGCACCGCCCAAGAGGCCGTCGGTGTGGGCGCATGGCCCGGGAGAAGGTAGCGTGCGTAGCGCGCCGTGGCGATTGTTCTCGGCCGCGCGCCTCTCGGCCATCCCGCAGAATGGATGGCGTAGGCGCGCCCGAGCGCGATCGGGCGCGGACGTCGACGCGGCCCCTCACCAGTGCCCCCAAGGGCCTGGTACATGTCTTTCAGCCGCTCCGTCCGCTCCCTTCGCCGCAACAGGCGCACCCGTGAGACGGCGTAGGAGAGAAGCGATACCTGTGAGCGCAGCGACCACGCGAAGCCGCACCCCCGACCGCCTGTGCGCCGAGGCCGTCGACCTCGCCCGCGCCGCAGCCGAGGAGGCCGCCGCGCCCGGCGTGGTCGGCGAGCACGCGGGCTTCGAATCCGAGGGTGACCGGGTGGTCACGCACTTCTTCGAGTGCAAGGAGTTCGGCTACCGGGGCTGGCGCTGGGCGGTGACGGTCGCGAGGGCGTCCCGCGCGAAACTGGTCACCCTGGACGAGGTCGTCCTGCTCCCAGGCCCGGACTCGCTCCTGGCCCCCGAATGGGTGCCGTGGAGCGAACGCCTGCGCCCCGGCGACATGGGCCCCGGCGACCTGCTCCCCACGGACGCCGAGGACCTGCGCCTGGAGCCCGGCTACACCGGCGAGGACGAGCCCCCGCCGAACTCGGCGGTCTCCGAGGAGATGGCGGAACTGGTCGAGGCGGAGGACGCCGAAGTCACGGCGGGCACCCCCGCCACCCTCCCCGTCGCCCCCACCCGCGGCTCGATCGCCGCGGTCGCGGAGGAACTGGGCATCCGCCGCGCCCGGGTCCTCTCCCGCTACGGCCTGCACGTCGCCGCCGACCGCTGGGAGGACGGCTTCGGCTCCAAGACCCCCATGGCCCAGGCGGCCCCCGCGGCCTGCGTCAGCTGCGGCTTCCTGGTCGCCATCGGCGGCTCCCTCGGCCAGGCCTTCGGCGTCTGCGCCAACGAGTTCTCCCCGGCCGACGGCCACGTGGTGTCCTTGTCCTACGGCTGTGGCGGCCACTCGGAAGCAGCGATCATGCCCAAACCGCCCCAGCCCCCCGCCCCGGTGATCGACGAGACGAGGGTCGACCCGTTCCCGCTGCGGCCGGCGGCGGATTCGGGGTCGGTGCCGGTGGGCGTGGACGAGGATTCGGCGGAGCTGGGGCACTCCTAGGGGCTGCGGCGGGCGCGGTGGGGTGGCTCAGAAGCCCAGATACGTGATCTGGACGACGTAGACACGCTCGCTGCGCACGACGACCTGATACGTGAACATCCCGCCGGGCACGACGACGTCGCTGCCCTTCGGGTCGATCCCCTCATGGGCGCGGCCGTGGACGTGGAAGGCTTCGGCAGCCCTGACCACTTCAGCGGCCTTGCGTTCCACGGCGGCGAGGAAGTCTGCGGGAGCGGTGCGGGCGGCTTCCTCGGCGCCGAAGGCGAACTCCCATTTCCAGCTCACCCGCGAACTGCCTGCATGGCCTCGTCGAGGACCGCGCTCAGTTCTCCAAGAGCTTCCCGCGCGACGGCCGGATCTTCGTGTTCCAGGTTGCTCTCCGCCTGGGCGTAGCGGGTCGCCAGATCGGGGCGACGGGCGATCTCGATCTCTCTGGCCCAGATCAGGACCCAACTCTGCACCGGGCTGAGGGACTGCCACTCGACCGCTTTGGCGAAGGCGTCGTCCTTTGTGGTCTGCATCTCGTCCAGCCGACTTGGAGCGACGACGGCAAGGGCTGCGCGCAGGGCATCGGGAGTCAGCTCGGGACGGGGGATCAAGTCGTGCCCGTGGTCGGCCTGAGTGCTCATGGTGTCCTCCAGAGTGTGCCCCGGCCAGCGTAACGAGGCTGAGGCCGGAGAACAGGACACAACGGTCTCAGGCGGCGGCAACAGTGGTGCGGCAGTCATGGCAGTGTCCCGGGGTCGGTGAGCGGAAGGCGCGGTCGCAGCCCTCACAGTTCTGAAGCGGGTGCCGTACGGCTGCTGGTGGGGTCGGGGCCCGGAACGGTGGTTGGGCCGTCAGGCGGTGGGGCGGCGTAGGCCTTCGGGTGGCAGGTCCGCGGTGAGTGCGTGGCGTACGGCGCTGGGGCTGACGTCTCGCTCCAGCCAGGCGGCGACGCCCGGCGCGAGGTGGGCCGTGTCGCAGGCCGACAGCAGCAGGCGGGAGTCGTGGCGGCGGAGGTCCGTGAGGAGGTCCGTGGCCCGTTGGACGAGCGCGGGGGAGGGATAGGACGGGCGCGGTACGGGCGGCAGCGCCTTGCGGGGAGCCCGCTCTCGCCGGGGTGCGGCTGCGGGTGCCTTGTCCCTACGGTGGCTGCCGGGCTGACCAGCAGCAGGCCACGGCCCGACTCCCCGTCCGCCGTGGGGTCTTGGGGGCGGGGCGGACAGTCACCGCGGGTGTCGGTGACCTCGATGCGCAGGGTGTTGTCGATGACGTAGGGCGTGAGTCTGAAGTCCCGGCCGGGGACACGGCCGTGGCTGCTCGCGTTCGTGGCGAGTTCGGCGACGAGTTGGCGAGCCGGGTCCAACGGGAGCCCCCAGGCGCGGAGTTGTTCCGTCGCGAGGAGGCGGGCCAGACGTGCGCCTCGTGGGGTGGAGGACAGCTGCACGCTGAAGTTGCGCGTGGAGTAGTCGGGTTGGGCCTCGGGGGCGGGGGTTTTCTGAATCACGTCACTCAGCGTGGCCGTGCGTGCTTACCGTGAACAGTGACATGGCCGTTGCGTACGGTGACTGTCCAGGCGTTGTCCGGTCGTGTCCAAGCTGTCGAGACCGGCCGCACGGGTAGGTGCGCCCCGGCACGGTCGTACGGATCAGGAGGGGCGCGAGATGTCGTTGGATGTGGGCGAGGGACAGCTCAAGACGGAGGCGGACGAGCCGGGTTGGGAGGTGGACCCCGACGACGAGTGGGGGGCTGGCGGTCCTCGCGACCGTCGGGCGACAACTGAGGCTGCGGCGGGAGGCGGTGGGGATGCGGGTGGCCGACTTCGCGGTGGCGATCGGGTACAGCGAGGATCTGGTCTACAAGATCGAGGCGGGGAAGCGGATCCCTCGGCCCGAGTATCTGGACAAGTCCGAGGAGAAGTTGGGCGCGCATGGACTCATCTCGGCGATGAAGGAGGACGTGGCGAAGGTCCGGTACCCGAAGAAGGTGCAGGCGCTGGCGAAGATGGAGGCCCAGGCGATTTAGATCGGCATCTACGAGTGCAACATCATCGCCGGGCTGTTGCAGACGCCGGAGCACACGCGGACGGTGATTGAGGCCAGGCAACCGCCGTACTCGCCGGACGACTTGGAGCGGATGGTTGCCGCCCGTCTGGCCCGGCAGGCGGTCTTCGAGCGAGACCCGGCTCCGTCGATCCACTTCGTACTGGAAGAGGCCCCGCTGCGCCGAGAAGTTGGGGGCACAATGGTGTGGCGACGGCAGCTCGAACGTCTGTTTGAGGTGGGGCGGTTGCGTAACGTCACGCTTCAGATCATGCCGACGAACACCGAGGCGCATCCAGGCTTGGACGGCAGGATCGAGTTGCTGAAGTTCCGGGACGGGACGACGGTGGGGCGTGCCGACGGTGAATTCAACGGGCGACCGACCACCGACCCAAAACAGCTTCGCATCATCGAGCTGCAATATGGCACCATCCGGGCGCGGGCTCTCCCGCCACGGGAGTCGCTGGCCTTCATTGAGCAACTGCTGGGAGAGACATGATCCGCAACGCCCCCATCAGGGACGCCTCTGAACTGGCGTGGTTCAAGAGCAGCTACAGCGGCGGTACCAACGGCGAGTCTTGCGTCGAAATAGCAGCCGCCCCCGGCGCCGTCCACATCCGTGACTCGAAGAACACCGAGGGCCCCAATTTCACCGTCACCCCGCTCGCCTGGGCGGATTTCGTGACGTACACCCGTGCTCGGCTCGCCGGATGAATCTTCTGTTGACGGCGAGTGGGCTGCGCAACGAGACGCTGCGGGACGCCCTGCGGGACATGCTGGGCAAACCGTTCGAGTCGGCGAACGTCGTCTTCGTCCCCACCGCATCCGTCGCCGAACCCGGGGACCACGGCTGGCTCGTCGCGGACATGAACCGGCTGCACGGCCTCGGCTGGCGGGAGTTCGACGTCCTGGAGCTGAACGGCCTGCCCCGGCAGCTGGTGCTCGACCGCCTGCTCCGCGCCGACGTCGTCTACGTCGAGGGCGGCAACCACTACCACCTGGCCCGCAGCATCACCGGAAACAACCTGGCCGACGGCTTCCTGGAGGCGCTGGAGAGCCGGGTCTACGTGGGCGTCAGCGCCGGATCGATGATCTTCAGCCAGCACCTCACCACCCACTCCGCCGACGTCATCGGCGACACCGCCGACCTCCACCTCCTCGGCGCGACGACCGTGGAGCCGCCGTTCGGCCTCTTCGACTGGTATCTCAAGCCCCACCTGTACTCGCCGGACTTCCGCGAGCGCGACGACGCCTGGGCCGACCGCATCACCGCACGCGCGGACTTCCCCATCTACTTCATCGACGACGACACGGCCCTCCGCGTCAGGGACGGCGAGGCGGACGTGATCTCCGAAGGCCGGTGGCGATTCCACCCGTAACTCAGCAACCGGTGTGGAGCCACGCACCGGCACCCGCCAACGAAACGGGAGCGGGTCGTGGCGGTACGGCGCAGCCCGCCGCCTTAACTGGTCCCCACGCTGTCCACCATGGCAACAAACAGAGGGGCACAACCGGCGGCGGGCCCGCCGTACCGCCACGACCCCGACCCCACCACCGCTCCGCGGGCGAAAACACAGCAACCCCCTCCGCGCGGTACCTTCATCGCGACGTCGATGAGGAGAGTGAACGTACGTGAGTAAGTTCGTGCGGCCCGCTGCCGAGGGTGCCGACCCGTTCGGGACCGCCCGTCTGCGGCGTGGGGTGCTCGACGCCTGGGCGACCAGCCCGGCCCGGTTCCGGGAGGACGCCAACGCCGAGGAGGATCTCGTCCTCGGCGGATACCGGGACCGACTCGTCGTCGAACTCGCGCAGAACGCCGCCGACGCCGCCGCCCGCGCCGGCGTGGCAGGCCGCCTCCGCCTCACCCTCCGCGACGGCGTCCTGTGCGCCGCCAACACCGGCGCCCCCCTCGACGCGGCCGGTGTCGAATCCCTCTCCACCCTCCGAGCATCCGCGAAACGCGACGCAGGCGACAGCGCCGTAGGACGCTTCGGCGTCGGCTTCGCCGCCGTCGTCGCCGTGACCGACGAACCCGCCCTCGTAGGACGCCACGGCGGTGTCCGCTGGTCCCTCGCCGAGGCCCGCGAACTGGCCGACGAGACCGCCCGGCACAGCCCCGGCCTCGGCACCGAGATCCGCCGCCGAGACGGCCACATCCCCCTCCTCCGCCTCCCGTTCGCCGCCGTCGGCAGCGCCCCCGACTCCTACGACACGGTCGTCATCCTTCCCCTCCGCGACACCGCCGCCGAGGACTTGGCCGAGCGCCTCCTGAACGCCGTCGACGACGCGCTGCTCCTCGCCCTGCCCGGGCTCGCGGAGGTCGTGATCGAGGTCGGCGACGGCGCACCCCGCACCCTCACCCGCCGCGGCGACCACGCCGACACCGTCGTCGACGACACCCGGGACGGCACCACCCGCTGGCGCACCGTCTCCGCACACGGCGAACTCGCCAAGGAACTCCTCGCCGACCGGCCCGTGGAGGAGCGGCTGCGGCCCTACTGGTCCGTCACCTGGGCCGTGCCCGTCGACGCCGACGGCACCCCGGCCCACCCCCGCACCAGCCCCGTCGTGCACGCACCCACGCCCAGCGACGAACCCCTCGGCGTCCCCGCCCTCCTCATCGCCTCCCTCCCGCTCGACACCACCCGCCGCCACGCCGCCCCCGGCCCGCTGACCGACTTCTTGGTGGAGCGCGCGGCGGACGCCTACGTCGAACTCCTCGCCGCCTGGCGGCCGGTGACCGCCGGCATCATCGACCTGGTGCCCGGCCCGCTGGGCAAGGGTGAACTGGACGGCACCCTGCGGCAGGCCATCCTGGAGCGGCTGCCGCGCACCTCCTTCCTGCCGCCCGCCGTCGAACCCCCCACCGAGGACTCGGAGTTGCCCGAGTCGCTACGGCCCCGGGACGCCGAGGTGGTCGAGGGCGCAGGCACCGACACCGTGCGCGTCCTCGCCGAGGTCCTCCCCACCCTCCTCCCCGCAGGCCTCGAACGGCGCGTGGAACTACGCACGTTGGGCGTCGCCCGGGTCCCGCTCGGCGACGCCGTGGACCGACTGGCCGGCCTGGAGAAGGACCCCGGTTGGTGGCGGAGGCTCTACGACAGCCTCGCGGGCGTGGACCCCGACCGCCTCACCGGCCTCCCCGTACCGCTCGCCGACGGACGGACGACGATCGGACCCCGACAGGTCCTCCTCCCCACCCCCGACTCGGCCCACGTCGCGCCCGAAGTCCTCGCCAGGCTCGGCCTCAAGGTCGCCCACCCGGACGCCGCGCACCCCCTCCTGGAGAAGCTCGGCGCGCTGCCCGCCACCCCCCGCGCGGTGCTCACCACACCCCAGGTGCGGGTCGCCGTGGCCGCCTCCCTCGACGACGAGGGCGGCGCCGTATGGGATGAACCCACCCTGGACGCCGAGGAGTTGGCGGACACGGTGCTGGCTCTCGTCCGGGACGCGGACCTGGAACCCGGCGACGAACCCTGGCTCGGCGCACTCGCCCTCCCCGACGAGGAAGGCGAACTGGCCCCCGCCGGCGAACTGGTCCTCCCCGGCAGCCCGTTCGCCCAGGTGATGCGCGAGGACGAACTGGCCTTCGTGGACGCGGAACTGGCCGAGCGCTGGGGCGAACAGCCGCTCGCCGCCTGCGGAGTGCTCGCCAACTTCGCCCTCGTCCGGGCCACGGACGTCGTCCTCGACCCGGACGAACTGGAGCCCCGCGACAGCGACTTCGCCGAACCCGACGACCCCGGCCTGCTGGATTCCGTGGACGTGTGGTCGGAGGACGTACTCGACCGCTTCCCCGACACTCCCGTCCCGCCCGTGGCCACGGAACTGGTAGCGGTCCGCGACCTGGACCTCGTCGACGACGACCGCTGGCCCCAGGCCCTCGCCCTCCTCGCCCAGCCGCCGCTGCGCGACGCGATCACCCAACAGGTCCGCATCCTGCTCCCCGACGGCTCCTACGAGGTCGTACGGCCCTACACGGCCTGGTGGCTGCGCGGCCACCCGGTGCTCGACGGCCGCCGCCCGGCCGGCCTGCTGGCGTCCGGCGGCGACCCGCTCCTGCGCGGCCTCTACGACGAGGCGGACGCGACCGGCTTCGACGACGAGCAGGTCCTGCGGGCCCTCGGCGTCCGCACCTCCGTCGCCGCCCTCCTCGACGAGCCCGGCGGTGCCGCCGAACTCCTCGACCGCCTCGCCGACCCGGACCGCGAGGTCACCGGCGCCCAACTGCACGCCTTGTACGGCGCGTTGGCCGACCTGGACCCCGAACAGGTCACGCTGCCGGACGACTTGAGGGCGGTGGTCGATGGCGAGATCACTGTCGTGGACGCCGCAGACGCCGTGGTCGTCGACTCACCCGACCTGCTGCCCTTCACCGCAGGCGTGCCGCTCCTCCCCGTACGCCCGTCCCGCGCCGCCGAGTTGGCCGAACTCTTCCAGGTCCGCCGCCTCAGCGAGTCCATCACCGGCGAGGTCACCTCCGAGGGCACCGAACACGACGTACCGGAATCCGTCCGCGTCCTCCTCGGCCCCCTCACCCCCGCGACCTACGTCGAGCACGAGGAACTCGTCGTGGACGGCGTCGAGATCGACTGGCGCCGCACCCGCGACGGCGTGCTGCACGCCTCGACCCTGGAGGGCGTCGCCGCCGGACTCGCCTGGGCGGCCGGGCAGTGGCCCCGGCGCTTCGAGGTGGCGGCGCTGCTGGAGGACCCGTCACGGACTCAGGAGCTGGCACGGGACCGCTGGTTCGACTGACCAGGCTGATTCAACTGATCTGGTTGATCCGGCTGATCGGACAGGCGGGCGCATGTGATCTTCACCAATACCCCAAGAAAAAGTCACGAGATGCACAATCGTCCCCTCGCCTCACGAATCCGATCATCGGAGCCACTCGGCTCCACGATCACGTTCACGTTCCACTGCGGGAACACATACGCATACGTGCCACCGTCGTCGCCGTGAAGTAGCCCAGGGAGCGATGGCGGAGTCTCCGCACTTCACCACGGGTTCGCAATACCCGTGCAAAGTCTCGATCCGCCGTACAACCAGTCCCACCCCTCACGGATCACATCTTGTGAGCCAACAGGCTCCGCCATCACTTGGGCCCCGGCGCCGACGACGAGCCGTACGGAACGACCACCGCGCCGGGGCCCCCTTTCTCCACTTGGGGAACGCATGCGCATACGCGCCACTGTGGCTGCCGTCTCCGGCGCCCTGGCCCTCTCTGTCTTCGCCGTCCCCGCCGCGCAGGCGGACGAGGTGCAGGGAGACACCACGATCTCGGGCGTCGTGGTGAACGGTGGGAAGGCGGTCGTCGTAGGCGCGACCGCGAAGAAGACCATCACCGTCAGCTTCACAGTGAAGGACGCCTCGGGCGTCGGCTGGGCGCAGGCCATCCTGTACCACGGTGCCGACATCGACTCCTCCGACACCGGTTCGGTCGCCACCAGCAGCAACCACCGCGCCACCTGCACCGCGGTCAACGCCACGACATCGACCTGCAAGTCGACCTTCGACCTGACGCCGAACACCGAAGTGTTCAACTTCGCGGCCGGCAGCTGGAAGGTCTGGGCGATCGCCACGGGCAAGGACAACGACTACGTCCAGAAGGACAACGCCAAGAGCTTCCAGGTCCAGCGCCTGTCGAAGCTCACGACCGACGCCACCCCGGAGCCCGTGAAGAAGGGCAAGACCATCACGGTCACCGGCAAGCTGACCCGCGCGAACTGGGACGCCGGCACCTACTCCGGTTACTCGACCCAGCCGGTCAAGCTCCAGTTCCGCAAGAACGGCTCCAGCACCTACACCACCGTCAAGACCATCAAGACCAGCTCCACGGGCACCCTGAAGACCACCGTCACGGCGACCGTCGACGGCTACTTCCGCTACAGCTTCGCGGGCACCTCGACCACCCCGGCGGTCAACGCCGCGGGTGACTTCATCGACGTGAAGTAGCGTGAATTAGGCAGTAACCGCCCTACGCGGGCACGCGGCGGTCGACCAGTCTCCAGACGAGTTCCAGGGCGACCGCCGCCACCGCCGAGATCCCCACCGCGACCCACGGCATGGTCACCCCCACCAGCTTCAACGCGAAGAAGTGCTGAAGCCACGGCACGATCAGCACCACCACGAACGCCGCCCCCATCGACGCCACCAGCGTGATCCGCCACCAGGTGTACGGCCGGGCGATGATCGCCAGCACCCACATCGAGATCAGGAACAGGGTCAGGGTCGCCGCGCTGGTCTCCGCCTCCAACGACCCCTTCCCCGTGTAGTAGTGACGGGCGATCAGATAGGTCACGAAGGTCGCGGCCCCGGCGATCACGCCACCCGGGATCGAGTACCGCATCACCCGCCGCACGAAGTGGGGCTGCGCACGCTCCGTGTTGGGCGCGAGTGCCAGGAAGAACGCCGGGATGCCGATGGTCAACGTCGACAACATCGTCAAGTGCCGTGGCAGGAAGGGATATTCGACCCGCCAGCACGCAACCAGCACCGCCAGCAGCACCGAGTAGACCGTCTTCACCAGGAACAGCGTCGCCACCCGGGTGATGTTCCCGATGACCCGCCGCCCCTCGGCGACGACCGAAGGCAGCGTCGCGAAGCTGTTGTTGAGCAGCACGATCTGCGCGACCGCCCGGGTGGCCTCGGACCCCGAGCCCATCGACACCCCGATGTCGGCGTCCTTGAGGGCGAGTACGTCGTTGACGCCGTCCCCGGTCATCGCGACCGTGTGCCCGCGCGACTGCAACGCCCCCACCATGTCCCGCTTCTGCTGCGGAGTGACCCGCCCGAACACCGTGCCCTCGTCCAGGGACTTCGCCATCTCCCCCTGATCCGAGGGCAGTTGACGGGCGTCCACGACCTGCCCGGTGAGCCCGAGCTTCCCGGCCACCGCACCGACGGACACCGCGTTGTCCCCGGAGATGACCTTGGCGTGGACGTCCTGCTCGGCGAAGTAGCGCAGCGTCTGTGCCGCGTCGGGCCGCAACCGCTGCTCCAGCACCACCAGTGCGGTGGGCTCGGCCCCGCGCGTGACCCCGGGGTTGTCCAGCTCACCCGCGGCCCGGGCCAGCAGCAGCACCCGTAGCCCCTGTTCGTTGAGCCGCCCGGTCTCGGCCAGCGCGGGATCATCCGCACCCAGCAGTACGTCGGGCGCCCCGAGCAGCCACGCACTCGACTCCCCGTTCCCCTCGCTGAACGACGCCCCGCTGTACTTCCGCGCGGAGGAGAAGGGCAGCGACTCGACGCACCGCCACTCCTCGCTGTCCGGGTAGGCGGCGATGATCGCCTGCAGCGACGCGTTCGGCCGCGGGTCCGACTCGCCGAGCGCGCCGAGGACTTTGCGTACGTACGTTTCGTCGGCCCCGCCGAGCGGGCGCAGCTCGGTGACGTCCATGCCGCCCTCGGTGAGCGTGCCCGTCTTGTCGAGGCAGACGGTGTCGACGCGGGCGAGGCCCTCGATGGCCGGAAGCTCCTGGACGAGGCACTGTTTCCGGCCAAGCCGGATGACCCCGATCGCGAACGCCACCGAGGTGAGGAGGACCAGCCCCTCGGGCACCATCGGAACGATCCCGCCCACAGTCCGCGCGATCGAGTCCTTGAACCCGTGCTGTTTGACGACGAGTTGACTGATGACCAGGCCGATGGCGGTCGGGATCATCATCCATGTCACGTACTTGAGGATCGTGGAGATACCGGTGCGCAGCTCGGAGTGGACGAGCGTGAACCGGGAGGCCTCTTCGGCGAGTTGGGCGGCGTAGGCCTCGCGCCCCACCTTCGTCGCCTCGAACGCGCCGCCGCCGGCGACCACGAAACTCCCGGACATGACCGCGTCCCCCGGCCGCTTGACGACCGGGTCGGCCTCACCGGTGAGCAGCGACTCGTCGATCTCCAGGCCGTCGGCCTCGACGCACTCCCCGTCGACCACGACCTTGTCCCCGGGCCCGATCTCGATGAGGTCGCCCAGCACGATCCCGGAGGTGCTCACCTCCACAGCGGTGCCGTCCCGCCGTACCGTCGGCTTCGCCTCGCCGATCACCGCGAGGGAGTCGAGGGTCTTCTTCGCCCGCCACTCCTGGACGATCCCGATCCCGGTGTTGGCGATGATCACGTACCCGAACAGGCTGTCCTGCACCGGCGCCACGAACAGCATGATCAGCCAGAGCACACCGATGATCGCGTTGAACCGGGTGAAGACGTTGGCGCGCACGATCTCGCCGAGGGAACGGCTGCTGCGCACCGGGACGTCGTTGACCTCCCCGCGTGCCACCCGGTCGGCGACCTCGGCGGTGCTGAGTCCAGGGGCCCGCCGTGCCGGGACGGGCACGGGGTGCACCGGGTCGAGTTCGGCGCCCGCGTCGGTGTGCGTCATGCATTCGACGGTACGTGCGGATTTACGGCTTCACCCGCCGAGTGCCCGGAAGATCCGACCAGGGGAGGACGGCGGACCGGGCGGAGTGATGCCGTGGTTGTAGGGGAGTGTCCTTACTCGGCAGCAGTCGACGGGGAGGCCTCCGCCGCGCGCTTGAGGGCGGCGTCCCGCCCCCGGACGTACCAGACGCCGATCAGCCCGAGCCCGCCCCCGGCCAGACAGGTCCACAGCCACCACAGATGGCCGTGGTCGTCGAACCAGCCGTAGAAGGGGAGCTGTACCAGGAAGAGGACGAACCAGAGGATCGTGCCGCCGATGATGGTCGGGACGATCGGGCCCTCCAGGGGCTCCGGTGCCTCGTGTGTCGGTGTCCACTTCGCCATGCCCACAGCTTACGAGGCGACACAAGACCAGTGGATCACCGTGGGTCTACGCGCGGAGATAGCGCCTGACGTCTTCATATGTTCATACTGAAACGGTTTCCGTCTGTCCACTTCTGCTCGTAGGAACATCCAATGCAGACCGCCCTCGACCGCTACTTCAAGATCTCCGAACGGGGCAGCAGCCTCCCTCGCGAGATCCGGGGCGGGTTCGCCACCTTCTTCGCGATGGCGTACATCATCGTGCTCAACCCGATCATCCTGGGCAGTGCGAAGGACATGTACGGGCACCACCTCGACAACGGCCAGCTGGTCACCGCCACCGCCGTCACGGCAGCGTTCACCACGCTCCTCATGGGTGTCATCGGCAACGTGCCGATCGCGCTCGCCGCCGGACTCGGCGTGAACTCCGTCGTCGCCCTCCAGCTCGCGCCCCGCATGACCTGGCCGGACGCGATGGGCATGGTCGTACTGGCCGGCTTCGTCGTGATGCTGCTGGTGGCCACCGGGCTGCGCGAGCGCGTCATGAACGCGGTGCCCTACGGCCTGCGCAAGGCCATCTCCATCGGTATCGGCCTGTTCATCATGCTGATCGGGCTCGTGGACTCCGGGTTCATCACCCGCATCCCGGACGCCGCCCAGACCACCGTCCCGCTCCAGCTCGGCGCCGACGGTCACCTCAACGGCTGGCCGGTGCTGATCTTCATCCTCGGTGTGCTGCTCACCCTCGCGCTGATCGTCCGCAAGGTGTCCGGCGCGATCCTGATCTCGATCGTCACCATGACCGTCCTCGCGGTGATCGTGAACGCGGTCGCGACGATCCCCTCCTGGGGCCTGACCACCCCGAAGTGGCCCGGAAACCCGGTCGCCACCCCGGACTTCGGCCTGATCGGCAAGTTCAGCCTGTTCGGCGGCTTCTCCAAGGTCGGCGTGCTGACCGGCGTGCTCTTCGTCTTCACGGTCCTGCTCTCGTGCTTCTTCGACGCGATGGGCACGATCATGGGCATCAGCGACGAGGCGAAGCTGACCGACGGCGAGGGCAACATGCCCGGCATCAACAAGGTCCTCTTCGTCGACGGCATCGCGGTCGCGGCCGGCGGCGCCAGCTCCTCCTCGGCCACCACCTGCTTCGTGGAGTCCACGGCCGGCGTCGGCGAGGGCGCCCGCACCGGCTTCGCGAACGTCGTCACGGGCGCCCTCTTCGCCGTAGCGCTGTTCCTCACGCCCATCGCCACGATGGTCCCCTCCCAGGCGGCCACCCCGGCCCTGCTCGCGGTGGGCTTCCTGATCCTGGCGGGCTCTGTCAAGGAGATCGACTGGGCGGACTACACCATCGCCATCCCGGCCTTCATCACGATGGTGATGATGCCGTTCACCTACTCGATCACCAACGGCATCGGCATGGGCTTCATCACCTTCGTGGTGCTGCGCCTGGTGGCGGGCCGGGGCCGGGAGGTCCCGGTGCCGATGTACGTCGTGGCGGCCGTGTTCGGGTTCTACTACCTGATGCCGGCCCTCGGCCTCACCTGAGGTGAGCGGGGCCGGCCGGTCGGTTCAGGAGACGAAGTCGCTCTTGTAGAACACGCTGGCGTCCAGGGTGTCCGGATCCCCGCTGGTCTTCGACGAGAAGCCGAAGGCGAGCCGGGGTGCCCCGGAGGCCAGCCAGATCGCGGCGCCCTGGGGCTCGCGCCCCGGCAGGGAGGCACCCGCGGTGGTCTCGAACTTGTCGTAGTACGAGCCGCCGGAGTCGTTCAGGTCGAGCGTGACCAGGTACGAGGGGCCGCCGGGGCCGCCGTAGAGGAGATAGGCGTACTGCCCGCACAGGGTGATGCCCTGGAACAGGTCGGCGGCAGTGAGACCGAGCTCGTCGTTGTTGGGGATGGCCCGCTCGACGAGCCGGTAGCCGTCGCTCAGGCGCCCGGCGACGGCGTCCGCCATGTCGAAGACGACCAGGCGCCAGACCCTGGAGGCGGAGTCGCTGGTCGCGTAGCGGATCAGCAGCCGGTTCGTGTACGGGTCGATCGCGGGCCGGGGCAGCTTGACGAAGCTGGAGATGGTCGGCGTGCGGTCGTAGATCGTGATCGAGGGGGCGGTGTACTCCAGGGTCAGCCCGTCGGTGAACCGGAAGCGGGACAGCTTCTCGCCGGCTCCGTTGTCGTCGGAGTCGCTGCCCTCGATCCACAGGTAGGGCGTCGTGCCCGAACCCGTCGGCTCGACGCCCATCGAGGAGCCGTGGCCGAACCCGTGCAGAGCCATCGTGCCGAGCACGTTCCCCGAGAGGTCGGTCTGCGAGATCCACAGGTCGCCGTTGTTCCCGGCGCTGTCGCCGATGCGGTGCTGGGCGAAGTAGATGCGGCTGTTGACGTTGTCGTAGGCGAAGGACTGCATCGCCCAGTACGGCTGGTGGAGGGTGGCCCGCCAGATCGGGTTCCCGCCGCTGCCGGACAGTGAGAAGTGCTGCGAGGCGGCCACGGTGGCCGAGGCTGTGCCCGCCGCCACCAGTGGGGCCGCCGTGCCGACCACGGCCGCGCCGGCGATTCCGGCTGCGCCCCGCAGGATCTGACGCCTGTTCGGTCCCCGCAGGTCTCTTCCGGATATCCCGTCGATCATGAGTCGCAACCCCCTGCCGTCGGCCGGGCGGGTGCCCGGCGTGAAGGGTTGACCTTATGTGAACGGGAGTTGACGTCGCATCGAATTCGGTCACGTGACCCCGTAGAACTTCTCGGTCTCCTTCACGGCGGTCTGGAACCGCTCGTCGAAGTCGTCCCGGATGAGCGTCTGGACCACATAGTCCTGGACGCTCATTCCCCTTTTCGCCGCATGGTGCCGGAGCCGCTCTAGCAGCTCCCCGTCTATCCGCAGGCTGAGCACGCTGGTCCCCATGAATCGAGGGTCGGGGGCGGCTCCGGCCGCCGCGTCACGTTCCGCTCCGGGATCACTCATATGGGTGACGGAAGGGTTCGGTGGCCGGGGTCACGGGCATCTCGGCGTGTCGCATCGGTCTCCAGTTGGTCTTTAGCGAGAGTAATGAGTTATGCTAAAGAACATGCCGGACCTAACCCATGGCGACGACGCTGCCGCCGTGAACTCCCTGCGATCAGCCGTGATGCGCCTGTCCCGTCGACTCAAGCACCAGCGGGTCGACGAGTCACTGAGTCCCACCGAGATGTCGGTGCTGGGCACCCTGTCCAACTGCGGCAGCGCGACCCCTGGCGAGCTCGCTCGCAAGGAGCATGTGCAGCCGCCCTCGATGACCCGCATCGTCGCGCTGCTCGAAGCCAAGGGCCTGGTGCAGCTGGAGCCGCACCCCGAGGACCGGCGCCAGAAGGTCGTCACCAAGACCCCTCAGGCCGAGGCGATGCTCGAAGAGAGCCGCCGCAAGCGCAACGCGTTCCTGGCCGGACTGGTCGACGGCCTCGACGAGGACGAGTGGGCGAAGATCGCCGCCGCCGCCCCCGTACTGGAGAAACTCGCACACCTGTAATCCCGTCCATGTAGGAGGCGACCTTTTGAGTTCGGGACCCGGAGCAGACTCCGCCCCCGCGCCAGCCACCCCCGACTCCCTGTCCGCACCCCCGCGCAAGTCCTCGATGTTCAGCTCGCTGAGGATCCGGAACTACCGGCTGTTCTTCATCGGCCAGGTCGTCTCCAACACTGGCACCTGGATGCAGCGCATCGCCCAGGACTGGCTGGTCCTCAGCCTCACCGGCTCCTCCGCCGCCGTGGGCATCACGACCGCCCTCCAGTTCCTGCCGATGCTCCTCTTCGGGCTCTACGGCGGTGTCCTCGTCGACCGGCTGCCCAAGCGCCCCACCCTGCTCGTCACGCAGTCCGCGATGGCCCTCACCGGCCTCGTCCTCGCCTTCCTCACCATCTCCGGCCACGTCCAGGTCTGGCACGTCTACGTCGCCGCCTTCGCCGTGGGCCTCGCCACGGTCGTCGACAACCCGGCCCGCCAGTCCTTCGTCTCCGAGATGGTCGGCCCCGAGCAGCTGCAGAACGCTGTCAGCCTCAACTCCGCGAACTTCCAGTCCGCCCGCCTGGTCGGCCCCGCCGTCGCGGGCGTCCTGATCACCGGCGTCGGCACCGGCTGGGCGTTCCTCTTCAACGGCCTGTCGTTCGTCGCCCCCCTGGCGAGTCTCCTCCTCATGCGGGGCCGCGACCTGAAGGCCGTACAGCGCGCCCCGCGCGGCAAGGGCCAGCTCCGCGAAGGCCTGCACTACGTCGCCGGCCGCCCCGACCTGATCTGGCCGATCGTCCTCGTCGGCTTCATCGGCACCTTCGGCTTCAACTTCCCGGTGTGGCTGTCGGCCTACGCCGACGACATCTTCCATGCGGGCGCCGGCGCCTACAGCCTCTTCAACACCCTGATGGCGGTCGGCTCCCTGGTCGGCGCCCTGCTCGCCGCCCGCCGCGGCACCACCCGTCTCCGCGTCCTGATCGCGGCGGCCGCGGCCTTCGGCCTGCTGGAGATCGTGGCCGCGGTGACCCCCTCCTACTGGCTGTTCGCCCTGCTCATGATCCCGATCGGCATCGCGGGCCTGACCGTGAACGTCACGGCCAACACCGCCGTCCAGATGGGCACCGACCCGGCCATGCGCGGCCGGGTCATGGCCCTGTTCATGATGGTCTTCATGGGCGGTACGCCGGTGGGCGCACCGATCGTCGGCTGGATCACGGACGCCTACGGCCCCCGGGTGAGCTTCGCCCTGGGCGGTGTCGTAGCGGCCGCGGCCGCCGCCACGATCGGCCTGGTCCTGGCCCGCATCGGCGATCTGCGCCTGTCCGTCGGCTGGAACCACGGCCACCCGAGCGTGGCCTTCGTCCCGAGAGACCGGGAGCAACTGACCGCGGCGGCATGACACTTGGGGCAGGTGCTACACCCTCCGGGCCAGCACCTGCCCCGGCCAGTCGTTCTCACCGACGACGAAGGCCTCCGTCGGGGTGAACCCGTTGGCCTCGTAGTAGGCGACGAGCTTGCGGTCGTCCCCCGCGTAACAGTCCACCCGCAGGAGCGAGATCCCGGCCGCCCGGGTCACCTCCGCCGCGTGCGCGAGCAGCGCGCTGCCGACGCCGTACCCCTTGAACCGGCGGTCGGAGGCCAGCAGATGCACATACCGCTCGGGCTCGTCGACGGCTTCGACGTACGACCCGGGCGAGTCGGTGAGAGTGAGTGTGCCGGCCGGGACTCCGTCGACCTCGGCGACGAACGGCGACCCCTCCACCACATACCGCTCCACCATCGCCACGGCCTTCGGATTCTCCGACCACGGTGTACTGCCCCACTGCCCGGTCCGCCCCTGCGCGGCGAGCCACGCCACCGCGCCGTCGAACATGCCGAGTATCGCGGGGATGTCGTCGGGCCCGCCCTCCCTGATGCTGATGGCCATGCACTCATAGTGGCAGTGCGGACAGTGGCAGGCTGGGGTTCATGAGACTCTTCGCCGCCGTGCTGCCTCCGGAGCACATCGTCACCGAACTCGCCTCGGTGGTCGACGAGTTGAGGCAGCTGCCGGGCGCGGACACGCTCCGCTGGACCGGTCGCCCCGGCTGGCACTACACCCTCGCGTTCTACGGCGAGGTCGACGAGGACGTCGTACCGGAACTGTCGGCCCGGCTGGAGCGGGCGGCGCGGCGGACCGAACCGTTCTGGCTGGCCGTGCGCGGGGGCGGGCAGTTCGGGCAGGGGCGGGCGCTGTGGGCCGGGGCGGAGGGGGACCTCGCGGTCCTGCGGCTGCTGGCGGACCGCTGCGAGGCGGCGGCGCGGAAGGCGGGCGTGGAGATGGGCGGCCACCGGCGCCACCGCGCCCACCTCACCCTGGCGCGCAGCCGCGACGCGGTGGACGTAGGGCCTTACCTCGACCGGCTCGACGAGTTCGCGGGGCGGGCGTGGACGGTGGACGAGCTGGTGCTCGTGCGCAGCAACCTGCCGAGGTCCGGGGTTCCGGGGGAGCAGCCGCGGTATCGGGCGGTCGCCCGCTGGGGGCTGGGGGCGGGCGGTTAGGCTCGGGTACGTGGACCCGAAATTCCGGAACCGGATCATGGCCGGTGTGCTTGTGCTGTTGTTCGTTGTTGTTGGGCTTGCTGCTGCGCTCGGTAAGTGAGGACTGGGGAACTGCGGGTCGAAGTTCGGCTGCGGCCGAGTGTGGCTGGTCGCGCAGTTCCCCGCGCCCCCAAGAGGGGCGCTCGCCCTCACGGTGTGGCTACCAGGCGAAGGCCTCCGCAGACGGGTCCGGGCCCGGGAAGATCTCGTCGAGCGAGGTCAGAACCTCCTCGCTCAGTTCCAGCTCTACGGCCCTCAGTGCGGAGTCGAGCTGTTCGGCGGTGCGGGGGCCGACGATCGGGCCGGTGACGCCGGGGCGGGTGAGGAGCCAGGCCAGGGCGGCCTCTCCTGGCTCGATGCCGTGCTTGTCGAGGAGGTCCTCGTAGGCCTGGATCTGGGCGCGTGAGGCCGGGTTGGCGAGGGTGTCCGCGGCCCGGCCGCTCGCCCGGCGCCCGCCCGAGATCTCCTTCTTGATGACCCCGCCCAGCAGCCCGCCCTGGAGCGGAGACCAGGGGATGACCCCCAGGCCTTACTCCTGCGCGGCCGGGATGACTGCCGCACCCACTACGCCCGCGCGTTGCTGAGCCAGGTCCCCAAGTCGGCCCAGCCGTGGGTGGCCACCCTGCTGAGAACCGTCTTCGAACAGCCCGACACCGACGCCGTGAAGGCCCAGATGCGCCACGTCCTCCACGCGTTGGACGCCAAGTTCCCCAAAGCGGCAGCCCACTTGGACGCCGCCCAGCACGACGTCCTGGCGTTCACCGCGTTCCCGCGCGAGATCTGGCGGCAGATCTGGTCGAACAACCCCCAGGAACGACTCGACAAGGAGATCCGCCGACGCACCGACGTGGTCGGCATCTTCCCCGACCGCACCGCCCTGATCCGCCTGGTCGGCGCGGTCCTGGCCGAGCAGAACGACGAATGGACCGAAGCCCGCCGCTACATGGGACTCGAAATCCTCGCCAAGACCCGCCTCCACCCGATCGAGTCACAAACCGACGAGACCATCGTCCCGACCCAACTCACCGCCTAGCCTCAAAGAAGAGATCACCGAGTGGCCGTCGATACACCACTCCCGCGGACGTGACCCACCGCACTCGCCGTTGCCGTTTCGCGTAAGCCGGGTCAGTTCCTCGCGAGCCATGTCGAAACCCCCTGGTTCATGGCCCCGGTTGGGGCGTCGAGTACGACGGTGCGAGGAGGTGTGACTGGACGTCTATGCGGTCACGTGACTATGCGCGTAGCCATAAACCTGACGCCCAAGGCGCTGCTTGCCTTGAGCGGACTCGAAGGCGTTGGCTTGGGGGCCATGGAGTACACGCAGCTCGGACGTACGGGACTCAAGGTCAGCCGACTCGTCCTCGGCACCATGAACTTCGGACCTCAGACCGACGAACCCACCAGCCATGCAATCCTGGACTCGGCGCTGGACGCGGGGCTGAATTTCGTAGATACGGCGAATGTCTACGGCTGGGGTGAGAACAAGGGCCGTACCGAAGAGATCATCGGCAACTGGTTCGCCAAGGGCGACGGCCGCCGCGACAAGACGGTCCTCGCCACCAAGGTGTACGGCAACATGGCCGGCGACGGCCCGTCCTGGCCCAACCACGACAAGCTCTCCGCGCTGAACATCCGGCGCGCGGTCGACGCCAGCCTGAAGCGGCTGCGGACCGACTACATCGACGTCTACCAGTTCCATCATGTCGACCGCGCCACCCCGTTCGAGGAGATCTGGCAGGCGATCGACGTCCTGGTCCAGCAGGGCAAGATCCTGTACGTCGGTTCCTCCAACTTCCCCGGCTACAAGATCGCCCAGGCCAACGAGATCGCCGCCCGTCGCGGCGGCACCATCGGCCTCGTCAGCGAACAGTGCCTGTACAACCTCGCCGAACGCCGGGCCGAGATGGAGGTCCTGCCCGCCGCCGAGGAGTACGGCCTCGGCGTCATCCCCTGGTCACCGCTGCACGGCGGTCTCCTGGGCGGCGTCATCAAGAAGGAGGTCGAGGGCGGACGCCGGGCCAGCGGCCGGGCCGCGGACGCGCTGGCCAACCCCACGACGCGGGCCCAGCTCCAGGCGTACGAGGACCTGCTCGACAAGCACGGCATCGAACCCGGCGAGGCCGCCCTGGCCTGGCTCCTCACCCGCCCCGGCGTCACCGGCCCGATCGTCGGCCCCCGCACCGCCGAACAGCTCGACTCCGCACTGAGGGCGGTGGAGCTGGAACTGAGTGACGAGCTACTGACCGGCCTGGATGAAATCTTCCCCGGCCCGGGACCCTCCCCGGAAGCCTTCGCCTGGTAATCAGCAGGTTCTCCGAGCGGACGGCCGCCGCTCCACTACGGGGCGGCGGTCATTGCTTGTCGCGATGTATCAAAATGACTGCTTGGCGGTATCGAAGAAGTTGATGCCCGCGTCCAGCGCCGCGTCCATGATCGCGTGGCTGTCCGCCTCGTTCGTCTGGGGTCCGAAGTTCATCGTGCCGAGGACCAGTCGGCTGACCTTGAGGCCTGTGCGTCCGAGCTGCGTGTACTTCATGGGTACTTAGCCAACGACTTCGAGTGCGCTCGACGCAAGGGGGTCAGTCGCGGGGGAAGTCGGCGGTCTTGAGGACGAGGTCGACCACCGTGCCCGTCAGGTCGACGTCGGTGCCGAAGTCCACTCGTACCGGGTCGTCGTAGTCGCCGCTCTTAGGGTCGGTGTAGATGTGACACCGGCCCTGGTAGGGATCGGCGATGACATAGAGGGGGACCTCGGCCTCCGCGTACGCGAGCCTCTTGGCGACGTAGTCGTTGTCGGCCGTGCCTTTGGAGATGACCTCCGCGACGAACCGCACGTCCTGGTAGCGCCAGTGCCCCTTGGCATCCTTCTTCGCCGAGTCCTTGAGCAGGGCGATGTCCGGGCAGAAGCCGTTCTGGTGTCCGGGGAAGTCGATGCGGACGTCCGAGAACACCTTGACCTTCCTCCCGAACCTGTCCTCGATGGCCCACAGGAACTCGCGGATGATCTCCCAGTGTGTGTCCCGTTGCGGTGTCATGAAGACGCTGCCCCCGACGATCTCGACCCTGAATCCTTCGGGGACGGGCATCCGCTCAAGCCGCTCGAACCACTCGTCCAAGCGCTCGGTGTTGGCGTCGGCGTCGGCCATCTCGATCCTGTCTTCAAGGACGGTCATCGTGGCGCTCCTCCCCGGCCGCCCTCCACGCAAGTGCAGCCGCGCAGTACAAAGATACGCACGGTGACCGGGCTATGCGGTGATCACGCCATCGTCACGGTCGTTATTCGGTTGCCGCCGCACCCCCCACCCCAGACCCTGTTCCCCGTGACCCACCCCACGGACACGGACACCTACTTCATCTGCGCCACCCCCCGAACCGGCAGCTCCCTCCTCCTCGGCCTCCTCGACTCCACCGGAGTCGCCGGGCACCCCCAGGCCTACTTCCGGTCACCGGACGAGGTGGCGTGGGCCGAGCGGTGGGGGATCCTGCACGCGTCCCAACGCGCCCTGGACTACGGCGACTTCGTGCAGGCCGCGCTCGCCTCCGGGCGGACCGGCAACGGAGTGTTCGGGGCCAAGCTCATGTGGGGGACGCACGCCGAACTCACAACTCGGCTCGCTCGCCTGCACCCTGACCTCGCCGGTGACGAACTGGGCCTGCTGGAGCGGGAGTTCGGGACGCGGATCAGGTTCGTTCATCTGAGCCGGGACGATGTCCTCGCCCAGGCCGTCTCATGGCTGCGCGCCGAGCAGACCGGCGTCTGGTTCGTCGGCGGGAAGGGCGAGATCGGCGGAGGCCGGGCCGCCCCCGCCGGCGGTCGGCCCGTCTACGACCGCGACGCCATCACCCGCATCGTGTGGACGATCGAGGAGCACAACGCGGGGTGGGAGCGGTGGTTCGAGGCCCACGGCATCGAGCCGTACCACGTCCGCTACGAGGACCTCTCCGCCGACCCGGAAGCCGTCACTCTCCGCGTCCTCGGTCATCTCGGCCTCGCGCTCCCCGCCGGACGCAGCGTCACCCCCAGCCATCAGCGCCAGGCCGACCGCCTCAACGAGGAGTGGGTCGAGCGATATCGGCTGCGACCCCCCGGCGTCTGATCGTCAGGTGTGGTGGACGAGGTGTCCGAGCCGTCCCCGTCGTACTCCCCGCCCACCCCCCACGCCTGATGCATCGCCCCCGCGAACGCCCCCGCGATCCGGTGCTCGCCGGAGGCGTTCGGGTGGGTGCCGTCGTACGTGTCGTGGTTGATGTCGTACGACTCCGGGAGGGAGGCCAGGAGGAGGGGCGAGCGCGGGTCGTCGAGGTCGGCGACCGCCTTGGCCTGGAGTTCGTTGAAGAGGGCGACCTCGGCGGCGAAGGGGGCGTCCGACTGGGCGCGGACGTTCGGGATGACCGGCAGGAACACCATACGGACGGACGGCTTCGCCGCGCGGGCCTCCGCTACGAAGGCCCGCACGTTCTCCGCCGTCTGCGCCGCGTTCGTGTAGAAGCCCAGGTCGATCAGGCCGAGGGAGACCAGCAGCACGTCCGCCCGGTGCGCGCGTACCGCCTCGCCGATCAGCGGGGCCATGTGCAGCCAGCCCTCGCCCCACCCGGCGAGGTGGAAGTGCGGGAAGTCGGGGTCGGCGTACTCGTACGACGTGGGTGTGTCCGTCGCCTTGTCGTACAGCGTCTCGCGCGGGCCGACCACGGCGAACGGGCCGCCGTAGGTCGCGCGCAGGTGCTGCCAGATGCGGTAGCGCCATGTGTGTTCGCCCGCGCTCCCGATCGTCATGGAGTCGCCTACGGGCATGAACCTGAGCATCCGCTCATGATGGACGATCAGTGGCCGATCGCTGGAGCCGGTGGGGTGTGAGGCCTGCCACGATGGCAGGCTTGGGGCATGCGTCGCTTCCTCGCGTTCCTCGGCGCCGGCTTCCTCGTCGGTGCGCTCGCCCTGCCCGCAACCGCAGCAGCACCGGCCGTCGCCGACGACGGCGGCAAGGGCGACAAGGGGTTCACGATCACGGACTCCCGGATCACCGAGTCCAGCGGCCTCGCCGCCTCCCACCTGCACCCGGGCATCTACTGGACGCACAACGACAGCAACGACGGCCCGTACATCTACGCCGTCGACAGCAGCACCGGCAAGACGGTCGCGACGGTCACCTTCAGCGGTGTCGGCAAGCCGCGTGACGTCGAGGCGATCTCCATCGGGCCGGACAACCAGATCTACGTCGGTGACATCGGCGACAACCTCGACGGGACCTGGGCCTACGTCTGGATCTACAAACTGCCCGAGCCGAAGGTCCTCAAGGACCAGACGATCCGGGCCACGCAGTACGTCGTGAAGTACTCGGACGGCGCGCGCAACGCCGAGTCGCTGGTCGTGCACCCCAAGACCGGGCGCGTCTACATCATCGACAAGAAGGAGGACGGCGGGCACCTCTTCGAAGGCCCGGCCAAGCTCTCCTCCTCCGGCACCAACTACTTCAAGCCCATCGCCTCCGTCGACCTCTGGGCCACCGACGCCGCCTTCTCCCCCAATGGTCAACAGCTCGCCGTACGCGGCTACTTCGGCGGCATCTACTACGACTGGAACGGCGGGAAGATCAAGCGCGAGGGTCGCCTCGACGTGCCCTTGCAGGGGCAGGGCGAGTCCGTCAGCTACTCCGCCGACGGCACCAAGCTGATGTACGGCAGCGAGGGCACCGACAGTCCGGTGCAGGCCGAGGACGCGCCCGACGGGGCCTCGTCCTCGTCCAAGTCGCCCTCGGGGGGCGGGAGTTCCGCGAGCGGCGACGGCGGTGGCAGCGGCACCGGGAAGACCCTGAAAGTGGGTGCCGTCGCCGTCCTGATCGTCTGCGGGGCCGTGATCGGGCTACGGCGGCTGACCCGTCGTGGCTGAGTCGCTGCTGAACTCTCAGTTCCCGCCCCGCTGTTGGACCAGGACCTCAAGTCCGTCCAGGATGCGGCCCAGCCCGAACTCGAAGTGGTCGAAACCGGCGGTGAACGTGTCGGGGGAGAGGGACGCGAGGGTCGGGTAGGCGCCGGTGGCCATGGCCTTCTCCAGGGCCGGGACCTGGGCGCCGTAGAACTCCGCGTCGGTCAGGCCGGTGGAGCGGGCCGCCTCCTCCTGGTGGACCTGGGTGCGGGCGGCGCCGACGACATAGCCGTCGATCATCACGACCGTCGAGACGAGTTCCGGGTCGGTCAGGCCCATGGGGCGGATGCGGGCGAGCAGGTGTTCCAGGGTGGCGAGGGCGCGCGGGCCGAGCAGCGGGCGGGACTGGTTGACGCGCAGCAGCCAGGGGTGGCGGCGGTGGACGGCGAGCGCGTCGCGGGCGGCCGCCTCCAGGGCGCCGCGCCAGCCGTCGGGGAGCGTGCTGGAGGTGGGCCGGTCCGGGAAGCGGACGCGGTCCAGCATCAGGTCGAGGAGCTCGGCCTTCCCGGGGACGTACCGGTACAGCGACATCGCGCCCGTGCCCAGGTCGGTGGCCACGCGCCGCATGGAGACCGCGTCGAGCCCCTCCTCGTCCGCGATGCGGATGGCCGCGTCCACGATCCGGCCGACGCTCAGGCCCGGCTTCGGACCGCGGCTGGGGCGGGGGCCGGTGTCCCACAGCAGTTCGAGGGTGCGGCCGATGTCACCGCTGCCGCTGGATTCCTGACCGCCGCTCGCCGGCCTGCTCGTCATGGGGGGAGTCTAGGTCCGGAGCGAAAACCGAGTACACCGTACGCACCATCGGATACGGTGCACTCAGTTCGGGAGGGAGGGAACCATGAGCAGCCACGGATACGTCGTGGAGGCCGAAGGGCTGGAGAAGCGCTACGGCGACAAGCGCGCCCTCGACGGCTTCGACCTCGCCGTCCGCGAGGGCACTGTGCACGGACTGCTCGGCCCGAACGGCGCCGGCAAGACCACCGCCGTACGCATCCTCTCCACGCTCGTCCGGCTCGACGGCGGCAGGGCGACCGTGGCCGGACTCGACGTGGCCCGGCAGCCGCGACAGGTGCGTTCCCGGATCGGGCTCACCGGCCAGTACGCGGCGATCGACGAGATCCTCACCGGCCGGCAGAACCTGGAGATGTTCGGCCGTCTCTTCCATCTCGGCCGCAGGCGGGCCAAGTTGAGGGCGACCCAGCTCCTGCGCCAGTTCGACCTGGAGGCCGCGGCGGACAAGGGCGCGGGCGGCTACAGCGGTGGCATGCGCCGCCGCCTGGACCTCGCGGCATCGATGATCCTGGCCCCGGCCGTCCTTTTCCTCGACGAACCGACCACCGGTCTCGACCCGCGCAGCCGGGGCGAAGTCTGGGAAGCGGTAAGGGAGTTGGTCGCGGACGGCACCACCGTCCTGCTCACCACGCAGTACCTGGAGGAGGCCGACCGACTGGCCTCCCGCATCACCGTCATCGACCAGGGCCGGGCCATCGCCGACGACACCCTCGACGGCCTGAAGAACCGCGTCGGCGGCGACCGCGTCGAGGTCGTGGTCCGCGAACCCGCCCACATCCCCTACGCGTTGCAGGCCGTCGCCCGGGTCGCCCACGGCGGCGGACCGGAGGCCGACATCGCGGAACTGCGCGTCCACGCGCCCGTCGCCGACCGGGTGGGCTCCCTCACAGAAGTCGCCCGTTTTCTCCAGCACTTCGGCATCCCGGTCGAGGACATCGGCCTGCGCCGCCCGAGCCTGGACGACGTGTTCCTCCGGCTGACGGGCCGCCGTACCGAAGAAGAACCGGCGCCGGCACCGGAGACCGAGGGAGCGGCGGTATGAGCGGCGGCGTCTCGACGGCTTCCGACGGCACGGGACGCACGTACCGCAGACGGCCGCAGCACGGCCGCCTCTTCTGGACGGTCGCCGACTGCTGGAACGTCGTGCGGCGCGGTCTGACCCACTACCGGCGCCAACCGGTCAGCATACTCTGGCAGTTGGGCTTCCCGATCCTGTCCGTGCTGCTGTACGGGTACGTCTTCGGCAAGGCCATCCAGGTGCCGGGCGGCGGCGACTACAAGGCGTTCCTGATGCCGGGGATGTTCGTGATGACCGTCGCCATGGGGTTCGTCTCCACGGCGACGATCTTCGTCAACGACTCCAAGAAGGGCGTCATCGACCGGTTCCGCTCCATGCCGATGGCGCCGTCCGCGGTGGTGGCCGGACGCGGGGCGACCGATCTGATCGTGTCCTGCGCGGAGTTGGGCATCATGATGGCCACGGCCTACGGCATGGGCTGGCGCCCGGAGTTCGGCACCGGCCCCCTCTTCGGCTACGGCCTGGGCTTCGTGAAAGCCGTCGTACTCCTCCTCTCCCTGCGCTTCGCCCTGATCTGGGTGGGTGTCTGGCTGGGGTTGCTGCTGCCGGGCCCCGAGCAGGTGGGCGGCCTCTTCGCGATCGTCTTCCCGCTGACGATGATCTCCAGCATCTACGTCTCCCCGCAGCAGATGCCCCACTGGCTCGGTCAGGCCGCCCTCTGGAACCCCCTCTCCTCGACGGCCGGCGCCACCCGGGCACTCTTCGGCGCCCCGACCGCGCGGGGCGCGTCCTGGCCGGAGCAGCACGCGTTGCTGCTGGCGGGGGTGTGGCCGGTGGCGCTGACCTTGCTGTTCCTTCCGCTGGCGGTACGGAGGTTCCGCAGGCTCAGCCGGTAGCCGTGGACGATTGTCGGCGTCCGTTCCCTTGACGTGCTCATGTGACGTGGCTTCCATGGAGGATGTCGGGTGGTGGGAGCGCTCCCATCGGTTCCGGACCCGCGCCTCCCGAGAGGAAGCAGCGACATGTTCCGCAGCTTGAGAAGAGCGCTGGGGGTTGTTGCCGCGGCGCTGTTGTTGCCGCTGGCCGGAGTCCACACGGCACAGGCGGCCGATTCGGCGAGTACGGCGAGTGCGTCCGCTGACACCCCCGGCGCCGGCTATTGGCACACCAGTGGCCGCCAGATCCTGGACGCGGCGGGTCAACCGGTCCGTATCGCCGGTATCAACTGGTTCGGCTTCGAGACCGCCAACTACGTTGTCCACGGCCTCTGGTCACGCGACTACAAGAGCATGATCGACCAGATGAAGTCGCTGGGCTACAACACCATCCGCCTCCCCTACAGCGACGACATCTTCAAGTCCGGCACGGTCCCCAACAGCATCGACTTCTCCAGCGGCAAGAACGCGGACCTCCAGGGCCTGAACTCACTCCAGATCATGGACAAGCTCGTCGCCTACGCCGGCCAGGACGGCCTGAAGGTGATCCTCGACCGGCACCGCCCGGACGCGTCGGGGCAGTCGGCGCTCTGGTACACGGCGGCGGTGCCGGAGTCGACCTGGATCGCCAACCTCCGTTCGCTGGCGGCCCGTTACGCGGGCCAGTCGACGGTCATCGGCATCGACCTCCACAACGAGCCGCACGATCCGGCGTGTTGGGGCTGCGGCGACGTGGCGACGGACTGGCGGCTGGCTGCGGAGCGCGCGGGCAACGCGGTGCTGTCGGTCAACCCCGACCTGCTGATCTTCGTGGAGGGCGTGCAGACGTATGCCGGCGTATCGGGTTGGTGGGGCGGCAACTTGATGGGCGCGGGCCAGTACCCGGTTCAACTGACCGTGCCCAACCGGGTGGTGTATTCCGCCCACGACTACGCGACGAGCGTGGCCCAGCAGCCGTGGTTCAGCGACCCGACCTTCCCGGCGAACATGCCCGGGGTGTGGGACAAGTACTGGGGCTATCTCTTCCGGCAGAACATCGCGCCGGTGTGGGTGGGCGAGTTCGGTACGACGCTGGCATCGACGGTGGACCAGAAATGGCTCGCGGCGCTGGTGAGTTACCTCCGCCCGACATCGACGTACGGCGCCGACACCTTCTCCTGGACCTTCTGGTCGTGGAACCCCAACTCCGGTGACACGGGCGGGATCCTGAAGGACGACTGGGCGACTGTGGACACGGTGAAGGACGGATATCTGGCGAGCATCAAGGCGGCCGGGTTTCCGAGCACGGGGACGGGAACGGGCGGCGGAAGTACGGCCGCGTGCACGGCGACCTACACCGTCACCAGCGACTGGGGCAGCGGTTTCAACGCCGACGTGACGGTGAAGAACTCCGGGACCTCCACCCTCAAGTCCTGGCAGGTGAAGTGGACATGGTCCGGCACCCAGCAGATCGCGAACATGTGGAACGCGACGTACACGCAGAGCGGGGCGAGTGTGACCGCGGTGAACGCGGATCACAACGGGAGTGTGGGCGTGGGGGGTTCGGCGAGTTTCGGGTTCGGGGGTGCTCCGGGGGGCGGGAGCGTGCCGAGCCTGAGCTGTACGGCGATGTGAGGGGCTGAGGAAGGCCCACGAGAGCGAGGGCAAGGATGCCATCGAGTACATGGTGCCCACCCCCGTGGCCACGATGCGGATGATGCCCAGGAGTTGTCCCCCCGAGGCCATCCCGATGATGGCCGGCTTGGTGATCGCCGCGGCTTCCGAACGGAGCCCCAACCTGTGGCGTCAGCGGTACGGAGACTGGACCAAGGAGGAGATGACTCCGCTGGAAGCCGCGGCGTTCCTGCTCATGCCTCCATGGACGTACTGTCGGCCCGATCTGTCACGGTGCGGGGCGGCTCGGGTACGTCACCCACGCCGCCGTCCCGCCTCGCCCCCACGCACAACCAGACGTAGACCAGGTCGAGCACGCTGCACATGATGCCGAGCCCGAGCAGGAAACCGTTGTGCTGGAGGGCGCCGAAGAGAACCGTGGGCGCGAGCGTGCCGAGCCACTTGGCCACCGCGATCGTCACCGACTGCCCGCGCAGTCCGCGCCGCGCGACGAACATCGCGATGAACAGGGCGGACATCAGCAGGTTCTGGAGAAACGCCGAGTAGTCGGCCGCGTCCTCCGCGCCGAACTTCGCCAGGAACAGCCACTGCACGGCGAACGACATCCCGAACAGCAGCACGCTCAGGCCGGCGAACATCCGTGGCGTGACGAACGACGGGAACTCGGCGCGGCCGTACCGGAAGAACGTGTACACGATGACCGCGTCGGCGATGCCCCACACCAGGTTGATACCGCCCTGCACCGACGGGTCGAAGGCCAGGTTGTGCACCGCGTACGTCCACTCCCACGCGAAGTTCAGGCCCAGCGCCACGGCGGGCATGGCGTAGGTGCGTTCACGGAACCCGACTCGGATCGCCTGGATGTACACGATCGTCCAGGCGATGCCGCTCGCGAGGATGAGGGCGATATCCATCTGCGTCTCCTGTTGCGGATCTCTGAGGGGTCGCGCGGACGCTAGCAGCCACACTCGATGATGTGAGCAATGACGGTCTTATGTGAGTGTGACGCAGGGCCCACTACCCGCGCGGCAGGGTGACACTCGTCGGCGACGTGGGCTACGGCTCCGGTTCCGCCGTCGGCGGCAGCACCAGCCTGGCCGTCGTCGGCGCGTACGTCCTCGCATGGGAGCTGATCCGGGTCGGCGGCGACCACGAGCGCGCCGTCCCCGCCCACGAGCGCGCGATGGCGGAACACGTACGCGGCAGCCGCGAGGCCGCGCTCAGCGCCGCGATGACCCTGATCCCCCGCTCACGCCTCGGCTTACGGGGCCTGGCCCAGGGCGCCCGCCTCCACAACTCCACGACCGCCGACGACCATCCGCCGTCGTGAAAGTCAGCGAGGCCCTGTACTGATCCGAGGACGACGAGAGGCGGAGACCTCAGTGCAAGCACGGGAACCGGCCGGCGATTTCGGGGATCACGTCGATCTCCACCGCGGCGCCCAAGGCCAGTTCCCATGTAGACCCGCGTGGTGCAGGTCCCTTTGCAACGACCCGACCGGGACTCCCACCTCAAGGTTCGCTCAATTTTGCACACAGCATACTCATTGATCCTTAAGTTCGACGTTCGGCGGTCTGACCAACCATTCCACTCGTAAGAAACCGGGGGAGCATGTGCGCCTACTCGCAGGCTCGATAGTTTTCGCAAGTGCCATGGTCTTGGGGATATCAACCCCAGCATTGGCTGCTGATACAACCTCGTCTCCTGTGGCTGCTACGGCAACGCCCCAAGACGGCAACGATGACAGCGCAGGATTCCTCAACACTGCGCCACCGGCCACTCCGACGGAGTCTCTGAGTGATGCTCCGACCGATCCCGCACTTGATGATGAGCCTGACATCCCCGGTGACACGTGCGCGCCGGGACAGAAATGCCCCGCAGCTGGTGACTGCGACGAGAGCAAGTGGTTCAAGCCCGCTTCCCTCGGCGGCAAATACCACTTCGCTGTAGGTGCAGGCCAGTCGAACTATAACGGAACCCATGAAAAACAAGACATGGACTTCACCGCCACCCAATTCAGCGTCACGTTGCATGCATCGGTTACCGCTGAACTCGGCAACGCGGTCCACGTCAAGAACGTTCCTCCGGGAAAGACCGTCCATGCACAATGCGGTGTATGGCGCCGCAAGTTCACCGGCATCGCCTACTACCAGCATCACACCTGCTATCTGACGCACAATAATGTGACAGGCTACGGTCCCATGTGTGTTGGATGGTACACATGGGGCGAATAGGGATAGTCATTCCAGTAGCCCTCCTCGCATTGGCCGGATGCACCAGCGCGACGTCAACCGGGGACCGGACAACCACGAGTGAAGCACCGGTTGAAACGGCTTCACCCGGTGGGCATTCCGCCCCGACTTCCGCCACCGCAGACCCTCGCATTCCACCCCAACTTCCAGATGCGCAGAAAAAGTTCATCGAAGTGGGCGGAAAGACTGGACCTCACTCGTTCCCAGAAATCCCTCAAATTCAGCGGGGAACCCTGGAAGTGGCAGTGATCTGTTCGGGTTCCGGGACCATCGATGTTAATGTCGGCTCTTTCGTGAGCTGCACCGTTGTCTGTGCGAACGGCGACCCCGGACAATTCAATGAAATAGGTCTAAAGCGCAGCCACAAGAACGTTGCTGTATCGGTTAGTGCAAAGACAAGTGGTTCTTGGGGACTCTCGGTAGGATGGACCAAAGCCATAGATCCCCCCGGTTAACCTCGATCGTGACGTCGGCCTTTGTGACCCGTTGTGGTCATGAAGGCCGACGTTGTGTTTGGGGAGGGCGTCGGAGCCGCCCGGGTCGGCACCGATCGCGGCGAACGAGCAGGCCCGGCCGGCCGCAGCGTCAGTCCCGCCAGTGCCTTCACGATGGCGGACGAACGCCCCGTCGTGATCGAGGACTGGTACGCCGAGCGCCGCATCCGCCGCGTACGGAGCCGATACCGGGCGGATCGCCGCCTGAGTCCGTCGGGACCTCGACGTCTGAGCACAGCACGTAGGGGTGGACGGGGTCGTTCTCGCCCTGCCATGGCGGGAGTTGCCGGTGCGGTGGGCTGTGCCAGCGTGTGTCGTAGGGGTTCAGGAGGAGCCAGACATATGGGTCCGGTGTCCGGGGTTCCCGTACAAGATCCTTGTCGCTCAAGGGGGTTCGGGGACGGAGGAGGCGGGCCGCGGCCTCATGAAGTCGCCGGAGCATGAGCCCGAACCCCCTCCAGGTCGAACCTCGCCCACACGCACTTCGCGTACGGCTCCTGTCGGCACCCCCAGTCGTCGGCCAGCGCGGCGACGAGCGCGAGGCCCCGGCCGCCCTCCTCGTCCGGGGTCGAGTCGTGAGGCCGGGGGAGGCTGTCCCGGTCCGGGTCGGAGACCTCCAGGACCAACTCCGCGCCGTCGAGGGTGAGTTCGACCTTGATCTGGGAGTGGGAGACCCGGCAGTGGGTCACGGCGTTGGTGACCAGTTCGTTCGCCAACAGGGTTACGGCGTCGGCGAGTTCGTCGGTGATGCCCCAGTCGGCGAGGGTCTTGCGGACGCGTTGGCGGGCGGCGGGGACGTGCCGGCGGTGCTTGGGGATGCGGAAGCTCTCGGACGCGGGCATGGGGAACTCCGTCCTGATGTGCCGTCAAGGTGGGTTGCGCTGCGGCGCGTTCATGAAGCTAGGGGTGGATTCCAGATCCGCGCAATGTGAATCGTCGAATATATTCGTGAGTGTCACTCGATCGAGTGATGTAGCCCTGAGGTTGACGCTCGGTGTGGCATCGTTGCCGCAGAAGAGGGGAGGGCCCATGCCCGCAGGTGGACGACCGACGGTGCGCAGCAGGCGCTTGGGTACGGCACTCAGGCAGTACAGGCTGGCTGCCAAGTTCGACCAGCCGCAGGCCGCCGATGTGATCGCATCAAGTCAGGCCAGGATCAGCCGCGTCGAGAGCGGCCACGCCACCCCACGCGTGATCGAAGTGCGGCTGCTGCTGGATGCGTACGGCGTCACGGACCCGGAAGTACGCAGCAAGCTGGAGGAGTTGGCCAAGAACTCGAAGAACCGGGGCTGGTGGCTTGAGCATGCCGCACACCTGCGACCGGACTACGTCGACCACATCGCGTTGGAGGACGACGCCACCTACATCCGCGAGTGGCAGCCGGTCACGGTGCCGGGACTCCTGCAAACTCCGGCCTACGCGGAGTCAGTTATCGCCGGCGGTCCCCACTACCTTGAGCCGGAAAGGATCGACCAGCTGGTGAAGGTGCGGATGGGACGGCAGGCGAAGATCGACGAGGGCGGGGCGTCGTACTCGGTCATTCTCTGGGAGGGTGTTGTCGCGCACCCGTTGGTGAACGTCGGGATTCACCGGGAGCAGCTGTCCGCGATCCTTGAGATCGGAGAGCGGAAGAACGTCACCGTGCAGGTACTGCCGTTCAGCGCGGGAGTCCTGGCCGGCTACTCCTCCGCCTTCTACTCCTTCAGCTTCGACGAGGAGCCGACGGTCGAAGCCGTCGCCATGGACAACCTGCGAGGCACCTCGGTCCTTGAAGGCGCAGAGGATCTTGCCGCTTACGCCAATGCATACGACCTACTACGATCGTCAGCGTTGACGCCGGACGCGAGCGCGAAGCTCATCCGGGGCGTACTGCGGAGCTTGAAGGAAGACACATCGTGACCAAGGTTGTAAGCCCCTTCTGGAAGTCCTCGTACTCCGGGCAGGAGAACGCCTGCGTAGAGGTCGCCGACACAACCGACCACGGCCGAGCCGTCCGCGACAGCAAGCAGCGCCCGGGAGACGGTGCCCCCCTCCTCACCGTCTCCCGGGAAGCCTGGCGCAGCTTCGTCCAGTACCTCTGAACTACCCGCGGGACGAAGACGTGTTGGTGATCGGCAGGGCCTGCTGCGCCCCCGCCACGTACAAGTCCCGCGGCGCCGTGCGCAGCGCAAACGTGTCGCCGTAGCCCGAGACGCGGACCGACAGGACGAAGTAGCCGCCGTACGTGGCGATCGTCTTCACGTCGTACTCCTGCTCCCAGTAGGTCTGCAGAAAGACCTCGGTGCCCGCGGGTTGGACCCCCTTGGGGAGGGTGACCCTGCCCGAGACGGTGAGGATGTCGCCGGCCTTCACCTTCCTCTTGCTGACGCGGTAACTGACCGAACTGGTAAGGGCCTTGGCGTTCACGATGGTGTCCGCGTAGTAGCCGTCCTGCGGGGTGTTGAGGTCGCCGTCCTCGTCGTAGAGGGCTGTGATCTCCACCCCCTGCTGGACGTTGAGCAGGCTGCTGCCGCCCGTGTGGTCGATGTCGACGCCCGGGATGGTGAACTTCCCGTTCGCGTCGGTGACCGGCGTGCCCAGGTCGCGCGGCTCGTAGTAGGTGGGGTCGATCGGGTCGCCCCACGGGTTCCAGGTGGTGAACTTGACGACTTCCTGGACGGTGACGGGGATGTTGGGCGCGGGCGTGCCGTCGGCCTTGGTGACCGTGCCGGTGACGTCGACGCGGCGGTTGCCGTAGCTGGTGGCGGCCGGGTTGGTGGTCACCGTCAGCACGTACGTGTCGCCGGGGGAGGCGTCCGAGGGCGCCGCGGAGGCGGTGGGCGCGGACAGGACGCCGGCGGCGAGCAGCAGTGCGGCGGTGACGGCGAGCCGCGTAGGCAGGGACTTCCTGGTCATGGGGCAACTCCAACTTCGTGCGGGAGTGCGGGAGTTGCGCCGCGAGGGTGCGACGCGGCAGGTTCGACCGGTGGAGCGGGGTGGGAGTTGTTCTCTGTGCCTTCCCTGTTACGCGGCTGTGGCGGGGGGTTGATTTGTCCCGGTTCCGGGTTCACCTCGATGTCGGGCGTACGCCGCCCGCCGTCTTCTACGACACCGAAGGCGCCCCGCAACCAGCTCCGCGGGGCGCCTTCGGTGTCGTAGCCGAAAATTCGTGGCCGAGAAGTCAGAGCTTCTCGATCACATAGTCGATGCACTTCGTCAGCGCCTCGACGTCCGCCGGGTCGATCGCCGGGAACATCGCGACGCGGAGCTGGTTGCGGCCGAGCTTGCGGTACGGCTCGGTGTCGACGATGCCGTTGGCGCGCAGGACCTTGGCGATCGCCGCCGCGTCGATCTCGTCGGCGAAGTCGATGGTGCCGATGACCTGCGAGCGCTTGGTGGCGTCCGCGACGAAGGGGGTCGCGTACTTGGAGCCCTCGGCCCAGCTGTAGAGGCGGCTGGAGGAGTCCTTCGTGCGGGCCGTCGACCAGGCCAGGCCGCCCTGGCTGTTGATCCACTCAAGCTGCTCGTTGAGGAGGAACAGCGTGGCCAGGGCCGGGGTGTTGTAGGTCTGGTTCTTGCGCGAGTTGTCGATCGCGGTCGGGAGCGAGAAGAACTCCGGGACGTGGCGGCCGGAGGCGTGGACGCGCTCCGCGCGCTCGATCGCGGCGGGGGAGAAGACGCCGATCCACAGGCCGCCGTCGGAGGCGAAGGACTTCTGCGGAGCGAAGTAGTAGACGTCCGTCTCGGCGATGTCGACCGGCAGGCCGCCCGCGCCCGAGGTGGCGTCCACCAGGACCAGCGCGCCCTCGTCGGCGCCCGCGACGCGCTTGATGGGCGCGGCCACACCCGTCGACGTCTCGTTGTGCGTGAACGCGTACACGTCGACGCCCGCCTCGGCGGCCGGCTCCGGGTGCGTGCCGGGGTCGGAGGAGATGACGGTCGGCTCGGCCAGCCACGGGGCCAGCTTGGCCGCCTTGGCGAACTTGGAGCTGAACTCGCCGAAAGTCAGGTGCTGCGACTTGTTCTCGATGAGGCCGTGGGTCGCGATGTCCCAGAAGGCCGTCGAGCCGCCGTTGCCGAGGACGACCTCGTAGCCCTCGGGGAGGGAGAAGAGCGCGGAGACGCCCTCGCGCACCTTGCCGACCAGGTTCTTCACCGGGGCCTGGCGGTGGGAGGTGCCCAGCAGAGACGTACCGGTGGCGGCCAGCGCGTCCAGCGCCTCCGTCCGCACCTTGGAGGGGCCAGCGCCGAACCGTCCGTCGGCGGGCTTGATGTCAGCGGGAATCTCGATATCAGCCACGAGCCGGAGCGTATCCCCTCGGTGAAACCGGACGGAAACGCGTCCGTTCGATGAGACGACCGCTCCGGCCCCTGGACCGACGATGATCTACGACGTCAGCCGCACCGGCAGCTCGAAGATGTCGTTCTGCGTCACCACCGGCTTGTTGCGAAGCTCGGACGCCGGGACCGCCAGGTCCAGGTGCGGGAAGCGCTCGTAGAGGGCCGGCAGGGCCACGTCCGCCTCCAGCCGGGACAGGGCCGCGCCGGGGCAGACGTGCGGGCCGTGGCCGAAGGAGATGTGCCGGTTCTCGCTGGTGCGCGTGATGTCGAACTCGCCGGCCGTCGGGCCGTGGGCCTGCTCGTCGCGGCCGATCGCGGCGTACGACACGATCAGCGCGTCCCCGGCCGGGAGGACCTTGTCGCCGACCTGGACGTCCTCCGTGGCGAAGCGGATCAGGACGTGCGAGGTGGGTGTGGAGTGGCGCAGGGTCTCCTCGACCACCGAGGACCAGTCGGCCTCGCCGGCCAGCACCAGGGCGCGCTGGACGGGGTGCGTCGACAGGTTGACGACCGCGTTGACGATCAGCGAGATCGTCGTCTCGTGGCCCGCCGCGACCATTAGCTGCAGCGTGGAGACGATTTCCTCGTCGGTGAGGTGGTCGCCGTCCTCGGAGGCCGCGATGAGGGCCGAGGTCAGGTCGTCACCCGGCTCCGCGCGCTTCGCCGCGACCGTCTGCGCCATGATGCCCGCGAGCTCCGTCAGCGTCGCGATCACCTCGGCCGGCGGCGTCTGCGTCGAGAAGAACTTCTCGAACAGCTCCTTCAGGCGCGGGAGTTGCGACTCCGCTATGCCCATGAGGTCGGCGATGACGTACATGGGCAGCGGATACGCGAACTCCGCCTTGAGGTCCACGACTTCACCCTCGGCCGCCTCGACTCCGTCGAGCAGGCCCTCCGTCAGCTTCGCGATCCGCTCCCGCATCTGCTCCACCCGGCGCGGGGTGAGCGCCTGCGCGACCAGCGTGCGCATCCGGCGGTGGTCGGCGCCGTCCACGGTCAGCATGGAACGGCCCGGGTTCGCCAGCCCGATCAGCGGCCAGTCCGGGGGTATCTCCCCGCGCTGCCAGGCCCCCCAGACATTGATGTCCTTCACCAGCCGCGGATCCGTGAGCAGCTGTTTCGCCTCGGCGTGATGGGTCACGGCCCATACGGGCACCCCACCGGGGAGTTCTACGGCGGCCAGCGGACCGGCCGCGCGAAGCCTGGCGCTCTCGCCGTCCAGGTCGCCGACGAAGGGGTCCAGAACGATGCGCGTGCTCATACGGGCGTGCCTCCAAGGGCAGGGCTCGAAGATCGGAAGTCGGAACTCGGAACTCAGAGCGCGGGTACGGGCGTGAACCGCACCGGCAGCGCGGTCAGTCCCCGCAGCCACGGCGAGGGCCGGCGCGTCAGGGACTCGGCGGGGACCGCCAGGTCGATGTCGGGCAGCCGGTCCAGTACGACCTCGATGCCGGTCCGCGCGATGACCTCGGCGACCTCCTGCGCGGGGAACGGACACCGGTGCTCCCCGTGTCCGAAGGAGAAGTGCGCGTTGTTGCCGCCGGTGAGCGCGGAGCCGTCGGTGCGGACCTGCGGGTCGGAGTTGGCGCCCTGGAGGCCGAGCAGCAGCAGGTCGCCGGTGCGGATGCGCCGGCCGCCGAGCTGGGTGTCGCGGGAGGCCCAGCGCCCGGCCACGTTCTGGGTCGGGGTGTCCTCCCACAGGACCTCGTTCATCGCCTCGGCGACACTGTTGCGGCCACCGAAGAGGGAGGCCGCGAAACGGTCGTCGGTCAGCATCAGGCGCAGCGAGTTGCCGATCCAGTCGGCGGTCGGCTGGTGACCGGCCGCCATCATCACCATCAGGTCCTGGGCGATCTCCACGTCGTCGAAGCCGGACTCGTGCGCCAGCATCCGCGATACGACGTCGTCGGCCGGCTCGTCCTTCCGGTCGGCCAGCAACCGCCCCATGGACGTGGCGAGATGGGTCTGCCCGGCGATCGCGCGATCCCGGCCGTCGATCATGTCGTTGAGCGCGGTGACCAGACCCGGACCCTGCTCGTCCCGGAAGCCGTAGAGCCGGGCCAGCACCCGCACCGGCAGCAGCATCGCGTAGTCGCCGACGATGTCCGCCTCGCCCTTGGCGCAGATCCCGTCGATCAGCTCGTCCGCGAACTTCTCGGCGTACGACCGCAGTTCGGAGGGGTCCACGGCCTCCAGCGCGTCGCTGATCATGCCGACGCGCTCACGGTGCCGTTCGCCGACCGTGTACAGGATCGACGGCTGCTTGCGGCCGATCATCGGCAGCAGCGGCCAGTCGTCGGGGATGTGGTCCCACTGGCTCCACAGGTCCGAGTCACGGCTGAACAGGACCGGATCTCCGGTGACCTGGTGCAGTTCGCGGTAACCGAGCACCAGCCAGGCCGGGATGCCGCCGTCCAGCACCACGGGCGTCACGGAGCCGTGCTCGCGCCGCATCTCCCGGTACAGCCGCGCCGGTTCGGTCTGGAACCTGGGTCCACTCAGCGGTACGGGCGCGGTCACAGGGCCAACTCCTGGTGGGGGACGGGGACTTGGAGACGGGCGGGACCCTGGGTGCCGTAGGAACTCCTGACGTGCTCGACCAGGGTGATCAGGACCTGTTTCGCGGACGCGCGGGAGCGGGCGTCGCACTCCAGGAGGGGGACGTGCGGGTCGAGGTCGAGGGCCTCGCGGATCTGCTGCGGGGTGTAGGCGGGGCCGCCGAAGTCGTTGCAGGCCACGATGAAGGGGGTGCCGTGGTGTTCGAGGCGGTCGATGGCGTACCAGGAGTCGCCGATCCGGCGGGTGTCGACGAGGACGACCGCGCCGAGCGTGCCGGAGAACAGGCGGTCCCAGAGGAACCAGAAGCGTTCCTGGCCGGGGGCGCCGAACAGGTACAGCACATTGCGGGCGTCGAGCGTGATGCGGCCGAAGTCGAAGGCGACGGTCGTCGCGGACTTGCCGCGCACCTCGCTGATGTCGTCGACGGCCTCGCCGGCCTTCGTCATCGTCTCCTCGGTGTTGAGGGGACGTATCTCGCTGACCGAACGGACCAGTGTGGTCTTGCCGACGCCGAAGCCGCCGACGACCACGATCTTGATGCCGTTGTCGGCGGAGGCACCCAAGGGGGTGCGCGCGTCAGAGGTTGCGGAGTCCAACGAGCACCTGTTCCAGGACGTCGGGATCGGACACGGCCCTCCGCGGATGCCGGGCACTGACCCGGCCGGCCGCGAGAAGGTCGGAGAGGAGGATCTTGGTGATGCTCACCGGGAGCCGCAGTTCGGCCGCCAACTCCACCACCGCGGTGGGGTGTTCGGTGAGCCGCAGGATCGCCGCGTGCTCCGACTGCATACCGGTCACCGGATCGTCCTCGGCGACCACGAGGGTCACCAGGTCGAACGGGTTGTCCGGTGCGGAACGGGTGCGGCCTCCGGTGAGCGTGTAGAGGCGGTCGGGTGAGTCGTCCCTGCCGGGGCGGCTCATGACGTACGGGGTTCCGCGCGCAGGTGCTCGCCGAGCTGCTCGACCAGCTCGCTCATGTTGTGCCCGATCAGACCGGCGTCCGCGTCCTCCGTGGTGACGAGCGCCAGGTGCGCGCCCTCACCGGCCTCGACGATGAACAGCACCCCGCCGTAGAACTCCGTCATCGCGGAGCGCACACCCCCGCTGCCGTCCCCGAACTCCACCGACGCCCCGTGCGACAGCGACTGGATCCCGGCCGCGATCGCGGCGAGCTGGTCGGCCTGGTCGACGGAGAGCTCGGGCGTCCGGCACAGCTTCAGGCCGTCCCGGGACAGCACCAGCGCGTGGCGCGCGCCCGGGGTGCGCTCCAGGAGGCCCTCGATGAGCCAGGTGAGCTTCTCGTCGGCGGTGGTCGTGCCGGTCATGAGGTGGGGTTGCCTTCCGGGTACGGGTGGGTGAGGGACGTGGCGTGTTCGGAGCGCTCCGGCTCCGGCTCCGACTCCGTTACGGACGCGGACGGTTCGGCCGTCGTGCCGAACTCCTTTACCGGTGCCGACCGTTCGGCTGCCGCGCCGGACTCCGGTACGGGCGGCAACTGCTCGGTCATCGCGCCGCGTACGGCCTGGCGGAAGCTGTTGAAGCGGGCGGCCCGGGCCAGGGTGTCGTCGGCCGTGGGCGCGGGGTGCGACAGGGAGGCCGCGGCCTCCGCACGCGCGCGGGAACGCTCGGCCGCCGCCAGCGCCTGGCCCCGGCGCCGCTTGGGCAGGCCTTCCGGGAGGCCGCCCGGAACCTCCGGCCGAGACTCGGCCAGGACCTCGGACAAGGCGTCGGACAGCTCGTCGCGGTCCGGTGACTCGTGCGTGGGGACCGGGTCCGGGTCCAGCTCGGAGCCGGCGCGCGCGGAGGCGTACGACACGCGCAGCTGTCCCGGGACGAGCGGTTCCGGCACGGTCTCCGGCTCCGGGCGCGACACCGCGACCGGCTCGGGAAGCGCGACGGCCTCCTGCGGAGCCGCCGGGGTGTCCTGCGGCACCAGGATGTCCTGCGGTACGAGCATCAGGACACCCGTGCCGCCGCGCGCGGAGGGCCGGTACGACACCTTCAGCCCGTACTTGCGGGCCAGCCGGCCGACGACCGCGAGGCCGAGACGGGTGCCGGTGAGACCGCCCAGCTCGGCGGAGTCGCCGCTCACGGCCCGTTCGGCGCGCCGGAGTTGGATGTCACCCATGACCAGTCCGCTGTCCTCCACCGAGAGGATGACACCGGCGGGCACTTCTTCGACGTAGACATGCACCTCGGCGGTCGGCGGCGAGAAGTTCGCGGCGTTGTCGAGGAGTTCGGCGAGCGCGTGCATCACGCCCTCGGCCGCGTGCCCGGCGACGGCGGCATCGCTCGCGGAGTGCACCCGCACCCGCTGGTAGCCGCTGATCCGGCCCATCGCGCCGCGCAGGATCGACTCCATGGCGATCGGGCGGGCCCAGCGGCGGCCGGAGCGGGCGCCGGTGAGGACGGCGACGGAGTCGGCGAGACGGCCCGCCTGCGCGGTGCGGTGGTCCAGGTGCAGCAGGTCGGCGAGGACGTCCTCGTCGGAGTGCCGCTCCTCCATCGCGCGCAGGTCGGCGAGCATGCCGGTGGCCAGCGCCTGCATACGGCCCGCCGCGTTGGCGGTCGCGGAGAGCGCGGCGGCGCGCTCGTGGGAGTCCCGGCGGGCCCGTTCGGCCAACTGCTTGTTCTCGGCGGTCAGTCGGGCCCGCTCCAGGGTGGATTCCTCCGTGAGGCGGCTGCGCTCCTCCGCGAAGGACGTGGTGAGCCGCATCCGCTCCTGGGAGAACTCGGAGGTCAACCGGGCGCGTTCCTGCGTGAGTTCCGCGGTCAGCCGAGCCCGCTCATGGGTCAGCTCCTCGGTCAGCTGAACGCGCTCGCGGTCCAACTCCGTGCTCAGCCGCGCCCGTTCCTGCAGCAGCCGGCCCGCGTCCAGGGTGACGGCCTCCAACCGGCGGCGGGTGACACGCGCGGTCTGGTAGGCGTGCGCGGCGGCCGCGACGGCCGCGCACAGCAGCAGCGCGCCGGCGCCGGCCGCGCAGGCGACCGCGAGGCGCTGCGAACTGGGGGCCACGGAGACCGCGCCGGCGACCGCGAGTCCGGCCAGGACGGCGGTGAGCAGCGGCGCGGGGGCGAGGGTGCGGAAGGTGGGTCGTTCGCCGGGAAGCATGGGGGCGGTCATGAAGGGGGTCCTCGGTCGGTCCTCGGGCGTCTTTGGTCGGGTCCTCTGTCGTCCTCGGTCGTGTCCTCGGGGGGTGCTCGTCGGGTTCCTGGGCGAGAAGCGACACCGGGTGCTCAACTGACGGTCACTATATGAGAGTTAGTGATCGAACTGGGGAGGTTCTGGATGCGTTTACAGAATCCCTTCATGCTGGGGGCATGGCGGATCTTCAGGCTGAGCTGACGAGGACCGTCCGGGGCGAGGTCGGCTTCGACGTCACGTCCCGGGCGCTGACGACGATGGACGCGTCCAACTACCGACGCGTTCCGCTGGGCGTCGTCGCGCCCCGTGACGCCGACGACGTGGCGGCGACCCTCGCCGCCTGCCGGGCGCACGGAGTGCCGGTCGTGGCACGCGGCGGCGGCACCTCCATCGCCGGCCAGGCGACCGGCACCGGCGTCGTCCTCGACTTCACCCGCCACATGAACGGCCTGGTGTCCCTGGACCCCGCCGCCCGCACGGCCGTCGTCCAGCCCGGCCTGGTCCTCGACCGCCTCCAGCAGGCCGCCGCCCCACACGGGTTGCGCTTCGGCCCCGACCCCTCGACGCACAGCCGCTGCACCCTCGGCGGCATGATCGGCAACAACTCCTGCGGCTCCCACTCGGTCGCCTGGGGCACGACGGCGGACAACGTGAGCGAGCTGTCGGTCCTCACCGCACGCGGCGACGCCCTGCGCCTCGGCCGCGACTGGACGGGCGCCCCATCGGGTCTACGCCCCCTCGTGGAGGGCGAGTTGGCCCGCCTGCGCACCGGCTTCCCCGACCTCCCCCGCCGTATCTCGGGCTACGCCCTGGACGCCCTCCTCCCCGAGAAGGGCGCCGACGTCGCCCGCTCCTTCTGCGGCAGCGAGGGCACGCTGGGCATCCTCACGGAAGCGGTCGTACGACTCGTCGAGGCACCCCGCGCCCGTGCCCTCGCCGTGCTCGCGTACGCCGACGAGAGCGCGGCGGCGCAGGCGGCGGCGGGCCTGCTGGTCCACGGGCCGCTCACGGTCGAGGGGATGGCCGCCGACCTGGTGCGGTCCACGGCCGACCTCCCCCGGGGCGGCGCCTGGCTGTTCGTGGAAACGGGCGGCGACACGGCGGCCGAGGCGCACGCGCGCGCCGGGGCGATCGTCCGCGCGGCCGACGTCGTCGACTCCCTCGTGGTGACGGACCCGGCAGTCCAACGCGCGCTGTGGCGCATCCGTGAGGACGCCAGCGGTACGGCGACACGGATGCCGGACGGCTCCGAGGCGTGGCCCGGCTGGGAGGACTGCGCGGTACCACCGGCTCAACTGGGCACGTATCTGAGGGACTTCAGGGGGTTGTTGGGGACATACGGCCTGCGCGGCACGCCCTACGGCCACTTCGGGGACGGCTGCATCCACGTCCGCATCGACTTCGACCTGCTGACCGAGCCGGGCATCGGCCGCTTCCGCCGCTTCTCCGAGGACCTGGCCGACCTGGTGGTGGCCCACGGCGGCTCCCTCTCCGGCGAACACGGCGACGGCCAGGCCCGCGCGGAGCTGCTGCCGAAGATGTACGGCGACGAGATGGTGACCCTCTTCGAGCGGGCGAAGGAGGTATGGGACCCGGACGACCTCCTCAATCCCGGGATGCTGGTGAGGCCCGCCCCCCTCGACACGAACCTCCGCTTCGCCGTCCTGCCCCGCGAACCGGTGGACGTGGCCTTCGGCTATCCGTCCGACGGCGGCGACTTCGCGGCGGCGGTACGGCGCTGCGTGGGGGTCGCCAAGTGCCGTACGGCAGAGGTGTCCGGGGCCTCGGTGATGTGCCCGTCGTTCCGGGCCACCGGCGATGAGGCGCACTCCACGCGCGGGCGGGCCCGGCTGCTGCACGAGATGCTCGCGGGCGAACTGGTCACCGACGGCTGGCAGTCGACGGAGGTCCGGGACGCGCTGGACCTGTGCCTGTCCTGCAAGGGCTGCCGCACGGACTGCCCGGTCGGGGTCGACATGGCCACGTACAAGGCGGAGTTCCTGCACCACCACTACGGAGGCCGGCGTCGGCCCGCGTCCCACTACACGATGGGTTGGCTGCCGCGCTGGCTCCGGCTGGTGGCACGCACCCGCACCGCGTGGCTGGTCAACTCCCTCGCCTCGGTGGGGCCGTTGGCGGCCCTGGCGAAACGGCTGGGCGGGATCGCGGGGGAGCGGGAGATCCCGCGGGTGGCGGGAGTGCCGTTCACGCGGGCGTGGCGGCGCGAGGTCCGGGCGGAGTCACGGCGGAACACGCATGACGGAGTGGAGTACGTGGAGACGCCCGCCCGCGGCCATGTCCACCTGTGGCCGGACACCTTCACGGAGCACCTCTCACCGTCCGTCGGCCACGCGGCCGTGCGGGTACTGGAGGCGGCGGGACTGGGCGTGCTCCCCGTCCTGCCGGTGATGGCGGGGAAGCCCGTCTGCTGCGGACTCACGTATGTGTCGACGGGCCAACTGAACCGCGCCCGCGAGGTCATGCGCCGCACACTGGACGGGATGGGCGTGTTGGTGGCCGCCGAGGGCGCCCCGCCCGTGGTCGTCCTGGAGCCGAGCTGCGCCGCGGCGCTCCGCACCGACCTTCCCGAACTCCTCCCCGACGACCCCCGGGCGGCCCGCCTCGCCGCCTCGGTCCTCACCCTCGCCGAGGCCCTGGAACGCCTCGCCCCCGACTGGACCCCGCCCCGAGTCGACCGCCCGGCCGTCGGCCAGACCCACTGCCACCAGCACGCGGCACTCGGCGACACCGCGGACCGCAGGCTGCGCGCGGCGGCCGGCATCACGGGCGAACTGTCCGGCGGCTGCTGCGGGCTGGCGGGCAACTTCGGCTTCGAGAAGGGGCACTACGAGGTGTCGGCGACCTGCGCGGAGGAACAACTCCTCCCCTCCGTACGGGAGGCCCCGCAGAACGCGGTGGTCCTGGCGGACGGCTTCTCGTGCCGCACGCAGTTGGAACAGCTGGCAGGGGTACGGGGCAGGCACCTGGCCGAGGTCCTGGCGGAGGCGTTGGAGGCGGACGGAAAGTGACTGGCGAACTGGACCGGGTAGCGGTCCTCTCCGACATCCACGGCGTGCTCCCCGCCCTGGAGGCGGTCCTCGCCGAACCGGAGGTGGCCGCCGCCGACCGCGTCGTTCTCACCGGCGACATCACGGCCGGCCCCCAACCGGCGGAAGTCGTAGACCTGTTGCGCGAGCAGGACGACCGAGCCCTGTGGATCTCGGGCAACGCGGACCGCGAACTGGTCGAGTACCGCAGAGGCGAACGCACCGAAATCCCCGACCCGATCGCCCCCTGCGCGGCAACGGCCCTCCGCCCCGACCAGATCGACTTCCTCGCCACCCTCCCCGCAACCCTGACCCTCTCGGTCCGAGGCCTGGGCAAGGTCCTCTTCTGCCACTCGACTCCCCGGGACGACGAGGAAGTCGTCCTGGTCGACACTCGCTCGTCCCGCTGGGCAGAGGTCCTGGCCGACCTCGCCGAAGACATCCGCACAGTGGTCTGCGGCCACACCCACATGCCGTACGTCCGCCTCGCCCACGGCCGCCTGATCGTCAACCCCGGCAGCGTCGGCATGCCCTACGGCCGCACCGGCGCCCACTGGTGCCTGCTGGGCCCCGGCACGGACCTGCGCGTCACGCCGTACGACATCCCCACCGCGATCACCCGCCTCGTCCGCGAGTCCGCCTACCCGGAGATCGCCGACTGGGCGGACTACTACCTCAACGCACGGGCCTCGGACACGGAGGCACTGGAGACGTTCGGACCGCGGGACGGGCGACGGGGAGAAGCTGTGGTTCAGGGAGACGAAGTGGTCAGGGCCCTGCTGACGACGATGGCGACCTTGGAGGACCTCGTCGAGGCGGGGCACGACTCGCATGCGGCGTTGAGCACCCTGGAAGAGGTCGCCCATGAGCTCGGCATGATGGATTCGGCCGAGCGCGGGCGGTTCACCGAGGCGTTGGAGCGCATCGCCGCGAAGGAGCCGGGCCGGTCCGCCTGGATCAGGGGCGTTCCCCATGCACTGGGAGGGCCTGGTGGCCGAGGCCGGACTTGACCTCCAAGCGCCTACTCGTCAGCGGCGTGCTCGTGCCGCCAGAGGACGTGGCGGCGGATCATGCTGCCCTGTTCCTTGTGGTGAACTGGGCCTCGATGCGGTGGGCCGTGAGCTGGTGGTCGGCGGGTAGGCGAATTCCACCATGTGCGCCGCGGCCCAGTCGCCGACCAGGGCGTCCTTCTTCGTGGTCAGGTGAGGGGAGAAGCTTGTCCTTGCCCAGGCCGACCTGGCCAACACGTGCCGGGACCCTGTGCGGTCGGGTGTAGGTCGCCCGCCGTCGGGGACGGGGGCTCCCGGTTGGGGCAGGATGCGCAGGCCCTCGTGGCTGATGTCGTCGACCACCCCGCGGCGACCAGGAAGCCGACCGGCTTGGCGGGACTCCGGGTCGAAGACGGCAGACCGCGCTCAGCCGGCTTGGACTTGGCGGTCTTCTTGTTCTCGCGCCGCTCGGGCAGGGCGAACGTTCTTGGCCGACCGTCTCCGAACTTCGGGCAGAGCGCTTCGAAGCCATCGGCGTTGAAGTCGTGGATCCCGTCCCGGACCCGGTCCGCGCTGGTGAAGGCGACCTCGGCGATCTTCGCGACGGGCATGCCCTGCGCGGACAGCGGCATCATCTGGGCTTGCCGCCAGGTCACCACAGACCCAGTGCCTCGGCGGACGATCCGGTGCAGGCGCTGCCCCGCGTCCTCGATCTGGCCGACGCGTACTTGTTCTGCCACCCGGACGGCCTGGCGACATCGCGCCGTCCGGACCAGCAACCGCACGGCGCCTCACGACAGGTGCAGAGGCTCTCGCGGCACTATGCGCTGGGGTCGCGGAGGCCGACTGCGTCGTGCCGCCAGAACGGCTCTGCGTAGACCAGTGTCCCCGTCATCCACGGCTCGTACTCCGGGAGTCTGAGGGCCTGGAAAGCTCCATCTGGAATGCGCAGGGATGGTTTTCGGAAGCCCTGGTCGGCCCCGGGCTCGAAGCCGAAGCGGGAGTAGTAGCTCGGATCGCCCTCCAGGAAGACCAGAGGGACAGCCCGCTCGGCGAGGGTCCGCAGCCCGTGTCGGACCAGGGCCGAGCCGATACCGTGCCTGTGATGCTCGGGCATGACGGCCAATGGGCTGAGCACTTGCACCTCAACCAGTTGCCGAGGGGCATCGAGCAGACTGCGGGTGAACATGATGTGCCCGACGATCTGCCTGTCGAGCTCGGCGACCAGGGAGAGACCGTCCGCGGTCGTGATCGTGTCCCGCAGGGTATCGACCAGGTCGGCCACTACAAGGCCGTGGTCACCGAACGCCCGCAGGTGGAGGTCCCGCACAGACTCTCTGTCGCCCGGAAGTTCTTCGCGAAGATCCATGACCGGAGGGTAAGGGCCCGTCTCAGTCGCTCGCACACGGTTTGAAGCCCGAAGGATTGGCGGTGAGTGACACCGAATTGCACTCGAACGCCCCATCGAGGCGACCGCCACGGTCAAGGCCGGCCACCTCTGCGAGCTGCAGTACGAGCTCCCACCGGAGTGGGCTCCTACGCTGGCGGTTCGATCATCAGTAGGGAGCCCTGCGTATGACCAGCCTCTGCCTCCGGCCCATCACCCGCGACGAACACCTGGCGTTCGTCGCGACCCGCCCCTCCGCCAGTCATATGCAGGTGCCGTCGTGGGGCGAGGTGAAGCCCGACTGGCGGGCGGAGAGTCTCGGGTGGTTCGAGGGGAGTGGGGAGTTGGTCGGGGTCGGGCTCGTGTTGTACCGGCCCGTGCCCAAGTTGAAGAAGTACCTCGCCTATCTGCCCGAGGGGCCGGTGATCGACTGGCACGCCGCCGATCTCGACCGCTGGCTCGACCCGATGCTCGCGCATCTCAAGTCGCAGGGCGCGTTCACGGTGAAGATGGGGCCGCCCGTCGTCGTACGGCGGTGGAGCGCGGACGCGGTGAAGGCGGCGATCGCCGACCCGGACGCGCGGCGGCTGCGGGACGCGGAGCCCACGTCCTACGAACCGCGTGCCTACGAGATCGCCAACCGACTGCGCCGCGCCGGCTGGCAGCAGACGGAGCCCGGGGGAGAGGACGGGTTCGCGGCCGGGCAGCCGCGGTACGTGTTCCAAGTGCCGTTCGCCGGACGGTCGTTGGACGAGATCCACCGAGGCCTCAACCAGCAGTGGCGCCGCAACATCAAGAAGGCCGAGAAGGCCGGCGTGAAGGTGGTCCGGGGCGGCTACGACGAACTCCCCGCCTTCTACGAGCTCTACGCCGAGACCGCCGAACGTGACCGCTTCATCCCGCGCCCCCTGCCCTACTTCCAGCGCATGTGGACCGCCCTCACCACCGAACACCCCGACCGCATGCGCCTCTACCTCGCCCACCACGACGGCGACATCCTCGCCGCGGCCACGATGCTGACCGTCGGCCGGCACGTCTGGTACTCCTACGGCGCCTCCACCAGCCGCAAGCGCGAAGTGCAGCCCAACAACGCGATGCAGTGGCGCATGATGGCCGACGCCCATCAACTCGGCGCCGCCGTATACGACTTCAGGGGCATCACCGACACCCTGGAGGAATCGAACCACCTGCTGGGGCTGCTCCGCTTCAAGGCCGGCGCCGGTGGTGAGGCCGTCGAGTACCTGGGGGAGTGGGACTTCCCCCTCAACCGGCTGCTGCACAAGGCGCTGGACCTCTACATGGCGCGCCGCTGAGGGCCTCGCCTGAGGGCGGAAGCACAGGTTCGTTAAGGCTGTTCTCAGGTTTATTAGAGAACTCTCAGGTTGGCGGACGTCGCTCAGGATTCGCATAGGTATTCACAGCACCTGCTTGCCGTTCGCTTGCCGACTTTGCTGCTTCTTGGCGTCGGGGGCGTGTAAGTTCATCGGTGTCGGGAATTCCCCGGGCGGTAAAACGCTCGACTTTGACGCACAAAATCCTCTGCACAACCTAGGAGTTCGGAATGGGCCTCAACAAGCTCGCCCCGCTGCCCAAGCCCAAGAAGCAGCAGCTGCCGCCCCCGCCCCCGAAGCCCCGCAAGAAGCACGCGCCGAAGCCGCTGCCGAAGCCGCTGCCCGGCCAGGACAGCTGATCCGGCAGTAGTGAGGAGGGCCGACCCACGCAGTCGGCCCTCTTTTCTTTCCTGAATTCGAAAATCCAAAGAATTCTGATGACGGAAAGTGGAGGGCGTTGTGGACATGGATATGGAAGAGGAAGACCTCGAATACGAGGGCGACGAAACCCCCACCATTCCCGCCCGCACGGCTTTCCGCCGTTTCTGGCCGCTCACCGTTGGCCTCAGACGCTGGCTGATCCTCGTCTGGGTGTGCACGGTGGTCGCCGCACTCGCCGAGACCGAGTCGATCCTCCTCTTCAGCGACCTCACCGACCGCGCCCTGGCGAAGGGATCGCTCGCCGCGTTCTGGAGCCCAGCCGTCAAATGGCTGGGTGTCGCGCTCGTCGGCGCGGTCGTCGCCTACGCCGGCAACTCCCTCGCCGCCTGGGCCACCGAACGCTTCGTGATGAGGCTGCGCGAGCATGTCTTCGACCACGTACAGCAGTTGCCGCCGCACTTCTTCCAACGGCACCGCCAGGGCGACCTGTTGTCCCGCCTCACCAGTGACGTCGAGGCGATCGAGACGCTCGTGGTCTCCGGCGTCGTAGGCACCGCTTCGGCCGTCTTCTCCGCACTCTTCTACGCCGCCGCCGCGTTCTGGCTGCGCTGGGACCTCGCCGCGGCCACCTTCGTCCTCGCCCCCCTCTTCTGGCTGGCCGCCCGCCGCTTCTCCGGCTCCATCAAGGACGTCTCGCGCGAGGGCCGGGTCGCCGACGGCGCGATCACCTCCGTCGTCGAGGAGTCCCTCGGCAACATCGTGCTCACCCAGGCCTACGGCCGCCGCGACGCGGAACGCCGACGCCTGAACGAGGAGGCGAGCGCCTGGTTCCGCGCCTCCGTCCGCTCGACCCGCCTCAACGAGGCGTACGAGCAACTCGTCAGCGTCATCGAGACCGTGTGCGTGCTCGCCGTCATCGGCATCGGCGCCTGGGAGATCTCCACCGGCCGCATGACCCTCGGCCAACTCCTCGCCTTCTCCGCCTTCTTGGGCTACCTCTACCCGCCCGTCCGCGGCCTGGCCCAACTCGGCCTCACCATCACCGCCGCCACCGCCGGCGCCGAGCGCCTGATCGAGATCCTGGACGTACGACCGTCGGTCGCCGACCCCGGCCACGGCACGGAGTTCGGCCGTCCCGACGGCACGGTCGAACTCCGCGACGTCTCGTTCAGCTACCCGGGCGCCGACCGGACGGCCCTGGAGGGCCTCTCCTTCACCGTCAACCCCGGCGAGTTGGTGATCGTCACCGGCCCCAGCGGCGCCGGCAAGTCCACGGTCTCCAAGATGCTGCTCCGCTTCTACGACCCCGACGCCGGCGAAGTCCTTCTCGACGGCGTCCCGTTGCGGGACCTCCCGCTCGCCCGCCTGCGCGAGTACGTGACCCTGCTCCCGCAGGAGACCCTCGTCCTGCACGACACCGTCCGCGCGAACATCGCCTGCGGCCGACCCGGCGCGAGCGAACAGGCGATCATGGACGCGGCGATCGCGGCCGACGCCCACGAGTTCATCCTCCGCCTGCCCGACGGCTACGACACGAGGGTCGACCCCAACTCGGCCCGCCTGTCCGGCGGTCAGCTCCAACGGCTGGCGATCGCCCGGGCGATCCTGCGCGACGCCCCGGTCCTCGTCCTCGACGAACCGACGACCGGGCTGGACTCGATGGCCGCCCGGCGGGTCGTGAAACCGCTGCGACGGCTGATGGCCGGCCGTACGACGATCATGATCACCCATGACCTCAACCTCGCCCCCGACGCCGACCGGATCCTGGTCGTCGACCGGGGCCGGATCGTGGAGACGGGGCGGCATGACGAGCTGATGGCGCGGGGCGGGGCGTACTCGCGGCTGCACCGTTCGCAGAACAACGCGGTGATGGACACCGGGGAGTTGCGGTTGCCGTTGTTCGCCGAGGCGGGGGCAGGGGTCGGGGTGGGGGTGGGGGTGGCGGCAGGGGTTCAGTACGCCGTGCCTCCGGTCTTCGTGGAGAGCTGGGCGCCGCAGCCACAGCAGATGCATCAGGCGCAGCAAGTGCAACAGACGCAGCCGGTGTACCAACCTGCGTACGTCGAGGCCGAGTACGCCTCCGATCCGCTCTTCGGGCCTCTGCCCACCACCCTCCCCGACGGTCGGCCGCTGTTCCGTGACGAGGTTCCCTGGAGCGGCATCTGAGTCACTGATCATCCGGAGGGGCAGGCAGGACGGCTCCAGGACAGTTGCATAAAGGGTTCTCACACCTGTCTCAGTCCATTACCATGGACCGAGCAGTGCACCATGATGAACGAACCCCGAACTGATCCCCTGGAAGCGCCGTGAGCATCCCCAGTACGTCTACGACCGCCCCCGTGGCGGCGAGCCCGACCCCGGTTGCCGCCCCTCGCCGGTTCGGTCCGGTGGGCCTCGTGCTGGCCGGGGGGATCTCGGTGCAGTTCGGTGGGGCACTGGCGGTGACGATGATTCCGCGGGCGGGATCGCTGGGTGTGGTGACGCTTCGCCTGCTGGTGGCGGCGGTGGTTCTGCTCGTGGTCTGCCGCCCGAGCCTGCGCGGTCACTCGCGTACGGACTGGGGCACGGTCGTCGTCTTCGGTGTCACGATGGCCGCCATGAACGGGCTCTTCTACCAGTCACTGGCCCGCATCCCGCTGGGACCGGCGGTGACCCTGGAGGTACTGGGCCCACTCGCCCTGTCTGTGCTGACATCTCGGCGTGCGCTGAACGCGGTGTGGGCGGGACTCGCCCTCGCGGGTGTGTTCCTGCTCGGCGGGGGAGGCTTCGGCAGCCTGGACCCTGTGGGGGTGGCCTTCGCGCTGGGTGCCGGCGCCATGTGGGCGACGTACATCGTCTTCAGTGCGTGTACGGGCCGCCGCTTTCCGCAGGCCGACGGGTTGGCGCTGGCGATGGTCGTGGCGGCGGTGGTGTTTCTGCCGCTCGGTGTCGCGGAGTCGGGTACGAGGCTGCTGAACCCTGTGACCATCGCGCTCGGGTCGGCGGTGGCGGTTCTTTCTTCCGTTCTTCCCTACACGCTCGAACTTCTGGCGCTGCGACGGCTGCCTGCTTCCACCTTCGCCATCCTGATGAGCCTGGAGCCTGCCATCGCTGCGACGGCGGGCTTCCTGATCCTGCACCAGGCACTGTCTGTCGCTGAAGTCCTGGCCATTGGGCTGGTTATCGGGGCGAGCATGGGGGCTGTGCGGACTCAGGTGGGGCGGGGGAAGGCGAAGCGGGAGGCGGCTGAGGAGGCTGCTGGGGTTGCTCCTCAGGCGTAGGCGGCCCAACGGCGACTTCACCACACACGTAAACACCATCCCACCCAAATAATGCAAGCACGCTTGATTGTTTCTGGCGCCCCTGCCATGCTCCCCTCATGTCCGATCCAACGCACGTGTTCGACGACCTGCGTGAGGAGAGCGAGGAACTCGACCGGCTGATCGCCGAGTTGAGCCCGGAGGGCTGGGCGGTCGCGACTCCCGCCGCCCGCTGGACCGTCGCCCACCAGATCGCCCACCTGGCCTGGACCGACCACTCGGCCTTGCTCGCCGTGACGGACGAGGACGCGTTCGGTGCGCTGGTCGAGAAGGCGCTCGCCGCACCCGAGTCGTTCGTGGACCAGGGTGCGGAGGAGGGTGCCGCGAAGCCTCCCGCCCAGCTTCTTGCGGACTGGCGGGCCGGCCGGACGGCCCTGTTGGCCGCCCTGTACGCCGCACCCGCAAAGACCCGCTTCCCCTGGTACGGCCCACCCATGTCGGCCGCCTCCATGGCCACCGGTCGGCTCATGGAGACCTGGGCCCACGGCCAGGACGTGGCGGACGCGGTAGGTGTGGTCAGGACGCCTACGGACCGGCTCCGGCATGTGGCGCGTATTGGTGTACGGGCGCGCGACTTCGCCTTCGGTGTGCATGGGCTGACGGCGCCGAGTGAGGACTTCCGGGTCGAACTCGTCGCACCCTCCGGTGAGTTGTGGACCTACGGTCCCGGCGACGCTCCGCAGCGTGTCACCGGGCCCGCCCTCGACTTCTGTCTTCTCGTCACCCAGCGAGCCCACCGCGCCGACCTCGCGGTGGAGGCCGTAGGACCCGATGCCGGTCGATGGCTCGACATCGCCCAGGCGTTCGCGGGCCCACCCGGTGCCGGGCGACAGCCGAAGTCGAAGGGGGCCGGTCAGTGAGTCCCCGCCCCGCGCCCCTCCGAATAGGCAATGCCTCCGGCTTCTACGGCGACCGCTTCGACGCCCTGCGCGAGATGCTCACCGGTGGACAGCTCGACGTCCTCACCGGCGACTATCTCGCCGAGCTCACCATGCTCATCCTGGGCCGGGACCGGCTGAAGGACCCGAGTGCCGGGTACGCCCGCACTTTCCTGAAGCAGTTGGAGGAGTGTCTCGGTCTCGCACACGATCGCGGGGTGCGGATCGTCACCAACGCCGGTGGGCTCAATCCGGCCGGACTCGCCGATGCCGTACGGAAGTTGGCCGACCGGCTGGGGATGTCCGTGCGGGTCGCGCACGTCGAGGGGGACGATCTCGTCGCCCGGTATCCGGGGTCACTCGCCGCTCATGCCTATCTCGGCGGGTTCGGCATCGCCGCCTGTCTCGGCGCGGGGGCCGATGTCGTGGTCACCGGGCGGGTCACCGACGCGGCCCTGGTCACCGGACCCGCTGTCGCCCACTTCGGGTGGGGGCCCGGCGACCACGACCGGCTCGCGGGTGCCGTGGTCGCCGGACATGTGCTGGAGTGCGGGACCCAGGCCACCGGCGGCAACTACGCCTTCTTCACCGAGCATGCGGCGGAGAAGCTTCGCCACCCCGGCTTTCCGCTGGCCGAGATCCATGAGGACGGTTCGTCCGTCATCACCAAGCATCCGGGCACGGGGGGAGTCGTCGACGTCGGTACCGTCACCGCTCAGCTTCTCTACGAGACGCAGGGGGCGCGGTATGCCGGTCCCGATGTCACCGCCCGCCTCGACACCGTACGGCTGGGCGAGGACGGGCCCGATCGGGTGCGGATCGACGGGGTGCGGGGGGAGGCTCCGCCGTCGACGCTCAAGGTCGGTCTCAACCGGCTGGGGGGCTTCCGCAACGAGGTCGCCTTCGTGCTCACCGGGCTCGACATCGAGCGCAAGGCCGCTCTCGTCCAGGAACAGATGGACCTCGCGTTCGGCGCGGCCAAGTCCCGGCCCGGTGAACTCCGTTGGGATCTCGCCCGTACAGATCACGCAGACGCGCCGACCGAGGAGACCGCCAGTGCGCTGCTTCGGCTCGTCGTCCGGGATGCCGATCAGGAGGTTGTCGGGCGGGCGCTGAGTGCGGCTGCCGTCGAGCTCGCGCTGGCCAGTTACCCGGGCTTCCATGTGCTGACCCCACCTGGAAAGGGAGCGCCCTATGGCGTCTTCGACGATGTGTATGTCCCCCATGGCGCCGTCGACCATGCGGCCGTCCTCCACGACGGGCGCCGGGTTGCTGTGGCCCCGGCCCACGACACCCTCGTACTGGAAGACGTTCCAGAGCCTGCCCTCCCCGAGCCTCCGCCGGACGGGCCCACGGTGCGGGCGGCCCTTGGTCTGGTCGCCGGGGCCCGTAGCGGTGACAAGGGAGGGAACGCCAACGTGGGGATGTGGGCGCGTACGGATGAGGCCTGGCGCTGGCTCGCCCATGCGCTGACCGTCGAGCGGTTCCGCCAACTCCTTCCGGAGACCGAGGAGTTCACGGTCGTCCGACATGTCCTGCCCAATCTTCGTGCCCTCAACTTCGTCGTCGAGGGCATTCTCGGCGAGGGGGTCGCCGCCCAGCACCGTTTCGATCCGCAGGCCAAGGCCCTGGGCGAGTGGCTGCGTTCCCGTCGACTGGACATTCCGGAGGCCCTGCTGTGACCGTCCTTCCGTCCGCCCTGGACATCAACGGTCCCGACTACCGGGCCAACCGCGAGGCCATGCTCGCCAAGCTCACCGAACTGGACGCCGAGCACGCGAAGGCGCTCGCGGGCGGCGGGCCGAAGTACGTCGAACGGCACCTAAAACGCGGCAAGTTGCTCGCCCGCGAGCGCATCGAGCTGCTGCTCGACCCCGACACGCCCTTCCTCGAACTGTCGCCGCTCGCCGCCTGGGGCAGCGACTACGCGGTCGGCGCCGCGCTCGTCACCGGCATCGGGGTCGTCGAGGGCGTGGAGTGCCTGATCACCGCCAACGACCCCACCGTGCGCGGGGGCGCGAGCAATCCCTGGTCGCTGAAGAAGGCCCTGCGCGCGAACGACATCGCGCTCGCCAACCGGCTCCCCTGCATCAGCCTCGTCGAGTCGGGCGGCGCCGATCTCCCTTCCCAGAAGGAGATCTTCATCCCCGGCGGCGCCATCTTCCGTGACCTGACCCGCCTTTCGGCCGCCGGTATCCCCACCATCGCGGTCGTCTTCGGGAACTCGACCGCGGGCGGCGCGTACATCCCCGGCATGTCCGACCACGTGATCATGGTCAAGGAGCGCGCCAAGGTGTTCCTCGGCGGGCCGCCGCTCGTGAAGATGGCGACCGGCGAGGAGAGCGACGACGAGTCGCTCGGCGGCGCCGAGATGCACGCGCGTGTGTCGGGACTCGCCGACCACTTCGCCGTGGACGAGCAGGACGCGCTGCGGCAGGCGCGCCGCGTCGTCGCCCGCCTCAACCACCGCAAGGCGTACGACGATCCGGGCCCGGCCGCACCCCCCAAGTACGACGAGGACGAGCTGCTGGGCATCGTCCCGGGGGATCTCAAGACCCCCTTCGACCCGCGCGAGGTCGTCGCCCGCCTCGTCGACGCGTCCGACTTCGACGAGTTCAAGCCCCTCTACGGCTCCAGCCTGGTGACCGGTTGGGCCACCCTGCACGGCTATCCCGTCGGCATCCTCGCCAATGCGCAGGGCGTGCTGTTCAGCCAGGAGTCCCAAAAGGCCGCCCAGTTCATCCAGTTGGCCAACCAGCGCGACATCCCCCTCCTCTTCCTGCACAACACCACCGGCTACATGGTCGGCAAGGAGTACGAGCAGGGCGGCATCATCAAACACGGCGCGATGATGATCAACGCCGTCAGCAACAGCCGCGTACCGCACCTGTCCGTACTCATGGGCGCCTCGTACGGCGCCGGCCACTACGGCATGTGCGGGCGCGCCTACGACCCCCGCTTCCTCTTCGCCTGGCCCAGCGCCAAGTCCGCCGTCATGGGCCCCCAGCAGCTCGCCGGCGTCCTGTCGATCGTCGCCCGCCAGTCGGCCGTGGCCAAGGGGCAGCCCTACGACGAGGAGGCGGACGCGGCGCTGCGCACCATGGTGGAGCAGCAGATCGAGTCGGAGTCCCTGCCGATGTTCCTGTCGGGGCGGCTGTACGACGACGGTGTCATCGACCCGCGCGACACCCGCACCGTCCTCGGCCTGTGCCTGTCCGCCCTCCACACGGCGCCCTTCGAGGGCGCGCGCGGTGGCTTCGGCGTCTTCCGGATGTGAGGGATCACGTGATTTCGACAGTACTGGTCGCCAACCGGGGCGAGATCGCCTGCCGGGTCTTCCGCACCTGCCGCGAACTGGGCATCCGGACCGTCGCCGTGCACTCCGACGCCGACGAGCACGCGCTGCACGCACGCGTGGCCGACGCGACGGTACGGCTGCCCGGAGCGACGCCCCAAGAGACGTACCTGCGGGGTGAGTCGATCGTGAAGGCGGCCGTCGCGTCGGGCGCGGACGCGGTGCACCCCGGCTACGGCTTCCTCTCCGAGAACGCCGACTTCGCCCGCGCCGTCCTGGACGCCGGCCTGGTGTGGATCGGACCGCCCCCCGAGGCGATCGAGGCGATGGCCTCCAAGACCCGCGCAAAGGAACTCATGGGGATCGCCTCCCTGGACCATGTCACCGAGGCCGACCTCCCCGTCCTGGTGAAGGCGGCGGCGGGCGGTGGCGGCCGCGGTATGCGCGTCGTACGCCAACTCGCCGACCTCGACGCCGAGTTGACGGCGGCCCGAGCGGAGGCCACCAGCGCCTTCGGTGACGGTGAGGTCTTTGTCGAGCCCTACGTGGAGGGCGGCCGGCACGTCGAGGTGCAGATCCTCGCCGACACCCACGGCACGGTCTGGGCCCTCGGCACCCGCGACTGCTCCCTCCAGCGCCGCCACCAGAAGGTGATCGAGGAGTCCCCGGCGCCGGGCCTCACCGAGGAACTCGCGCGGGAACTGGGCGAGTCGGCCGTACGCGCCGCCCGCGCGGTCGCCTACGAGGGCGCAGGGACGGTCGAGTTCCTCATCTCCCCCGACGGCAGGCCCCACTTCCTCGAAATGAACACCCGCCTCCAGGTCGAACACCCCGTCACGGAGGCCGTGTTCGGCATCGACCTGGTGGCCCTGCAACTACGGATCGCGGAGGGCGAGCCCCTGGAGACAGCCCCTCCCCGCCCCCGCGGCCACGCCGTGGAGGCCCGCCTCTACGCCGAGGACCCGGCGGCCGACTGGACTCCCCAGACCGGCACCCTGCACCGCCTGTCCGTCCCGGACGGCGTCCGCCTCGACACCGGCTACGCCGACGGCGACGACATCGGCGTCCACTACGACCCGATGCTCGCCAAGGTCGTCGCACACGCCCCCACCCGCGCCGAAGCCGTCCGCAAACTCGCCGGAGCCCTCGACCGGGCGACGGTCCACGGCCCGCTCACCAACCGCGACCTTCTCGTACGCTCCCTGCGCCACAAGGAGTTCACCACCGCCCACATGGACACGGGCTTCTACGACCGTCACCTCACCGAACTCACCACCTCGGCCCCGGACCCGCACGCCCCCCTGGCCGCGGCCCTGGCCGACACCCACGGCCGCTCCCGCTTCGCCACCGGCTGGCGCAACCTCCCGTCCCAGCCACAGACCAAGCGCTACGTCATGGCGGGCGAGGAGCACGAGGTCCACTACCGCCACACGAGGGACGGCCTGACCGCGGAAGGGGTGCGCGTCATCCACGCGGACGCGGGCCTGGTCGTACTCGAAGTGGACGGCGTACGAAGGAAGTTCGAGGTAGCCCAGTACAACGCCGACAAGGTGCACGTGAACGCGACGACCCTGACGGCCCTGCCCCGCTTCCCCGACCCGACCGCCCAACTGGCCCCCGGCTCCCTGCTGGCACCGATGCCGGGCACGGTGGTGAGAGTCGCGGAGGGCCTGGCCGTAGGGGCATCCGTGAAGGCCGGAGACCCCCTCCTCTGGCTGGAGGCGATGAAGATGGAACACAAGATCACAGCCCCGGTCACAGGCCGACTGACGGCCCTGAATGCGGTGCCTGGCCAACAGGTGCCCCTCGCCTCTCTATTGGCGATAGTCCAGCCCACCTGAAGGGACGCGGGACTGTATCGATATGCGGCTACCGCCGCGCGAGCACGACCAGCCACAACGAGGGAGCCACATGCCCACCACCGAAACCGAAGAACACAAGGCCCTACGCGCGGCCGTCTCCGCCCTGGGCAAACGCCACGGCCGCGACTACGACCGAGAACAACTCTGGTCCGAGGCGGCCAAACTCGGCTACCTGGGCGTCAACCTCCCCGAGGAATACGGAGGCGGAGGCGGCGGTATCTCCGAACTCTCCATAGTCCTGGAGGAGTTGGGAGCAGCAGGCTGCCCCCTGTTGATGATGGTCGTCTCACCGGCAATCTGCGGCACGGTAATCGCCCGCTTCGGCACAGCAGAACAGAAACGTGACTGGCTCCCCGGAATCGCCGACGGCACCCGCACGATGGCCTTCGGCATCACCGAACCCGACGCCGGCTCCAACAGCCACCGCATCACCACCACCGCCCGCAGGGACGGCGCGGACTGGCTGCTCACCGGCCGCAAGGTCTTCATCTCCGGGGTGGACCTCGCCGACGCGACCCTGATCGTCGGCCGCACGGAAGACGCCCGCACGGGCCGCCTCAAGCCCTGCCTGTTCATCGTCCCGCGCGACGCGGAGGGCTTCACGCGCCGCCAGATCGACATGGAACTCCAGGCGGCGGAGAAGCAGTTCGAGCTGACCCTGGACGACGTACGACTGCCCGCCGAGGCGCTCGTCGGCGACGAGGACGCGGGTCTGCTGCAGCTCTTCGCCGGCCTCAACCCGGAACGCATCATGACGGCCGCCTTCGCGATCGGCATGGGCCGCTACGCGCTCGCCCGCGCCGTCGAGTACGCGCGCGACCGCACCGTGTGGGACGCCCCCATCGGCGCCCACCAGGCCATCGCGCACCCGCTCGCACAGGCGCACATCGACCTCGAACTGGCCCGTCTGATGATGCAGAAGGCGGCGTATCTGTACGACGCGGGGGACGACGTCGGGGCGGGCGAGGCGGCGAACATGGCCAAGTACGCGGCGGGGGAGGCGTGCGTGCGGGCCGTGGACCAGTCCGTGCACACCCTCGGCGGGAACGGCCTCACGCGCGAGTTCGGGCTCGCGTCGTTGATAACCGCCGCGCGTGTGGCTCGTATTGCTCCGGTGAGCCGGGAGATGATTCTCAACTACGTCTCCCACCAGACCCTGGGCCTGCCCAAGTCGTACTAGTCACTCGGCGGCCCATGTCAGTTCGTGCCAGGAGGAACCATGTTCCGCAGCGAGTACGCAGACGTTCCGGCCGTAGAACTCCCCATCCACGACGCGGTGTTGGCCCGGGTCGCGGAGTTCGCGGACGAGCCCGCGCTGATCGACGGCACGGACGGCACCACCCTCACGTACGCCCAGGTGGACCGGTTCCATCGCAGTATCGCGGCGGGCCTCGCCGACGCGGGCGTGCGCAAGGGGGACGTCCTCGCGCTGCACAGCCCGAACACGGTCGCCTTCCCGCTGGCCTTCTACGCCGCCACGCGCGCGGGTGCCTCCGTCACGACGGTGCACCCGCTCGCCACGCCGGAGGAGTTCGCCAAGCAGCTGCGGGACTCGGCGGCCCGCTGGATCGTCACCGTGTCACCGCTCCTGGAGGCGGCCCGCCGCGCGGCCGAACTCGCGGGCGGCGTCGAGGAGATATTCGTCTGCGACAGTGCGCCCGGACACCGCTCGCTGGCCGACATGCTCGCCTCGACGGCCCCCGAGCCGGTGGTCGACATCGACCCCGTGGAGGACGTCGCGGCCCTCCCGTACTCCTCGGGAACGACCGGCGTCCCCAAGGGCGTGATGCTGACACACAGTCAAATAGCCACGAACCTGGCCCAGTTGGAGCCTGCGGTCCCCGCCGGCCCGGGCGACCGCATCCTCGCCGTCCTGCCGTTCTTCCACATCTACGGCCTCACGGCCCTGATGAACGCACCCCTGCGGAAGGGCGCCGCGGTAGTCGTGCTGCCCCGTTTCGACCTCGAAACCTTCCTCGCGGCCATCCAGAACCACCGCATCACCGGTCTCTACGTCGCCCCGCCGATCGTCCTGGCCCTGGCCAAGCACCCGGCGGTCGCGCAGTACGACCTCTCGTCCCTGAAGTACATCATCAGCGCCGCCGCCCCCCTCGACGCGAACCTCGCCGCGGCCTGCTCCAGGCGCCTCGGCCTGCCGCCCGTGGGCCAGGCGTACGGCATGACGGAACTGTCCCCGGGCACCCATGTGGTCCCCGTGCGGGACATGCCCACGGCACCCCCGGGCACGGTCGGCAAACTCATCGCCGGTACCGAGATGCGGATCGTCTCCCTCGACGACCCCGCCAAGGACCTCGGCATCGGAGAGGCCGGCGAACTCCTCATCCGCGGCCCCCAGGTGATGAAGGGCTACCTGGGCCGCCCCGACGAGACCGCCGCGATGATCGACGAGGACGGCTGGCTGCACACCGGGGACATCGGCCATGTGGACGCCGGCGGCTGGACGTTCGTCGTCGACCGGGTCAAGGAACTCATCAAGTACAAGGGCTTCCAGGTGGCCCCCGCCGAACTGGAGGCACTCCTGCTCACCCACCCGGGCATCGCCGACGCGGCCGTGGTGGGCGAGTACAACGAGGACAACAACGAGGTCCCGCACGCCTACGTGGTCCGCCAAGAGGCGGCCGTAGAACCCTCCGAACTCTCCGAAGGCGAGGTCATGATGTACGTCGCCGAACGCGTCGCCCCCTACAAGCGGGTCCGCCGGGTCACCTTCATCGACGCCGTCCCGCGCGCCGCCTCCGGCAAGATCCTGCGCCGCGAACTCCGAGGCCGCTCATGACACCGATCGGCCGGACACGCGAACGTGGCATCGAGACCCTCAGCCTGGACTCACCGGACACCCGCAACGCGCTGTCGGCGCCCCTGGTGGCCGAGTTGGCGGACGCCCTCACCGACTGCGCCAAGGACACGGACGTACGGGCGATCGTCCTGACCCACACCGGGAACACGTTCTGCGCGGGCGCGGACCTACGGAACCCACCGCCCCCGGACGCCCTGGTCGCCCTGCTCCGCCAGATCGTGGAGACGCCCAAGCCGGTCGTCGCCCGAGTGACGGGCCACGTACGGGCGGGCGGTCTGGGCCTCCTCGCGGCCTGCGACATCGCGGTGGCATCCGGAGCGGCCACCTTCGCGTTCACGGAGGTACGGATCGGGGTCGCCCCGGCGGTGATCTCCCTCCCGCTCCTGCCCCGCACGGACCCCCGCGCCCTCGCCCGCTACTACCTCACCGGCGAACGCTTCGACGCGCCGGAAGCGGCCCGCATCGGCCTGCTGACGACAGCGGGAGAGGACGTGGACGAATCCCTCGCCCCCGTCCTCGACGGCCTGCGCCGCTCCGCCCCCGAGGCCCTGGCCGAGACGAAACGGCTGCTCACGGCTAGGGTGCTGGAAACCTTCGACCGGGACGCGGCCGACCTGACCGCGCTCTCGGCACGGCTGTTCGCCTCCGCGCAGGCCCGCGAGGGGATGACGGCCTTCCTCGAACGACGGGACCCCGTATGGCTGGTGTGAGCGCGGCGCCCGCGCCGGGCACGGTCGACCGCAGACCCAAGCAGGACCGCAGCCGGGCCACCCGGCAGCGCCTCCTGGAAGCCGCCGTGTCCTGCCTCGCCGAACACGGCTGGGCGGGCTCCACGGTAGCCGTCGTGGCCGAACGCGCCGGCGTCTCCCGGGGCGCCGCCCAACACCACTTCCCCACCCGCGAGGACCTCTTCACGGCGGCCGTCGAGTACGTGGCCGAGGAACGCTCCACGGCCCTCCGGGCTCTGTTCCCGGAGGGCGCCGAAGACCGCCGCGCAGTGGTCGAGGCCCTGGTCGACCTCTACACGGGCCCCCTGTTCCGCGCGGCCCTCCACCTATGGGTGGCCGCGTCGAACGAGGACCAACTCCGGCCCCGGGTAACGGAGTTGGAGGCGAGAGTAGGCCGAGAGACCCACAGAATCGCCGTGGACCTCCTGGGCGCGGACGAGTCGAGACCGGGCGTACGAGAGACGGTCCAGGGCCTCCTGGACATGGCAAGAGGCCTGGGCCTGGCGAACCTGCTCACGGACGACAGGGGACGCAGGGAGAGGGTCGTCGCCCAATGGACCCACCTGCTGGAGGGCGCCCTTTAGGGGCGCGGGGCTGTGCCGACTTGCGGCTCCGCCGCGTGGGCGCGACCAGCCCCCACGCACCCGCACCCGCACTCGCCCACGAACCGGTCCACCCCTCTCAGTGGGCGATGTCCCCAAACCCCTCGATCTCCTGCGGACCGCGACTCGCAGGCCCCACATACCGCGCGGACGGCCGCACCAACCGCCCCGTCCGCTTCTGCTCAAGAATGTGTGCCGACCACCCCGCGGTCCGCGCACACGTGAACATCGACGTGAACATGTGCGCCGGCACCTCGGCGAAGTCGAGAACGATCGCCGCCCAGAACTCGACGTTGGTCGCCAGCACCCGGTCGGGACGCCGAGCATGCAACTCCGCGAGCGCGGCCTTCTCCAACGCCTCCGCGATCTCGAACCGCGGTGCCCCCAACTCCCGCGCCGTACGCCGCAGTACACGTGCCCGGGGATCCTCGGCCCGGTACACCCGGTGCCCGAACCCCATCAACCGCTCACCCTTGTCGAGCGCCTGCTTGACGTACGCCTCGGCGTCCCCCGTCCGCTCGATCTCCTCGATCATCCCGAGCACACGGGACGGCGCACCACCGTGCAGCGGCCCGGACATGGCGCCCACGGCCCCCGACAGCGCGGCGGCGACATCGGCCCCGGTCGACGCGATGACCCGAGCCGTGAACGTCGACGCGTTCATGCCGTGCTCGGCGGCGGACGTCCAGTAGGCATCGACAGCCGCGACATGCTTCGGATCGGGCTCGCCCCGCCACCGGATCATGAACCGCTCGACGACGGACTGCGCCTTGTCGATCTCGCGCTGCGGCACCATCGCGTTCCCCTGCCCGCGCGCGGACTGGGCGACGTAGGACAGCGCCATGACGGCCGCGCGGGCGAGGTCGTCGCGGGCCTGCTCCTCGTCGATGTCGAGGAGCGGCTTGAGGCCCCACACGGGCGCGAGCATGGCCAGCGCGGACTGCACGTCGACGCGGATGTCACCGGAGTGCACCGGGATCGGGAACGGCTCGGCGGGCGGCAGTCCGGGGTTGAAGGCGCCGTCGACGAGCAGCCCCCAGACGTTGCCGAACGAGACATGACCGACCAGATCCTCGATGTCGACGCCCCGGTACCGCAGGGCGCCGCCTTCCTTGTCCGGTTCGGCGATCTCCGTCTCGAACGCGACGACTCCTTCGAGACCGGGTACGAAGTCGGACATCAGGCGGCTCCTCATGCTGTGGCTCCACGGTCGCGGGGGACTCGCGGGCCGAAGGTAGAGACATCAGCACCATAACGCCGGGTGCCACGGATAGGGAGGGCTGCGGCACTCAGTGCCACCCGAACTCGTGGCCGCACCGGCCGTACGGCAAGATGACCGCCGTGACCGACCGCGACCCCGCCGCCCGTGATCCCCGCCTCGACCCCGCCGCGATGCGCAAGCAGTACCGGATGGCGGGCCTCGACGAGAGCGACCTGGCCGCCGCTCCCATGGCCCAGTTCGGCCGCTGGTTCGAGGAGGCCGTCGTCCAGGAGCTGGTCTACGAGCCCAACGCCATGGTCGTCTCCACCGCCGACCCCGAGGGACGCCCCAGCTCCCGCACGGTCCTCCTCAAGGACTACGACGACCAGGGCTTCGTCTTCTACACGAACTACGAGTCCCGCAAGGCCCGCGAACTCGCCGCCAACCCGTACGTCTCCCTGCTCTTCCCCTGGCACCCGATGGCCCGCCAGGTCCTGGTCACCGGTACCGCCCGCCGTACCGGCCGGGACGAGACCGCCGCGTACTTCCGCACCCGCCCGCACGGCTCCCAGCTCGGCGCCTGGGCCAGCGCCCAGTCCTCGGTGATCGCCTCCCGGACCGAACTGGAGTCGTCCTACGCCGAGTTGGCCGCCCGCTACCCCGAGGGCGAACGGGTCCCGGTCCCGCCCCACTGGGGCGGCTTCCGCATCGCCCCGCAGACGGTCGAGTTCTGGCAGGGCCGCGAGAACCGCCTTCACGACCGCCTCCGCTACACCGCGCAACAGGACGGCAGCTGGCGGGTGGAGCGCCTCAGCCCCTGAACTCTTCCGGTCCCGGACCTGGGATAAGGTCCCTGACTCCGGCCCAGGGACAGGGGATGACGTGCGGTTTCGGTTTCAGTCGGGCGGGCTGGGCGCCCGCCGATGGATCCTCGTCGGAGTGATCACGTTCGGATCGCTGTTCCTGACCGTCGGGCTGATCCTGGCCGGGGTGTCGGTCTCGTTCCTGACGGGCGCGGACCGCGCCCCGGGCACGGTCGTGTCCCTGGACCGGCGGCCCGGCCACAGCACCGGCACCTCCCGCACGAGCCGCGCCAACAGCGGCCCGATGGCGTACCCGGTCGTCGAGTTCACCCCGGCACACGGCGCACGGCGCACGTTCCGCGGCTCCACGGGCTCGAATCCGCCGTCGTACGAGACGGGCGACCGCGTCGAGGTCCTCTACCACGCGGACTCCCCCGGGGACGCGCGGATCAACGGCTTCGCCTCCCTGTGGCTGCTGCCCCTGATCTTCGGCGGAATCGGCCTGGCAACGGTCGTGATCGCAACGATCGTCGCGCGCCTGACACGCAGACGACCCGCGAGCTCAGGTCCCTCCGCCTCACGGCGGGGGAGCCGGCCGGACGTACCGGCGAGCTCGCGGGTCGGGTGACTGCGTTGGGTTAGGCCGGTTGCGTGCGACTCGCACACGCGGGCCCGGCGCCGAACCGAGTACGACGGCGGGCAACTAGCCCGCAGCCACCTCTTCCGTCCGGTATTCATACATCTGCCGAACCACCTCCTTTCCGAAGTACTGGCCACCCTAAGAACCCCGCGCCGACGGATCAACCGCTTTTCGCGGACGGCATAGGCCACGGCAGCACCGTCAGCTCCGGCCAGACCCGCTGCCAGCGGGCCGCCTTCGTCTCGTAGACCTCCTGTGGTGCCTGAACCGGGTTCGGGCGTACGACGAGGTTGAAGATGTCGGAGAGGCCGTGCGGGGCGTAGACGCGCCAGTCGCCGTCCTCCTTGAGGCGTACGGCGAGGCAGCAGGTGGTCGACGCGAAGGAGTCGATCGCGGACTCCACGGAGTCGTAAGGCGGGCACGGGGAGCCGAATTTCTCCTCGTACCAGAGGTGGACCCGGGCCTCGTTGCGGATCTCCACCTCGGCGGGGAGACCGGCGAAGGTTTCGCGGCCGGCCCGGATCGCCGTGTCCTCCGCCTCCCAGGAGAGGTCCGTGGAGTCGTAGTAGAAGACGTCGTAGTCCTTGATGCCGTGGGCCGGGGGACGGCCGGTGACCGCGTTCCAGATCGTTTGGAAGAGGCAGCCCGCGGTCAGGTACCAGTCGGGGAGGCCGAGAGCCGCGGTGCGGTCGAGGACTTCCAGGAGGGTCCGGTTGCGGGACAGCGTCGTCCGCAGCGCGGTGAGCTGTTCGTCCAGGGGGAGGCGGGCGGGCATCGGTCGAGTGTGCCGGTGCCGGAAGCGGCGCCGTACAACGATTCCCTCAATCTTGCGGGAACGCGGTGTGTGCTGCGTCACGTTCGAGTTGAATGATGGTGAGTGAGTGAACCGACGCTCCGTGTCCGCGGACGCAGCCTGCAGCAGGGGGTCCAGGTGAGTGCTTCCCGGCGTAGTGGGACCACCGACGAGTTGGGTCCCGACGAGCCCGAGCGGGACGGTGGTCCCGAGGCGGTCGGCGGGTCCGATCTGCTCGCCGCGTTGCTGGACGGAATGGACGCGGCACTGTGTGCCTTCGACGCCGACGGGGTGCTGACCCACTGGAACCGTGAGGCCGAGCGCATTCTCGGCTGGACCGCGGCCGAGGCCGTGGGGCGGCAGGGGCTGGCCGGGTGGGCCGTACGGAGTGCGGACGCCGAGGAGGTCGAGGGGCGGCTGATGTCCGCCATGCAGGCTCCCGGGCGGCAGGTGAATGAATTCGCCCTGCTGACCAAGGACGGCGGGCGGGTGCTCGTGCGCACGCAGTCCGCCGCCGTGCGCGGGCCCGACGGGAAGCCCGCCGGGGTCTACTGCGCCTTCAGTGAGGTGCATGCCCAGATCGACCTGGAGCGGTCGATCGCCCTCAGTGAGGCTCTTTTCGAGGACGCCTCCTGGGGGGTCGTGCTCGTAGACGCCGATCTGCGGCCCGCCGTCGTCAACGCGCATGCCGCGCGGGCGCTCGGCACCGGGCGCACCTCCGTCCTCGGACGGCCTCTCGGCGAGCTGCTGGCCCAGGGTGTCGAGGAGTTGGAGGCCGCGCTCACACATGTGCTGGCCGAGGGCGCGCCGCCCGCGCCGGCCGAGATCTGGGTGAGCGTACGGACGCCCGAGGGGCATCTGCGGCGCTGCTGGCGGAGCGGGTTCCTGCGGCTGGCCTCGCCGCTCACCGAGGAACCGGTGCCGCTCGGCGTCGGCTGGCTCTTCCAGGACGTCACCGAGGCCAAGCAGATCGAGCAGGAGGCCTCGCTACTGCGCTTCCGCGCCCAGCAGCTGCACCGGGCCGCGCGCGCCGCCGCCGAGTGCGAGGACCCGCGCGACGCGGCCACCGTCCACCTCGACTTCGCCCTCGCCGGCTTCGCCGACCACGCGCTCGTCGACCGGGTCGTGGGCGGATCGTTGAACGATACCGACGCCGCGCCGGCAGCGGCCGTACGGCTCGTCCGGGTCGCCGCCACGCCCACGGGGGCGCCGGGACCCAGCCTGCTGTCCGGCGCGGCCGGGCTGCCCGTGCGCTACGGAGAGGGGCATCCCGCCCTGCAGTGCGTCGAACGCGTCGGCTCGGTGCGGGCCGGCATCGGCACCGCCCCGCCCGAGCAGGCCCGGGAGTGGGCCCGGGCCCGCCAGTGGCCCCAGGACGCCGTGCACGCGCTGTGCGCGGTGCTGCGCAGCCGGGGCCGGACGCTGGGTGTGGTGACGTTCCTGCGCGGGGCGGGCCGCAGCCAGTTCGAACGGTCCGACTCGATCTACGCCGAGGACGTGGCCGTACGGATCGCGGCGGCGCTGGATCTGGCGGCGGAGGCGGGCGGGAAGCAGTAGGGGTGGCTCAGTACTGGTAGAAGATCCGGTCCCGGTACTCCTCGAACACCCGGCCGTTCCACTCGTGGCCGCCGTCCACGTTCCCGGAGCGCAGCAGCGGCGGTTCGATGCCGCGGTCGGCCAGGGTCGCCGCCGTCGTCGCCATGACGGCCTGGAGGAGGGCCGCGGTGACGACCGTGGAGGCGGGGGCGAAGGGGGCGGGGATGGCGTCGTGGGTGAGTTCCGCGTCGCCGATCGCGATCTTCGAGTCGAGTACGACGTCGCAGTGGTCCTTGAGATATGTCCCCGAGGAGTGCCGTGACGTCGTCTCCGAGGCGTAGGCCACCGAGGTCACGCCGATGACGCGGACGCCGAGGGCGCGGGCCTTCATGGCCATCTCCACGGGCAGGGCGTTGCGCCCGGACAGCGAGATGATCACCAGGGCGTCGCCGGAGCGCAGCGGTGACGTCTCCAGGACCACGCCCGCGAGGCCGTCGACGCGCTCCAGGGCGGAGCCCAGCGTGGCCGGCATGACGTCGACGCCGAGGACTCCGGGCACCACGAGCAGGTTCATCAGGGCGAGGCCGCCCGCGCGGTAGACGAGGTCCTGCGCGGCGAGCGAGGAGTGCCCGGCGCCGAAGGCGAAGAGGCGCCCGCCGTCGGCCACGGTGTCCGCGAGGAGCGTGCCGGCCGCCCCGACGGAGTCGGCCTCTTCGTCGCTGACCCGCTGGAGCAGGGTGATCGCGGCGTCGAAGAACTGGCCGGCCGGCGTACGGTCGCTCATGCGGGAGCCCCCTCGGTGAGTTTGTGTCGCGGATCACCGTGCGGTCTGGACCAAGTGGATGTCAATACGGCGTCGAGGGCGATCCGGTCCGCTGCGGAGCGGGCGGAGAGGGGGTTCGCGGACCGCCGTAACCGGCTGGTTTCAACGGTGCGGCACGGTTGTCAGTGCGATGCGTCAGAATTGAGTCCAGGGCCAGCGCACGCGCCGCGGAGCCGCCGAGCTTCGGGCAGAGGTAATCGAGGGGCACGTATGTCCGGACTGATCGACACCACGGAGATGTATCTCCGCACCATCCTCGAGCTGGAGGAGGAAGGTGTGGTCCCCATGCGCGCCCGCATCGCCGAGCGGCTCGACCAGAGCGGCCCGACGGTGAGCCAGACGGTGGCACGCATGGAGCGCGACGGTCTGGTGGCCGTCGCCAGCGACCGCCATCTGGAGCTGACCGACGAGGGCCGCCGCCTGGCCACGCGTGTGATGCGCAAGCACCGGCTCGCCGAGTGTCTGCTCGTCGACGTGATCGGCCTGGAGTGGGAGCAGGTGCACGCCGAGGCCTGCCGCTGGGAGCACGTGATGAGCGAGGCCGTGGAGCGGCGGGTCCTGGAGCTGCTGCGCCACCCCACGGAGTCGCCGTACGGCAATCCGATCCCCGGTCTCGAGGAGCTGGGCGAGAAGGACGGGGCCGACCCGTTCCTCGACGAGGGCATGGTGTCGCTGGCCGAGCTGGACCCGGGCCTGGACGGCAAGACGGTCGTGGTGCGCCGGATCGGCGAGCCCATCCAGACGGACGCCCAGCTGATGTACACACTGCGCCGCGCGGGTGTGCAGCCCGGCTCGGTGGTGAGTGTGACGGAGTCGGCGGGCGGGGTGCTGGTGGGCAGCGGTGGCGAGGCGGCCGAGCTGGACTCGGACATCGCCTCGCATGTGTTCGTCGCCAAGCGCTGACCGTGCCTTTCGCCCGGCGGGACCGTCAACTCGCGGGGCTGGAGAGGCAGTTGTGACGTTCCGCCGGTCGCGGAGTTTCCAAGATTCAGTGCGCTGAATCGCAGCGCGGGGACGTTTCGCGTGCCAGGCTGTCGCGTGAGGCATATGACCGTGAGGGGGCGGGAGGATGTGCCGCAAACGTGGGGAAGGCCCCGGCGCCGTGCGGCGCCGGGGCCTGTCCTCCCCTGTTCTGACCCGGAGCCCCGAGCTCTCAAGGTCATCCCCTTCGGACCGGTTTCCCCGAGCGGTCCGCCTCCCGGAGGAGATCTCCCCCCGGCGGCGGCGATCATTCCTTGAGCCGGGTCACTCGAACGAGGGGTGTTGCCGCCGGAGACCGCATTATCGAATCTGTATTCGATAACCTGTGGGTGATGAAACGCGCGGGGCGTGACCTGTAGGAAGAGACGAGCAAGAGAAGAGACAGCAGCAGGAACGAACGGCACAAGCGGCAGAGCGTGGCTAGGGGGGTGCCAGGACCAATGACGCGGCGCATCGACGTGACCGGGGCAGGCGGCGTACGCCTGGCCGCATGGGAGTTCGCGGACCCGCCCAAATCGGGGGAGATCGAGCGGGCACCCGGAGTTCTCTTACTGCACGGCCTGATGGGCCGCGCCTCGCACTGGGCGTCCACCGCCCGCTGGCTCTCCGAACGGCACCGCGCGGTCGCACTCGACCAGCGCGGCCACGGCCGGAGCGACAAGCCGCCGCAGGCGGCGTTCACCCGTGAGGCCTACGTCGAGGACGCGGAGGCCGCGTTGGAACAGCTGGGGCTCGCCCCGGTCGTCCTCGTCGGCCACGCGATGGGCGCGCTGACCGCGTGGCAGCTCGCCGCGAAGCGGCCCGATCTGGTGCGGGGGCTGATCATCTGCGACATGCGGGCGTCCGCGCTGGGCGCGGCCTCGCAGCGGGAGTGGTCCGACTGGTTCAAGTCCTGGCCCGTGCCCTTCGCCACGCTCGCGGATGTCCGCAAGTGGTTCGGCGAGGACGACCCGTGGGTGGAGCGGCCCAATCCCTCCCGGGGGGAGTTCTACGCCGAGGTCATGCAGGAGTCTCCCGACGGGTGGCGGCCGGTGTTCGAGCCGGAGCAGATGCTGAAGTCGCGGGAGACGTGGGTGTACGACGCGCACTGGGAGGAGCTGGCCCAGGTTCAGTGCCCTGCGCTTGTGGTGCGGGGCCTGGACGGGGAGTTGGGGCGAGCCGAGGCGCAGGAGATGGTGCGGGTGCTTCCCCGAGGGGAGTATGCGGAGGTTGCCGACGCCGGGCATCTGGTGCACTACGACCAGCCGGCGGCTTGGCGGGCGGCTGTCGAGCCGTTTCTCGACGGGGTGCTGGTGTGAGATCGCCCATGGGGGTGGGGGCGGTTGTGGGGCGGGTGCGGGTGCGTTGTGGCTGGTCGCGCAGTTCCCCGCGTCCCTGACGGCAAAGCCGCAAGTCACCCCTTGCTGACCGCCGCCAGGATTTCCGGCAGCCGCCTCGCCGTTCCCGGTGCCGCCAGCCGCAGCCCCGCGTAAGTGATCGCCGCGCCGTACCCCGCCCCCACCGGCAGCAGCAGCCAGCTCCACCTGTCCCCGTCCGCGCTCACGTTGGACCAGATCGTGAGGGTGATGACGGGGGAGCAGATCAGGGCCGCCGAGATCATGCCGCCGAAGATGGAGATCCAGGCCAGACCGGCCTGGCCGGGGGCGACGTTCTTGTGGCCGCCCTGGGGGATCGAGTACGGGAAGCGGGCCGAGGTCCAGGCGCCGGTCGCGAGCATCGCGCCGAGGAGGGCGAAGGAGAGGCCGAGGACCTCCGGGAGCCGGTGCCAGTCGCCGAGCATCGCCGTCGTCAGGATGGTCACCAGCGCCGCGTACGGCACGGTGATCAGCAGCAACGCGAGGGCGCGGGCGCGGAGTTCGACGTAGGCGTCCCTGGTCGTGGAGATCGTCATCGCGACCATCCAGAACGCGGAGGTGTCCTGCCCGAACTGGTTGTACATCTGGATGCCGAGCATCCCGGCGGCGAAGCACGCGAAGTAGACCGAGCCCGTGCCCTGCAGCGCGTTGAACACCGGCACGATCAGACCGATCGCCAGTGAAGTCACCCACGCCGCCTTGGTCTTGGGGTCACGCCAGACATAGCGCAGGCTGCGTTCCATGACCGTGCCGGTGCGGCCGGCCGGGAGGAGACGGGCCAGACCACCGGCGGACGCCCTGTCCTTCGCGGCCGGTTCGGCGGACTGCAGGGTGGAGCCGTCGGGCGAGGTCATCAACTTGGTGAGACTGCGCGACCAGAGGAACAGCAGGGCCGCCAAAGCGCCTGCCGACACGGCGAGTTGGACGACGGCGAGGCTGTAGGAGCCCTTGCTCGCAGAGTCCACCGCGCCGACCGCCGACGCGGGCGGCACCCAGCGCAACACCTGGGCCGCCGGGTCGAGTTGGGACAGCCCGGACGAACCCAGGCGCTGCGCGCCGAAGTTGACCAACTGCGCCCCGACCGCGATCACCAGCCCGCTCAGCACCGCGAGGTCCCGGCCCTTCCGGCTGGTCAGCAGGCGGATGTTGGCGGCGGCGACGGCCCGCGCGAGGGCCACACAGACCAGCAGGGAGAGCGGGAGCGCCAGGACCGCCGTGACACAGGCGGCGGCGCCGTGCGCGACCGCGATCACCGAACCGAGCAGCAGCACCAGCGTGAACAGCGGACCGATGCCGACCAACGAGGCCGCCAGCAGCGCCCGTACGAGAGGCCGGGGCCGCAGTGGCAGCATCACCAGGCGGGTCGGGTCGAGGGTCTCGTCACCGGTCGGGAAGAACAGCGGCATCACCGCCCAGCCCAGCCCCAGCACCGACACCAGGACGACCACCACGGAGTCGGCGTGCGCATCCCCGCGCAAAGCGATCAGCCCGAGCAGCTGGAGCGCCGCGAACAGCAGCGCCACGACCGCCGACGCGGCATACGCGGCCCGCCGGCCCCCGGACTGCCGTAGACCGTTGCGCAACAACGACAGCTTCAGACGTACGAAGACGGGAGTGATCGAGGCCGGGGGCGTGGTGTCGGTCATCGGGTGCCGCCGCCCAGCCAGTCGAGGTCGGAGCCGTGGTCGCGGGCGCCGGCGCCGACGAGTTCGAGGAACGCCTGCTGGAGGGTGGGGGCCTCGCCGCGCACCTCGGCCAGGGTGCCCTGGGCGCGGATGCGGCCGGCGGCCATGACGGCCACCCAGTCGCAGAGCGACTCGACGAGTTCCATGACGTGGGAGGAGAAGACGACGGTGGCGCCGGAGGCGGTGTAGCGCTCCAGGACGCCCCGGATGATCTGTGCGGAGACCGGGTCGACACCCTCGAACGGCTCGTCCAGGAAGAGGACTTCGGGGTTGTGGAGGAGAGCGGCGGCGAGCCCGATCTTCTTGCGCATACCGGTGGAGTAGTCGACGACGAGCTTGTGCTGCGCCCCGGCCAGGTCGAGCACGTCCAGCAACTGCGTGACCCGCTTGTCGACCTCGGCCCCGGGCAGCCCCCGCAACCGCCCGCTGTAGCCGAGGAGTTCACGCCCCGAGAGCCGCTCGAAGAGCCGGAGCCCCTCGGGCAGCACCCCGATCCGCGCCTTCACGGCCACCGGATCCGCCCAGACGTCGTGCCCGACGACCTCGACCGTCCCCTGATCGGGCCGCAGCAACCCGGTCACCATCGAGAGGGTGGTGGTCTTCCCGGCCCCGTTCGGCCCGACCAGCCCGATGAACTTCCCGGCAGGCAACTCCAGATCGATCCCGGCAACAGCAACCTGCTGCCCGAACCGCTTCCAGAGCCCACGCACACGCACGGCAGGAGACGTCATACCTTGCAGCCTACGGTCAGGGGTCCTCCCCAAGGGGCGCGGGGAACCGCGCGACCAGCCCCCACCGGACCCGCGCCCGCCGAACTACCGATCCCGCCCACACGCATAGGCGAGCGGCGAGATCAACTCCTCCGCATCCGGCAGCCAACGGTTGGCCGCGGTCGGCCGGCAGGCCCACTGCACAGCCCCCCGGGACCCGAACCGGGTGGGCGGCGCGGCCACATACCCACCCTCGCCCAGCACCACAAGATCCAGCGACGACGGCGACCAGCCGATCTTCCGCACCAGATCCGGCACCTTCACCGACGCACCCGGCAGCACGAAGAACTCCATCCGCCGCGACGGCGTCAACGTGACAGGACCCAGCGTCAACTCCATGCGCTCCATCCGCGCCAGCGCCAGGAACCCCGCGGTCTCCGGAACGGAGATCGCGTCGAACGTCCGTCCGGTCGGCAGCAGAATCGATGCCCCCGGCTGCTTCTGCCACATCCGGCGCGCGACCGTCGCACTGCCCGTCGCCTGCGTCGCCCAGTCCTCACGCGCCGGATGTGCGCCGGGTGCGGCGCACGCGGGGTCCTCGCACGAGCAGCGCTGCACCCCGTCGACGGCTTCCAGCCAGGTGCCGGGAAAGACGTCCCAGTGGCGCTCCTCGGCGTAGCGTACGGCTGTCTCCAGCAGCGATTCCCCGCGCTGCTTCGGAATCTGAGCGGCTTCGGTGCCCGCGATCGTCTCTTCCACGCCCAACACAACTCCCGCACCCACCTCGGGTTACGGCTGTAGCGCGCGCGGGGGAGGAGCATCGATTCCGCAACTGGGGCGCATGGAGGCATGTGCGGGGGCGCGCGGGAGGACCGAGGGCGGGATCGGGGTAGCCACGTGAGGGGCGGCCACGAGCCTTCACCCCGGCATTCCTCGCATGCTTCGCATTTTCGCCATGTTCGCTGGGCATTGATCTTCTCGGCCGGATCTTTTCGCTTCAGGGGTTGTTCCCAGGGGGTACGCCATGGCCGCAAGGCCACTTGTCGCGCGGCAGCCGAACGAACGGCTGCAGGCGCTCATCCAGGAGGCGGGGTGCTCGAACGCCGGGCTGGCCCGCCGGGTCAACATGTGCGGCGCCGAGCACGGTCTCGACCTGCGCTACGACAAGACGTCCGTGGCCCGTTGGCTGCGGGGACAGCAGCCGCGCGGGCGGGCTCCGGCGGTCATCGCCGAGGCGCTGGGCCGCAAGCTGGGCCGTACGGTCACGATCGACGAGATCGGCATGGCCAACGGCAAGAATCTCGCGTCGGGTGTGGGCCTGCAGTTCTCGCCGACCGTGCTCGGGGCCATCGAGCAGGTGTGTGAGCTGTGGCGCAGTGACGTGGGGCGCCGGGACTTCCTGTCCGGTTCGTCGGTCGCCGCGTCCGCGCTGGTCGAGCCGAGCCGCGACTGGCTGATCTCCTCGCCGGACTCGCAGGTCGCGCGCGCGGCGGGGCCGCGGGTGGGCCAGTCCGACGTGGCGGCCGTGCGCGCGATGACGCAGGCGCTCGGCGAGCTGGACCACCAGTACGGCAGCGGGCATGTCCGCCCGGTCGTCGTGCACTACCTCAACAGTGTCGTCTCCGGGCTGCTGGCGGGCTCGTACCGGGAGGCCGTGGGGCGTGAACTGTTCGCCGCCGTCGCCCGGTTGACGGAACTCGCCGGCTACATGGCCGTCGACACCGGTCAACCCGGCCTGGCGCAGCGGTACTACATCCAGGCGCTGCGCCTCGCGCAGGCGGCCGGGGACCGGGGATACGGCGGGTACGTCCTCGCCGCGTCCATGAGTCATCTCGCCGCGCAGCTCGGGAACCCGCGTGAGATCGCGCAGTTGGCGCGGGCGGCGCAGGAGGGGGCACGCGGTCGTGTGACCCCGCGGGCCGAGGCGATGTTCCACGCGGCGGAGGCGCGCGGGCACGCCCTGATGGGTGACGCGCGGTCCGCGCAGCTGGCGTCGGGGCGTGCGGTGAGCGCGCTGGACGCGGCGGATCCGTCGTCCGGGGACGACCCGGCGTGGATCGGGCACTTCGACGAGGCGTATCTCGCCGACGAGTTGGCGCACTGCCACCGCGACCTCGGGCAGGCCGAGGCGGCGGCCAGGTGCGCGCAGGAGTCCCTGGACGGGCACCCGGAGTCACGGGCGCGCCGCCGGGCCATCGGCTATGTACTGCTGGCGAGCGCGCAGGTGCAGCAGCGCGAGGTCGAGCAGGCCTGCAACACGGGCCTCAAAGCGGTGGAGTTGCTCGGTTCGCTGCGGTCCAACCGGGGCGCCGAGTACCTGGAGGACCTCCAGCAGCGCCTGGAGCCGTACCGGGACGAGCCGGTGGTGCGGGAGTTCGGGGCGCGGATGGAGTTGCAGGCCGCCGCGTGAACCGGGAGTGAAAGAAGCCTCCGGTGGTGATCCGGTGGCGAAAGGAGGACGAAGGACGGGATTTGGCGCGGATGAGGGGCCGGAACTGTTACCGGGGTCACAAGTGGAGAGGTCCAGTCCAGTGCTGCGTGGCACCGGGCTCGGGGTACCCGGTAGCGTGAACCGACGATCCCGAAGGTCCCCCATTCGTAGGAGTCCCGGTGACGCAGAGTGGACAGGGCGAGGAGCCCTCGGCGCGGCCCGCGCGCGAAGGCATCGTGCTGCCCTCCGACGGAGGTGAACCCCTCCATCCGGGTATGACGGGCGGACGCGGTAACCAGCAGTCGGCAGGGCAGCCGCCGAGCACGCCCCCGAGCGGCCAGGCCTGGGGCGGCTCGTGGGGCCCGGACCAGCAGCACGACCCGCAGCACCGGACCCCGGCCCCGCCGCCGGGCCAGGGCTGGGGCGACGCACAGCAGCAACCGCAGCAGTGGGGCACCGCGCCCGAGCAGCCGTCCCCGTGGGGCGCCCAGGAGGGCATCCCGAGCCAGCCGGGGGCGCTGCCGCAGGAGAGCGCCCAGCACGCGGCCTACGGCGTGCAGCAGCAGTCGTACGCACAGGAGTACTCGCCGGCACCGGGATACGCCCCGGAGCAGTCCGCCGGGTACGGGGCGGGCGCACAGGGCTACGGATCCGGCGCACAGGACTACGGCTACGGATACGGCGCTTCCGGTTCGGGCGGCGCGCCCCTGCCCCCCGCGTCCTCCGCCTCGTCCGCGTTCCCCAGCGCCCCGCTGCCGCCGGCCGACGAGGGCGCGACGCAGTACATCCCGCCGGTGGTCAACATTCCCGGCGACGAGGGTGCCACCCAGTTCCTGCCGCCGGTCCCGGCCGCCCCGGCGGACGAGGGGGCGACACAGTTCATCCCGCCCGTGCTGCCGGGGGCGCTGCCGCCCGAGGTGTCCGGCGGTGCCGGGCCGATGCCGCCGGCCGCGCATCCCGACGCGCAGCCCACGCAGTTCCTCCCGCCGGTGCCCGCACAGGGCGGCGCTCCCGGGTACGGGGGCGGGGCGGAGGACCGGCAGCCGCCCGCCGAGTTCGACAACCTCTTCCGCGGCGGGGAGGCTCCGGCCGGGTCCACGCAGCAGCTGCCGCGCTTCCAGCAGCCGCCGCGGGCCGAGCAGCCGGGCTACGGCCGGCCGGGCCACGGACAGCAGGGCTACGCGCAGCCGTCGTACGCCCAACCCGCCTACGCCGATCCCTCCTACGCCCCGCCCGGGCAGGACGACGACGGCCGGGGCGGGCGCCGTTCGCGGGTGCCGCTGATCGCCGGGGTCGGGATCGTCATCGCGATCCTCGGGGTCGGTGCCGGGGCGCTGCTCAGCGGTGGCGGCAGCAAGAGCGACGACAACAAGACGGTCGCCGCCACGTCGCCCGCGACCGACGGTTCCTCTTCGGCGGGCACCGACGCCGCCAAGGAACAGGCCGTCGCCCTGGACAAGTTGCTGGCCGACAGCGGCAGCAGCCGTGCCTCGGTGATCCGCGCGGTGGGCAATGTGAAGGCCTGCAACAGCCTCGGAGACTCCGCCTCCGACCTGCGGGACGCGGCCCAGCAGCGCACCGAACTGGTCACGAAACTCTCGCAGTTGACGGTGGACAAGCTGCCTGACAATGCGGCCCTGACCAGCGCCCTCACCAACGCGTGGAAGGCGTCCGCGTCCGCGGACAACCACTACGCGGCCTGGGCCGACCAGGCCGCGGGCAAGCACGGCTGCAAGAAGGGCCAGGCCCGCACCACCGGCCAGACCGCGGCCGGCAACGCGGCGAGCGGCGTCGCCAGCAACCAGAAGACCAAGGCCGCCGCGCTCTGGAACACGATCGCGAAGACCTACGGTCTGACCCAGCGCCAGCCGACCCAGCTCTGAGGAGACAGGAACGGACGGGCGCGGACCTCAGTCGAGGTTCGCGCTCTCCAGCGTCCCCGTCATGTCGAAGAACCCCTTCTTCGCCGACACCAGAACGCCCTTGCGTACGACCTGAAGGGTCACCGAGGCGTTGACCAGGCGGGAGAGACCCACGGAGGCGAGATCGTCGTCGTCGGTCGAGCTCCACTGGAGCGTCGGCGTGAGCCCGCCCGTGGTGACCTTGACGCCGTCGTCGAGGGCGCGCCGTACGGTGTCGGCGGTCACCTCGCCGTTGCCGAGCGAGTTCACGACGGTCTTGAACGCGGTGTACGCGATCCAGGTCGTCTCCACTCCCGCGTCCGCCGGGTCGATGCGGTTGTCGCCGAAGGCCACCTCGGCGACGGCCTTCTTCATCGGGTCCCAGCGCGGGTCGCCCGCGACCGGGTACCAGCCGGTGATGTACGACCCCTCGTACGGCCCGGACTGCCCGCCCGTAGCGTTGATCTCGGTCTGGTCGACGCTGCCGAGCACGGTCGCGGTGTGCACGGCGGGATAGTCCGCGCGCGCACGCCGGAAGGAGTCCATGAAGGTGTCGGTGCGGTCCCCGAGCGAGGGCACCACGCACCCCTCCTTCGACGAGGAGCCGCCGGACGCGCTCTCCAGCGCGCGCGTGGCCTGGCTGGAGTACTCGGTGGCGTCGTCCGCCGCGAGCTGGTCGGTGGCCTGCGAGTGCCCGCCCGCCGTGAGCCCCGCGTTCAGCAGCGGGGGCAGGTCGTCGCCCGCGATGGAGTCGGGCCGGACCAGGGTGACCGTGCCGCAGCCGGGGGCGAGTTCCTTGCCGAGACCGGCCAGCAGCGCGGGCTGGCCGCCGTTGACGGGGTAGGACAGGGCGCGGGTGAACTCCTCGCTCGTCACGCCGTAGCCGCCGATGTACGGGATGCCGGCGCCCTCCAGCGGGGCGAAGAACGAGTCGCTGAACTCGCTGTAGGAGCCGACGACCGCGACGACGTTCTCCTTGACGGCCTGCCGGGCGCACTGCGCCGCGGAGACGCTGGTGTTGTGGTCGTTGCAGGTCAGGACCTTGAGTTTGCGGCCGTTGAGACCGCCGTGCTTGTTGATCCACTTCGCGTACGCCGTCGCCATGGCGGGCATGCCGGGTTTGTTGGTCGCGCTGGTGTCCCAGGGCGCCCAGGTCATCACGGTGATCGGGTCATCCCCGGAGCCCCCCGTGGTCCCGGGGATGACCCCGCAGCCGGCCGCGAACGACGCGCATGCCACCAGTGCCGCCGCCGACATGACGGCGGCTCTGACGGGCCGGGTGATCGTGGGGAGGAAGGTGCTGTGGTTGCGCCGCCTGCCGGTCATGTACACACACGCTTCCGCCACATGGCCAACCCGGGAGTGACTCGTGGTCAACAAGTGGTGACGCGGAGGTGAATTGCGGGGGGCGTTCCTGTGAGTGTGACAAGGAACGTACGATCGATGACCGTGCAAGCTCCGGAGAACTCTTCCCGTCGCCCCCGTCGCTCCTCCACCATGGGCGGCATGCCACTGAACGACATGCCGTGGTGGCGCTGGCGCAGCAACGTGCGTTCCGCGCTGCACATGCTCTCCGATCCGGTGTTCCAGCAGAACGTCTGGCTGGCCGGTGTCGACGGGTACGGGGACGTAACCGACGCCGTCTACCGCCTCGTCGAGGACACCTGGCTGGACAACTGGTCCGCCGAGAAATACGTCGGCACGATCTTCCGGGACTCCCAGGAGGCGGCCCTCGTCGACTCCGCCGTCCTGCGCGTGCTGCGGATCATGCACCAGGTCGGGCCCGACGCCCCGGTCTCCGCGTACGTCGACCACCAGGCGTGGCCGGAAGCGGTGCGGGCGGCACGCGACGCGCACGTGCGGATGGCGGCGAGCGACGGGGAGAACCCGGACGCGCCGCCGCGCACGCTCGAGGTGCTGCAGATCATGACGCGGTCCGCGTAGTCCGCCGACCGGCGCGGGCCGCCGGTCCGGGTGGCGGACGCCGGTCCCCCTGCTCAGGGGGATATGGGACCCTGTTCCGCATGAACGCGCAGTCCACCCGAGCCGCGGCGCCCGCCGACCAGTACGTCCTGACCCTGTCCTGCCCCGACAAGCAGGGCATCGTGCACGCCGTGTCGAGCTACCTCTTCATGACCGGCTGCAACATCGAGGACAGCCAGCAGTTCGGCGACCACGACACGGGTCTCTTCTTCATGCGCGTCCACTTCTCCGCGGAGCCTCCGGTGACCGTGGACAAGCTGCGCGCGAGCTTCGCGGCGATCGGTGACTCCTTCCACATGGACTGGCAGATCAACCGGGCCGACGAGAAGATGCGCATCGTCCTCATGGTCAGCAAGTTCGGCCACTGCCTGAACGACCTGCTGTTCCGCGCCCGTATCGGGGCGCTCCCCGTGGAGATCGCGGCCGTGGTGTCCAACCACACCGACTTCGCCGAGCTGGTGGAGTCGTACCACATCCCCTTCCACCACATCCCGGTGACGAAGGACAACAAGGCCGAGGCCGAGGCGCGGGTCCTGGACCTGGTCCGCGAGGAGAACGTCGAACTCGTCGTCCTCGCCCGCTACATGCAGGTCCTCTCGGACGACCTCTGCAAGGCGCTCAGCGGCCGGATCATCAACATCCACCACTCGTTCCTGCCGAGCTTCAAGGGCGCGAAGCCGTACCACCAGGCGCACGCGCGGGGCGTCAAGCTGATCGGCGCGACGGCCCACTATGTGACCGCCGACCTCGACGAGGGCCCGATCATCGAGCAGGAGGTCGAGCGGGTGGGGCACGACGTGACTCCGGACCAGCTGGTGGCGATCGGGCGTGACGTGGAGTGCCAGGCGTTGGCGCGGGCCGTCAAGTGGCACGCGGAGCGGCGGATTCTGCTCAACGGGCGCCGGACGGTTGTGTTCGCCTAGGAGCTCGGGGGTTCTGGTGCGTGGGCGGCTGCGGGCCGGTGGGGGCCGTTCGCGCAGTTTCCCGCGCCCCTTCGCAACTCGGGCCCAGTTTCGTTTTTGGGGGCGCGGGGAACTGCGCGACCAGCCACAACGCACCCGCAGCCGCCCCGCTACATCCGGCTCAACGACGCCGTCGCGAACAGCACATCCCTGATCGCCCCCCGATCCCCCAACTGCCCCGCAGCCGCGTCCTCCGGCGACACATGCCCAGCCGCCAGATGACAGAACTCCACGCCGTCCAGGGCGATATGGGCCACTTCACGCTCGGCCGACCCCACCGCGCCGGGTGAGTCGAGAGGGATCAACCACTCACCCCCGCCGTGCCCCTCGATCTCCAGCCGCAGGCTGCGCCCGGGATCGCCGGCCGGCACCAGATGCCGCCCCTCGGCCGGCGCGGCCAACCCGTGGCGCCTTCGCTCGGCCAGTATCGCGGGCAGCATGCGGGCCGCGAGGTCGATCATCCGGTTCAGGCTGCGCGGTGACGGCGGTTCGTAGGGATAGTCCACGGCGTCCGCGATGTCCTCCGCGTGGACCCAGCACTCGAAGGCCCGGTCGAGCATCGCGTCGTGCAGCGGCAGCTCGAAGTCGCCGTAGGACACGGCCCGTTTGCCGGTGGTGGTGCCGGTGAACGAGACCGTACGGACGATGGTGTGGCTCTGTTCGCGCCAGGGCGCGCGGATGGAGCGGGTGGGCGGGAAGTACGACGCCCGCCAGTACGCCTCGGTGCGCGCGGCGGGATTCGTGGCCTTGTCGGCCGCTTCCCCGGTCAGCGGGTCGTCCAGGCCCAGCGCCGTCGCGACCAGGCCGTCGACGGTCAGCAGATGCGCGATGACCCCGGCGACGGTCGTACGGCGGCTCGTCGGGGCCTGTCCGTCGAACCAGCGCAGCCGCACGGGCGCGTGCCACTCGGCGTCGCCAATGTCCTGCAGCAGGGCGTCCAGGCGCGCGGTCTCGGCGTCGTACGGCGTCGCCCACTCGGGGACCGGGATGCGCGGTGGCCGGCGGTCGAAGGAGCCGGTGAGGACGCGGGTGCGCAGGCCGGGGTCGAGGTCGAGGGGTTCGACGGGGTGCAGCAGGCCGACCGCTCCGCGCAGCCGCAGCGCCTCGTCCGCGCAGGAGCCGCACTCGCCGAGGTGTTCCTCCACGGCGGCCGTCTCCGCCGCCGAGCACGCGGCCAGCGCCCACGCGCCGAGCAGCGCCTTCAGTACCGGGTGTTCCAGCACCAGCGTTGCGGGCCGGGACGCGGACTCGTCGAGCTCGGGCAACGGCCTTCCACCGTCCTCCACAGAGGCCCGGGGCATGGGGATGCGCGGCGGCACGGACCCCCGGCCCTCGCTCTCCCCGGACGGACTCCCGTCGTACGCCTCGTGGTCGTCGTGCTCGTCGTTCGCGTCGCTCACACCGCACCCCCTGGTCCCGCTGGTTCCGGCGGTGCGCCGGTGTCGTGGGCGGTGGACAGGAGTTGGAGGCCCAGGCGCAGCCGGCGGCGGGCCTCGTCCTCGGTGACGCCGAGGTCGACGGCGGTCTGGCGGTAGTCGCGGCGCTGGAAGTAGGCCAGCTCCAGGGCGGCCCGCAGCGGGGCGGGCATGGACGTGACGATGTAGTCGGCGCGGGCGGCGACGGAGGCGCGGCGGACCTTGCGCTCCAGTTCCTCGGTGGAGCCCCGGCCGTCCTGGGCGAGGGCGGCGGTCTCGGTGGCGCGCAGCCGCTGCACGGCGAGGCGGGCGGTCAGTGCGGCCACCCAGGAGCGCAGTGGGCCCTGCTTGGGGTCGTAGGTGTCGGGGTGTTCCCACACGTGGGCGAAGACCTCACGGGTGATGCCGTCGGCGGCGCGTTCGTCGCCGAGGACGCGGTGGGCGAGGGCGTGCACGAGGGAGGCGAAGCGGTCGTAGAGCTCACCGAGGGCCGCCGCCTCGCCGCGGGCCAGCCGCTGCTGCATCTTGCGGTCCCATCGGGGCGGTGCGTCCTTCGTCGCCATGAGGCCCCCTCACCGTGTCCGTGCCCAAGTCAAGCGTGCGCCCACCGTCTCTTCGAATGTAGTCGGCACCTCGGACAGCGCACGCCCCTTCGTGCAATCGCACGCCCCCGAAGGGACGCGAGTGGTAGCGGACGTGCGCCTACCCGGTCCACAACTGATCGAACAGGATCGAAGGCGACTAAAACAAGCCTCTTCGGACCGGTTTCCGTTTCTGTCCCTGTGTTTCAGGGAACGGCCGCTGGGCAGCCGCGCTGCAAGGAAGCGTAGGTACGGCTTCCGTTTCCGGACGGTTTCCGGGAGTTCCGGCTAGCGAAAGGCGCGATGGTGGCCTTCAAAGTGAACGACGGCGAGCGCGGCGGCTGGTCCGTGCTCCTGGTGTCCGGCGAACTGGACCTGGTGACCTCGCCGGTGCTGCGCCAGCGGGTGCACGACGTGGTGGCGGACGGCCACCACAGCCTGGTCGTGGACCTCTCCGAGGTGCTGTTCTGCGACTCCAGCGGGGTCGGCGTCCTGATCGCCGCCCGCCGTCTGATCCGGTCCTGCCAGGGGCATCTGCGGCTGATCCTGCCCGCGCAGGGCGCGGATGGGGGCACCTCCCGATCGGGCGAATTCGAGATTGGGGGAGGCTCGCACGTCAACCGGGTGCTCGGCGCCCTCGGAGTGCGCCGCCTCTTCGACGTCTATCCCGATGTGATGGCGGCCACGGAAGAGGAGCCCGAAGAAGAGGCGGACCCCCTCTCGGCGTGACGCGTCGGTTTCCGGGGTGACGCCGTTGTTTCGGAATTTCCCCGGTCTTGGTACAAGCGACGTTTTCCTGCTCCCGGACCCGCTCCGGCGTCGTACGCTCCCTGCCAAGTGCACCCCCACATGAGTAAGGCGGCCCGAAAGACATGGTCAGCACCGAGTACGAGCGACGCATCGCCGCCCGGTTCGCCACCTTCGACCAGGACGGCAACGGCTTCATCGACCGCGAGGACTTCAACTCGGCGGCCAAGGCGCTGCTCGCGGAGTTCGGTACGGCGGCCCGCTCCGACAAGGGTCAGGCCCTGTACATCGGCGCCGAGGCGTTCTGGCAGGGCATGGCGGGCATCGCCGACCGGGACGGCGACCAGCGCGTCAGCCGTGAGGAGTTCGTGGGCGGCGCGGTCAAGCGGCTGCGCGACAACCCGGAGCGCTTCGCCGAGATCGGCCGCCCCTTCCTGCACGCGGCTCTCGACGTCGCGGACCCGGACGGCGACGGCTCGGCCACCATCGCGGACACCGTGCGCGTCCTCAAGGCACTCGGGGTGCCCGACGACATCGCCGCCATGGCGGCCGACGCCCTCGACACGGACAGCGACGGCAAGGTCGGCGAGGCGGAGATCGTCTCCGCCTTCGCCCGCTACTTCACCGTTCCCGAATAACGCTCCCGCAGCTTGTACTTGAGCACCTTGCGCAGCGTCTCGTTGCGCGGAAGGGCGTCCACGATCTCCAGCTGCTCCGGCAGCTTGTGCACGGACAGCCCTTCCGCGCGCAGATAGTCCGTCACCACGGACAAGGTCAACTCACCGGCCCCCGGCGGCTGTTCGACCACCGCGCACACCCGCTCCCCGCGCTCCGCGTCCGGCAGCCCCACGACGGCCACGTCCCCGACGTCCGGATGCGCGGCGAGCAGATCCTCGATCTCCTTCGCGGAGATGTTCTCGCCCTTGCGGATGATCACGTCCTTGAGCCGCCCGGTGAGGACGAGATGCCCGCTGTCGGTCAGGACCCCCAGGTCCCCGGTGCGCAGGAACCCGTCCGCGTCGAAGGCCTCCGCGGTCTGCGCCGGGTCCAAGTACCCCTGACACACGGCCTCCCCGCGCAGCCGCACCTCCCCGCCGTCCGCGATCCGTATCTCCATCCCCTCCGGCGGCCGTCCCTCGGTCGTGGCCAGGTTCTCGGTCGTGTCCTCCGGGTCGCCCATGGTGATCATCGGCACCTCGGTCATGCCGTAGCCGTGGGTGAGCTGGACCCCCATCTCCCGTACGACGGAGTGGTAGACCTCCGGCGGCTTGGGGGCACCGCCGCCCGCGAGCAGCCGTAGCGAGGGAATCACGGGAGTGCCGGGCTGCTTGCGCTGCTCGGCAAGGAACATGGAGTAGAAGGCGGTCGACCCGCCGGCCACCGTCACCCCGTGCTTGCGGTAGCCCTCCAGCGCGTCCGGCAGCGCGAACTGCTCGAACATCACCGCCGGGAAGCCGTACAGCAGCAGCATCACCGTGTAGTCGGGCCCCGCGATGTGCGCATACGGGAAGGCCATCGACCCCACGTCGTCCGCCGTCAGCCGCAGCGCGTGCGCGAGGCACGAGCCACCCGCGATCAGTGAACGGTCCGTGTGCAGCACGCCCTTGGGGTCGGAGGTGGTGCCGGAGGTCCAGTAGATCCAGCGGACGGAGGTGCCGTCGGCGGGCGGCGAGGGCAACAAGGCCGGGTCTCCGTCCGGGAGTTGATCACTCTCGTACGCCTCGAAGATCCCCTTCGCGCCGAGTCGCCGCGCCATCTCCGTGTGGTCGAAGCCGCGCCAGGTGCCCGGCACCGCGAAGTACTCGGCCTTCGACTCCCGCAGTGCGAAGCCGACTTCGCGGTCCCGGTAGAAGGGGATCACCGGTGTCTGGACGGCGCCCAGGCGGGCCAGCGCGAAGGAGAGCAGGGCGGTCTCGATCCGGGTGGGCAGCTGCCAGGCGACGACCGTGCCGGGCCGTACGCCCATGCCGTACAGGCCCGCCGCCACCCGCTCCGCCCGGTCCCGCAGCTCGCCGAAGGTCAGGGCGCGGTCGTCCTGGAGGAAAACGGGCCGGTCCGGGGTCAAGTCGGCGCGGCGGACGACCAGTTCCCACAGCGTGGGGGCGGAACTCAGGGAGTACGGCGTCTCGTTCATGGTGCCCCCTCCTTGGCTGACGACTCGTCAGGTGACATGCTATCTGACGGGTCATCAGATAAGTACCGTCCGGCGGAGGGGAACCCATGACCACCGAACTGCCCCGCATCATCAGCGTCGACGACCACGTGATCGAACCCGCGCACCTCTTCGAGACCTGGCTGCCGGCGAAGTACCGCGAGCGCGGCCCCCAGCCGCTCACCGCCGGAATCGGTGAACTCGCCTACGTGGCGGGCAAATACCAGATCACGATGGACCCGGACGGCCCGCCCACCGACTGGTGGATCTACGAAGATCTCAAGTTCCCGTACAAGCGCAACATCGCCGCCGTCGGCTTCGACCGCGACGAGATGACCCTGGAGGGCATCACCCGCGAGCAGATGCGCAGGGGTTGCTGGGACCCCAAGGCGCGGCTCGCGGACATGGACCTCAACCATGTCGAGGGCTCGCTCTGCTTCCCGACCTTCCCGCGCTTCTGCGGCCAGACCTTCGCCGAGGCGCACGACAAGGAGGTCGCGCTCGCCTGCGTCCGCGCCTACAACGACTGGATGGTCGAGGAGTGGTGCGGCGACAGCGGCGGCCGGCTCATCCCGCTCTGCCTGATCCCTTTGTGGGACGTCGAGCTGGCGGTCGGGGAGATCCGGCGCAACGCGGCCCGCGGCGTCCGCGCGGTCACCTTCTCCGAGATCCCCACCTACCTCGGACTGCCGTCCATCCACTCCGGCTACTGGGACCCGTTCTTCGCCGTCTGCCAGGAGACCGGCACGGTCGTCAACATGCACATCGGCAGCAGCTCCCAGATGCCCGCCGCCTCCCCGGACGCACCCCCAGCCGTACAGGCCTCCCTCTCCTTCAACAACGCCATGGCCTCGATGATGGACTTCCTCTTCAGCGGGGTCCTGGTGAAGTTCCCGACCCTCAAACTCGCCTACTCCGAAGGTCAGATGGGCTGGATCCCGTACGCCCTGGAACGGGCCGACGACGTCTGGGAGGAGCACCGCGCGTGGGGCGGGGTCCGTGACCTCATCCCGGACCCGCCCTCCACGTACTACTACCGCCAGATGTTCTGCTGCTTCTTCCGCGACAAGCACGGGGTCGCCTCGCTGGACGTGGTGGGCCGGGACAACGCCACCTTCGAGACCGACTACCCGCACGTCGACTCGACCTTCCCGAACACCAGGGAGGTCGCCCTCGACCACGTCAAGGGCCTCGACGACGAGACCGTCTACAAGCTCATGCGGGGCAACGCGATCCGCATGCTGGGCCTGGACCTCGACCGGTAATGGACCTCTCGTACACGGCCGAGGAGGACGAGTACCGGGCCCGACTGCGGGAGTGGCTCGCCAAGGTGCTCCCCACCCTCCCCGCGAAGCCGTCCCCGGACGACTGGCCGGGCAGGCGCGTCTACGACCTCGGCTGGCAGCGGATGTTGTACGACGCCGGGTACGCGGACGTGCACTGGGACGCCTCCCCGACCACCCGCCTCATCTTCCTGGAGGAGACCGAGAAGGCGGGCGCGCCCTACGTCGGGGCCAATTTCGTGGGGCTGCTGCACGCGGGGCCGACGATCGCCGCCGAGGGCACGCCCGAGCAGCGGGAGCGCTGGCTGCCGCCCGTGCTGCGGGGCGACGAGGTGTGGTGCCAGGGCTTCAGCGAACCCGAGGCCGGTTCCGACCTCGCGTCGTTGCGCACGCGCGCGTGGCGGGACGGCGACGACTACGTGGTGACCGGTTCCAAGATCTGGACCTCGCATGCCGAAGTCGCCGACTGGTGCGAGTTGTTGGTCCGTACGGACCCTTCCGCGCCGAAGCACCGGGGGATCAGCTGGCTCGCCATGCCCATGGACGCGGCGGGCATCACCGTACGGCCGCTGCGGACGCTCGCCGGGTCCGCGGAGTTCGCCGAGGTGTTCCTCGACGAGGTGCGGGTGCCGGTGGCCAACCGGGTCGGGGACGAGAACGACGGCTGGCGCGTGACGATGGTGACGCTGTCCTTCGAGCGCGGTACGGCCTTCGTGGGTGAGGTCGTCGCCTGTCGGCGGGTGTTGGGCGAGCTGGCCGACGAGGCGCGGCGGAACGGGCGGTGGGACGATCCCGTGCTCCGGCGGCAACTGGGGCGGCTGAATGCCGAGTTCCGGGCGTTGTGGCGGCTCACGCAGTGGAATGTGAGCGAGGCGGAAGCCTCCGGCGGCGTCCCGGGTGTGGGCGGCTCGGTCTTCAAACTCCGCTACTCGCACGCCCGTCAGGAGCTGTATGACGCGGCGGCGGAGGTCCTGGGGGTGGAGTCGCTGGATCTGGAGCGGCCTTGGGTGCTCGACCGACTGTCGTCGCTGTCGTACACGATCGCCGCCGGGACCTCGCAGATTCAGCAGAACATCGTCGCCGAGCGGATTCTCGGGTTGCCGAAGGGGAGGTGAGCCATGCGGTTTCAACTGACCGATGATCAAAGGGTCTTGCGGGACGCAGTGCGGGATGTGATCGGTCGTTGGTCGGGTGCGGGTGGGTGGGGGCGGGGCGCGCCCCGCGGCGGAGCCGCCGATGCACACAGCCCCGCGCCCCTGAACCGGGGTTTCTGGCGGGCTCTCGGAGAGCTCGGTGTGTTTTCCCTGCGACTGCCTGAAGCCGATGGAGGTGCCGGACTCGGGTTGCCCGAAGCCGTGTTGGTGTTTGAGGAAGTCGGGGCGGCCTTGGTGCCCGGGCCGTTGGTCGCTACGCATCTTGCTGCCGGGGTGGTTCCAGGGGCCGCCACTGGGGAAACCGTTGTCGCCGCTGCCGACGGCAGGCTCGTGGAGTGGCTGGAGGAGGCCGATGTCGTGCTGCCGGGGGCCGAGGGGGCCGTAGCGCTGCGGTCGGTGGATCCGTTGACGCCGCTGCACCGGGTGCCGGCGCCGGCGCGCACCGACCCCGTGGCCGTTCTGCTGACCGCTGCCGAGCAGCTCGGTACGGCCGGGCGGGTGTGTGGGCTCGCGGTGCAACACGCCCGGACGCGTGAGCAGTTCGGGCAGCCGATCGGGGCGTTCCAGGCCGTGAAGCAGCTGTGCGCGCGGTCGCTGGTGCGGGTCGAGGTGGCGCGGGCCGCGGTGTACGCGGCGGCCGTGACCGGTGATCCGGTGGACATCGCGGCGGCCCGGCTGCTGGCCGACGAGGCCGCCGTGCGCGGTGCCCGGGACTGTCTGCAGGTGCATGGGGGGATGGGTTTCACCTGGGAGTCCGAGGTCCATCTGCATCTGAAACGGGCGTGGGTGCGGGCCCAGCGTGGCGGTGGAAGCACGGAGAGTGAGGAGCTGCTCGCGGTCGATCTGGTGGGCGGAGCGGTGTAGTGGGGCCCCTGCCTGCGGCGACCGGAACGGCTCCGACAACGGTGTCGCGGATCGTGGCACACAGGAATCACACAGCGTTGATATCGGGTTGTGTCCCAGGCGTGACTCGTCACGGCCTGGAGTCGCCTCGGGGCTCCGGTACCTTGTGTGGGATGCGAGTGGTTCAAGGTACGAGCCATGCCGGTGTTGCCTGTGGGGCGGCTCCGGATCGGGCGGTGCGCTCCGCAGTTCGTATGGCAGAACGGGCTTTCACCCCTGCCTGTTCGACTCTCCGCAATGAGCGTCGCACAGTATCCCGCACGCGTACTCCTTCGCGCTGGAATATGCCCGAAGCGCTTGTTGGGGTGACGGAACGTCAATCATGCTGTCTCGCAAGGGATTCACGTTCCGTGACCCTGGCTCCGGTCGTTGTTCTGGCCATGCAGAAAATGGCTACGATCGTGGCCCTCGTGAGGCGCGAGGCTATGTGTCCGCCGGTTCGGATGGTGTGAGCGGTGCAGGTGCTTCAAGTGCAGCTGGAGATCCGGCCCGACCCCGCAGAGGTGGGGCGGGCCAGGAGATGGGCGCGCTCCCGGCTCGCCGGGTCCGGGATAGGAGCAGACGAACCGCTGGCGGAGACGCTGATCCTGCTCGTCTCCGAGCTCGTCACCAACGCGGTGGTGCACACCGGCTGTCCGGCCGTGCTGCGGCTCTCCCTGCCGGACGAGGCGGACGAGTCGGCCACGGTCCGTCTTGAGGTCGCCGACACCAGCTGTACGGCCCCCGTGCCGCGTTGCGCGGACGGTGACGAGACCGGCGGTCGCGGACTGGCGCTGGTGGACGGCCTCGCCGACCGCTGGGGCTGGAGCGCGGAGGGCACCGGCAAGCGCATCTGGTGCGAGCTGGACCGGGGCAGTCAACCCCGGGACGCGGCCGCCGCGTTCGGGGGCGGTGTCACGGCGTACGGGGGCTTCGAGGGTTTCGCGTACGAAGTCGTGTAGGTGCTGTCTGCAAGTGCCGGGCGGAGATGCGCCGGGCCGTGCTTCCGCGCGCGCCCTGCGGCAAATTGGTTCTTAAGGAACAAATCCTCGGATGGGCGTTGACGCGACGTGACCGTTTGGTCACGCTTATGGGCAGCGATTCGCCGCGAGGGGACGACGAGGGCTTCGGTGACGGGGGCCCTCGGCGAGTGTGGGTCGTGTTCGGCGTGGGTTCCCTCGGGGCCGGGGGCCGGGACGGGTACGCCGGAGTCGGATGGCGGCAGCGCGGTGCCGTGCTCGGGGCGGGCAGCAGCGCGCCGCCATCCGACCGTAAGTCCGGCCCTCGTCAAAACCGGACTGTCTTAGAGGATGGCGATGGGGGCCACCGGGGTTCCCGTGGCGCCCACGAAAGGTTCGGGCATCGCCGACAGGAAGAACGTGAAGCGGTTCTCTTGTCCACAAGCTGTGGACAACTCTTCGAGATTCCAGTTCTGCCCCTGCAGCATCCCCATCTCGACCAGGTCGAGGGCGTGCACCGGCAGCCACAAGTCCTCGATCTCCGGCGGAAATATCTCGAAGGTGAGGGTGTCGTCGGCGACCGCCGCGACATCCCGCGCGTGGAACCACTCCGGCGTACGGACCGAAAGACCGGGGGACGGATAGCCGTACCCCTGCTTGTCGCCGGCCAGATACACCTGCACCTGCCCGGTCCTTACGAGCACGATGTCGCCCGCGCGGACTTGTGCGCCCGCGAATTCCTCGGCCGCCTCCAGGTCCTCCGGGGTGACCGCGTGCCCGCCCGCCAGCCGGTCGACGCCCCGCGCTCGTGCCACGTCGAGCAGGATCCCGCGCGAGACGATGTGCCGCGCCTTGTCGATACCGCTGAACTCGGCGCCCCCGTGCGCGGTCACGGTGCCGGCCGGGCGGCCGTTGTAGACCTTCCCCGAGTGCGAGACATGGGTCAGCGCGTCCCAGTGCGTGCCCGCCTGCAGCCCCATTGTCACCGCGTCGTCGCTGCATGCGACCGTCCCCGGGCCGAAGAGCTCCTGGTTGATCTGCACCATCGCGTGCAGCGGGTTGACCCTGCCCGGGATCATCCCCGTCTGGACGCCGTCGTGCTGGAGAGGGAGGGCGAGCGGGATGCGGCGGCCGGTCCGGATCTCGGTGGCTGCCGCCCGGACCACCTCGTCGGTGATCAGGTTCAGGGTGCCGATCTCGTCGTCCGGTCCCCAACGGCCCCAGTTGTTCACGCGCTTGGCGATGTCGTGGAACTCCGGACCAAGTGATGGCGGTGACGTCGGCAGTGACATCGGGGCCTCCCCGGGGCTTGTCCTCAGGCATCTGACGGGTCGTAGAATCTGATTCGAATCTAACGGACCGTCAGAAACTGCGGGAGGGGCCGGACATGGGGAACTTCTTGGCAGGCAAGGTCGTCGCCGTCACGGGCGCGGGCCGGGGCATCGGCCGGGCGGTCGCGCTCGCCGCGGCGGCCGAGGGGGCGCGGGTCGTCGTCAACGACTACGGCGTCTCGATGGACGGCGCGTCACCGACGAGCGAGATAGCCGAGGGTGTGGTCAAGGAGATCGAGGCGGCGGGGGGCGAGGCCGTCGCCGTCGCCGACGACATTTCCACGATGGCCGGTGGGCAGCGCGTTGTGGATGCCGCGATGTCCTCGTACGGGCGGCTCGACGGTGTGGTGTGTGTTGCCGGGATTCTGCGGGAGCGGATGCTCTTCAACATGTCCGAGGAAGAGTGGGATCCCGTTCTCGCCACACATTTGAAGGGGACGTTCACCGTCTTTCGGGCTGCGTCGGCCGTCATGCGGAAACAGCGGGGCGGGACGTTGATCGGGTTCACCAGCGGGAATCATCAAGGATCGGTCTCGCAGGCCAATTACAGCGCGGCCAAGGGCGGGATCATCTCGCTGGTGCGGAGCGCCGCGCTGGGCCTGAACAAGTACGGGGTGACCGCCAACGCGGTGGCGCCTGTCGCTCGTACGCGGATGTCGGCGAACGTTCCCATGGAGTTGGCGGAGATCGGGTCGCCGGAGGACGTGGCGGCGCTGGTCGTCTATCTGCTGTCGGATTCGGCTCGGGAGGTCGGGATCACCGGGCAGGTCTATACCGTTGCCGGGCCGAAGATCGCGGTGTGGGCACAGCCTCGGGAGCTGCGGGCGGCATACGCCTCCGGCGGATGGACGGCTGAAAGGATCGCGGAGTTTCTGCCGGGGTCTGTGGGGGTGGATCCGATGCCGATGCTTTCTCGGTTGCAGGAGATGGAGAGGGCTGCGCGGGAGGGGAGCCGGCCCAACGCCTAGTGGGGCGGTGCGTTGTGTTGCGGGTGCGTCGGGGCTGGTCGCGCAGTTCCCCGCGCCCCTTGGGTGGGAAACCTGAGCGGTGTTTTTAGGAGCCCCTGTGGATTTTGGATTCGCTGGTGAGGACGAAGAGTTTCGGGTGGAAGCTCGGGCCTGGCTTTCTGCGCATGCCGAAAGTGGCCAGGATCGGCGGGCTTGGGAACGCACTCTCGGCAAGAGCGGGTGGATCGGGCTGGGTTGGCCCGAATCCGGGTACGGGAATCGCAGCGCCACGCTCACTCAACAGGTCGCCTGGGCCGAGGAGTACGCGCGGTCGGCCGCCCCGCCCCGGTCCGGGCACATAGGTGAGAACCTGCTCGCCCCCACCCTCATCGCACACGGCACCGACGCGCAGAAGTCCCGCTTCCTGCCTGCCATTGCCGCCGGGGACGAGTTGTGGTGTCAGGGGTACAGCGAGCCAGGGGCGGGGTCCGATCTGGCCGGGGTGCGGACCGTGGCCGTACGGGAGGCGGACGGGTATCGGATCAGCGGGCAGAAGATCTGGACCTCGCTCGCCCATGAGGCCGACTGGTGTTTTGTGCTGGCGCGGACCGAGGCGGGGTCGCGGCGGCATCACGGGCTGAGTTTTCTGCTGGTGCCCATGGATCAGCCGGGGCGTATCGAGGTGCGGCCCATCCGGCAGCTGACCGGGACCAGCGAGTTCAACGAGGTGTTCTTCGACGGGGCGTCGGCGCGGAGCGAGCATCTCGTGGGGGGTGAGGGTGGGGGCTGGGGTGTCGCCATGAGTCTGCTCGGGTTCGAGCGGGGGGTGTCCACCCTTGCCCAACAGGTCGGGTTCGCACGGGAGTTGGGGCGGGTCGTCGAGGCCGCCGTCGCTTCGGGTGCCGTGCTCGATCCCGTCGTACGCGATCGACTCGTGCGGCAGTGGGCCGAGTTGCGGACCATGCGGTGGAACGCCCTGCGGACGCTGGGGCGGGCCGGGGACGCCGGGGCGCCCAGTGTGGCCAAGCTGTTGTGGGGCGGGTGGCATCAGCGGCTCGGGGAGCTGGCGATGTCGGTGCGGGGGGCCGGGGCGGCGGTGGGGCCGGTGGACTGGTCGCCGTCGCTGTCGTACGAACTCGACCTGTTCCAGCACCTGTTCCTCTTCTCGCGGGCCGACACGATCTACGGCGGCTCGGACCAGGTTCAGCGCACGATCATCGCCGAGCGGGTGCTCGGTCTGCCCAGGGAACCCAAGGGGGTCGTCTGATGCGCGGTGTGGTCTTCGACGGCAAGCAGATCCAGGTCGTGGGGGATCTGGAGGTGCGGGAGCCCGGGGCGGGGGAAGTGCTGGTCGCCATTTCGGCGGCCGGGCTGTGTCACAGCGATCTGTCCGTTGTCGACGGGACCATACCTTTCCCCGTTCCTGTGGTGTTGGGGCATGAGGGTGCGGGAGTGGTGGAGGCCGTGGGTGTGGGCGTCACCCATGTGGCGCCCGGAGACCATGTGGCCCTGTCCACGCTCGCCAACTGCGGGACCTGCGCCGAGTGCGACCGGGGGCGGCCGACCATGTGCCGGCAGGCCATCGGACGGCCGGGGAAGCCGTTCACGCGGGGTGGGCAGCCGGTCCACCAGTTCGCCTCCAACTCCGCCTTCGCCGAACGGACCGTGGTCAAGGCCGTGCAGGCCGTGCGGATACCGAAGGACATTCCGATGCCGTCCGCCGCGCTCATCGGGTGCGGGGTGCTGACGGGGGTCGGCGCCGTGCTGAACCGGGCGCGGGTCGACCGGGGGGAGAGCGTCGTCGTCATCGGGACCGGGGGGATCGGGCTCAATGTCATTCAAGGGGCGCGGATCGCCGGGGCGTCGACGATCGTCGCCGTCGACGCGAACCCCGCGAAGGAGGGCGTGGCACGACAGTTCGGCGCCACGCACTTCCTCACCTCGACGGACGGCGTGCGGGAGATTCTGCCGAACGGGGCCGATCACGCGTTTGAGTGCGTGGGGCGGGTGGAGCTGATCCGGCAGGCCGTCGATCTGCTGGACCGGCACGGGCAGGCCATTCTGCTGGGGGTGCCCGCGGCCACCGCCGAGGCGTCCTTCCTCGTCTCGTCCATGTACCTGGACAAGTCCATCCTCGGATGCCGGTACGGATCCTCCCGGCCGCAGCGGGACATCGCCCTGTACGCCCGGCTGTACCGCGAAGGGCGGCTGATGCTCGACGAGTTGGTGACCGAGACCTATCCCGTCGAGGACTTCGAGAAGGCGGCGGCGGACGCGGAGGCGGGGCGGGTGGCCCGGGGCGTTCTGACCTTCTGACGGTCCGGGGCTCTCGTGTCCCGGCGGGTGCGTGACGGGTGCACGACGGGAGTTGTCCACAGGTGGGGAAATCCCGTGGGGCGTTGTCGGTCCCGGACCGTAGCGTGCCTGCATGACCTACCGCGACGTCGTCTCCCGACAGGTCCTGACCTGGGCCTGCACCGCCATCGGCGCCCGTATGCCCGTGGCCATGGCCCCGCTCGCCCTGGTCTTCCTGGTGCGGGAGCGGCCCGGCGGTTACTCGCTGGGCGCGGTCATCGCGGCGGCGTACGTCCTCGGGGAGATCGTCGGCGCCCCGGTGCTCGGGATGCGGCTGCGGCCGGAGCGGCCCCGGGGGCAGCTGGCGGCCGGGCTCGTGCTCGGCGCGGCGGGCTTCCTGGGGCTCGGGATGTTCCCGGGCGCGCATCCCGTCGTCCTCGCCGGGTTCGCCTGTCTCGCCGGGGCCGCGCCGGCCGCCGCGACCGGTGCGCTGCGCACCCTGCTCGGTTCACTGGTGCCGGAGCGGTCCGTGGCGCAGGCACTGTCCGTCGAGTCGATACTCATGGCGGTGGTCTGGGCGCTCTCCCCGGCCGCCGTGGCCGGGCTGGCGCTCGGCGTCGCGGCGCGCGTTCCGCTGCTGCTCGCGGCCGGTCTGATGGCGTCCTCGGTCGGGGGGCTGTGGCTGCTGCCGGCGGGCTGGGACGCGGGCGGGGCGGACGGGGCGGACGGGGCCGGCGCTCCGGTGCTCCGGGTGCTGGTCGGTGCCTGGCCGGTCTACGTCACCGGCGCGGCCAGTCTCGCCGTCCTCGGGCTGTCGGAACTTGTCCTGCCCGCCCTGCTCGAACAGCGCGGCATCGGTGTCGGCTGGTCCGGTCCGCTGCTGACCGGGATGGCGGTGGGCGGCGGCCTCGGCGCGTTCGTCCACGGCCTGCGCGGCTGGCCGGGACTGCTGCGCACCCGCAGCCTGGTGCTGACCCTCGGGACCTCGGCCTGCGTGGTTCTCGCCGCGCTGATACCGGCCACGCCCGTGATCGCGGTCGCGCTCGTCGCGGGCGGCACGCTCCAGTCGGGCGCGATGATCACCCGCAACCTGTCTCTGCGCGAGGTGCTGCCGCCCGGCGCCCTGGCCGCCGGTTACTCGGTCATGTACGCGGCGGCGGGCGCGGGTTACGCGGCGACGGGGTCGCTGGCCGGGGCGCTGCTCAAGGTCGCGGCGCCGTCGACGGCGATTCTGGCGGGGGCGGTCCTGACCGCGCTGCTGACCGTGACCGGGTGGTGGGGTGAGGTGCGGCGCGCGGGCCGGGTGGCGCGGGGTGTCGATGTCGCCGTAGTGCGGTCGGCGGCGAAGTCAGGTGCCTCGAAGCGGAGTTGACGGTGATTCTTACGAAGCTCGGACGTCGGGCCACGGCGTGCTTTTTGTCCGCTTGTGTACTGCGGTCGCGGGCTAGCGTTACAGCCGTCCGGCAGTGAGCGCGAGTCGCTCCGCCGGCTCCTGATCCCGCGCTCCGCGTTCGTTCCGCATGCCGTTTTCCGTAAGAGGAGTACCCACACATGGCTCTCGCCAAGGCCCGTGCCTCCCGCGCCGTCCGGATCGCCCGCACGGCGGGTACGGGCGCCGTCGCGCTCGCCGCCGCGGCCCTCTTCGCCGCCCCCGCCGCCAGTGCCGCCGACGGGCACCGCGGCTCCGACTCCCGTGCGCACCAAGGCAGTTCGACGGTGTTCGTGCAGACCGACGACACGACCGCCAACTCCGTGGTCGCCTATGAGCGTGCCGCCGACGGCACCCTCGGCCAGAAGGGCGTCTACCGCACCGGGGGCAAGGGCGGAGTCCTGGCCGGCACCGTCGCCGACCACCTGGCCTCGCAGGGGTCGCTCGCCTACGACCGGCACAACCAGCTGCTCTACGCCGTCAATGCGGGCAGCGACACCGTGACCGTCTTCGCCGTGCACGGCACCCACCTGCGCCGCGTCCAGGAGATCTCCAGCGGCGGGCAGTTCCCGGTCGGCGTCACCTTCCACGGCGACCGGGTCTACGTCGCCAACGCGCTCGGCGGCGGTTCGATACAGGGCTTCGTGCGGAACGGCGAGCGGCTGGTCGGGGTCCCGGCCTGGCACCGCGAACTCGGCCTGGGCACGGCCGCTTCGGCCGTAGGACAGATCTCCTTCACGCCCGACGGTTCCAAGCTCGTGGTCACCACCAAGGCCGCCGGACAGAGCATCGACGTCTTCCCGGTCGGCCGGTACGGCGGGCCTTCCGCGCAGCCCGTGGTGACCTTGCTGCCGGGGGCCGTGCCGTTCGGCTTCGACTTCGACTCCGCCGGACGGATCCATGTGACGGAGGCCGGGACGAACTCGGTGGGCACCTTCGCCGTCGCCCGTGACGGCGCACTGACCGCGAAGGGCACGGTCGCGACCGGCCAGACCGCCACCTGCTGGGCGGTCACCGCCGCAGGCAACGTGTATGTCTCCAACGCCGCCAGCGGCACGGTGTCCGGCTACCGGGTGGGCCCCCAGGGCAAGTTGACGGCGCTGGGCAACACCGCCACCGACGCCGGCACGGTGGACGCGGCGGCCTCCTCGGACGGCCGGTACCTGTACGTCCAGACCGGAATCAAGGGCATCGTCGACGAGTTCCGCGTCGACAAGAACGGGTCGCTCACCGGGATCGGCTCGGTCGTGGTGCCGGGCGCCGTCGGCGGGGAGGGCATCGTCGCGGGCTGACCGGCAAGGGGGCGAGATGCCCGGGGCGCGGGTTCAGGGTGCGGCGCCGACACCGCCGTAGCTCCTGGACCCGTTGCCCTCGGACCTGCCGGCGGTGCCCGTGCGGAACGTGCGGCGGTATGCCGTCGGAGTGACTCCGAGCGCCGCCTGCAGATGCTGGCGCATCGACTGGGCGGTGCCGAAGCCCGCGTCCGTGGCCACCTGGTCCATGGACAGGTCGGTGGACTCCAGCAGGTGCCGGGCGCGTTCGACACGCTGCTGGGTGAGCCACTGGCCGGGGCTGACCCCGACCTCCTCGCGGAAGCGGCGGGTGAAGGTGCGCACGGACATCGCCTCCTGCTCCGCCATGTCGCGCAGCTGGATCGGTTCGTGCAGCCGGCCCAGCGCCCAGGCGCGGGCGGCGGTCGTGGTCGCCAACTGCGGGTCGGGGACCGGGCGGTGGATGTACTGCGCCTGCCCGCCGTCGCGGTGCGGCGGTACGACCGTGCGGCGGGCCACGTCGTTGGCGACCGCCGTGCCGAAGTCCCGGCGGACCATGTGCAGGCACAGATCGATCCCGGCCGCGACACCCGCCGAGGTCAGGACGTCGCCGTCGTCGATGAACAGCACGTCCGCGTCGACCTCGATCCGCGGGAAGAGCCGCTGGAAGCGCTCGGCGTCCGCCCAGTGCGTGGTCGCCGGGCGCCCGTCGAGGAGACCTGCGGCGGCGAGGACGTAGACGCCCGTGCAGATGGACGCGAGGCGGGTGCCGGGGCGGATGTGGGCGAAGGCGGCGGCGAGTTCGGGGGTGAGGACACCCTTCTCGAAGACCGGGCCGAGTTCGTACGACGCCGGGACGATCACGGTGTCGGCGGTGGCCAGCGCCTCCGGGCCGTTCGGGACCTGGACGGCGAAGTCGGCGTCGGTGTCGACGGGGCCCGGTGGCCGGACCGAGCAGGTGACGACCTCGTACAGCAGCCGCCCCTCGGCGTCCCTGGGGCGGCCGAAGATCCGGTGCGGAATGCCCAGCTCGAAGGGGAGCAGTCCGTCGAGGGCGAGCACGACTACGCGGTGCGGGCGGAAACCGTCGGAGGTGGCAGCTGTGGCTGTGGCCATGACCCGATTGTATGGCCCGATCCTAGCGAATGCTGTCCCCCGGGCCAATGGATCGGACCGGCCGCAGGCCGGAAGCTGTATGGCGTGACCCAGACAACCGAACCGACCACAGCCGTGAACGAGGCCACGCCCGCCCGGCGCACCCGCATCCACCGCGCCTGGTTCGTCGCCGCCGTCACCTTCGTGACGATCATCGGCGCGGCGGCCTTCCGTTCGCTGCCGGGCCTGCTGATCGATCCGCTGCACCAGGAGTTCGGCTGGTCGCGCGGCACGATCGGGGCCGCGGCCTCCATCAACCTCGCGCTGTACGGACTGACGGCCCCCTTCGCGGCGGCGCTGATGGACCGCTTCGGCATCCGGCGCGTCGTCGCCGTCGCGCTGACCGTGATCGCGCTCGGCTCCGGCCTGACGGTGTGGATGACCGCCCCCTGGCAACTCCTGCTGTGCTGGGGCCTGTTGGTCGGTCTGGGCAGCGGTTCGATGGCGCTGGCCTTCGCCGCGACGGTCACCAACCGCTGGTTCACCGAACGGAAGGGGCTGGTCACCGGCATCCTCACCGCCGCCTCGGCCTCCGGCCAGCTGATCTTCCTGCCGCTGCTGTCCTGGATAGTCGAGGAGCACAGCTGGCGCCCGGCGGCCGTGACCGTCTCCCTCGCGGCGCTCGCGGTCGTCCCCTTCGTGTGGCTGCTGCTGCGCGACCACCCGGCGGACGTGGGCGCGAAGCCGTACGGCGCGACCGAGTTCGTCCCCAAGCCGGAACCGGTGCAGGGCGCGGCCCGCCGCACGGTCACCGTCCTGTTCAAGGCGGTCCGCACCGGCCCGTTCTGGCTGCTGGCCGGCACCTTCGCGATCTGCGGCGCCTCCACCAACGGCCTGATCCAGACCCACTTCGTGCCCGCGGCCCACGACCACGGCATGCCCATCACGGCCGCGGCCTCGCTGCTCGCGGTGATCGGCGTCTTCGACGTGGTCGGCACGATCGCCTCCGGCTGGTTCACCGACCGCTTCGAACCCCGCCGACTGCTCGCCGTCTACTACGCCCTGCGCGGCATCTCCCTCCTCTTCCTCCCCATGCTGCTGGCGCCGACGGTCCACCCGCCCATGCTCTTCTTCATCGTCTTCTACGGCCTCGACTGGGTCGCCACCGTCCCTCCGACCCTCGCCCTGTGCCGCGAGCAGTACGGCGAGGACAGCGCGATCGTCTTCGGCTGGGTGCTCGCCTCGCACCAGATCGGCGCGGCGCTCGTCGCCTTCCTGGGCGGGGTCGCACGGGACGCGTTCGGCTCGTACGACATGGTCTGGTACGTGTCCGGGGCGCTGTGCGCGGTGGCGGCGCTGATGGCGCTGGTCATCCGGCGGCGGGGCTTGACACCTGCGGCGGCGTTGGCGATGTAACGGCGGACCCGGCACCGGAGCCGTACCAACTCCGCTCGGCCCAGGCCTACTTGGCCGAGTCCTCCGAAGCTCCCGCCCGCGCCTAATTGCTGCGCGTCCGTGCTGGGTGATCGGTATAAAGACCCGGATGGCCGGATGGCCGGGCGGGCGGTCCGGAACTGACCCCCGCCGTTCCGAAACGCGTCAGGGGTGGGGATCGGCAGTGGTGTTGCAGAGACTGCGCAGATGGATCACGGTGGCCGTCGCGGCCGCCGCGCTCGGCATGGGAGGTGTGACGGCGGCGCACGCCGCGGATCCGCCGGAGGTCATGTTCGCGACGAGTGTGTCGGACGACCTGGGGACCCTGCAGATCGGTGCCCGGTCCTCGGCCGGCATCACGGGCATCACGGCACACCTGGTCTCGTACACCTCGCAGACCGAGGTCGCCGAGATCGGGACCAAGGACTTCCGGCTCTTCTCCGGCACCCGTCAGGACGGTACCTGGCGCACCAAGAAGCCACTGAAGCTGCCCGAGTTCGGCTCCTATCGCGTCGACGTGGAGGTGACGGACGCCGACGGCGCTCATGTGCTGCGGCAGTCCGCGGGGGACTTCGCCTACTACGTCGTGGCGAAGTTCGGCGCGCTTGCCGTCGACCGCACCGCCATCGACCGGGAACACCGTGATGTGCGGGTGGAGGGCACGCTGTACGGTCGCTGGCCGACCCGCCAGGTCAGGCCGCTCGCGGCACGCCAGGTCGAGATCAATGTCGACTACCTGACGCAGACCACGGTGACCACCGACGCCTCTGGGCATTTCACCGCGTCGGTGCGACTCGACTACGCCGCGCCCGTCCAGGCCGTCTTCGGTATGGACGGTGGCACACCGGCGGTCCTGTACGGGGAGTCCGAGCCCGTGCAGATCGGTGTCGACCAGATCCCCACCCGGTTCACGTCCACGGTGAGTGCGACCGACGTCGACCTCGGTCGGCCGGTCACGGTGAACGTCAAGGTCGAGCAGAAGACCGCGGACGGCTGGGTGCCGCTGGCCGGACGCCCGGGCGGTGTCCTGTTCGGCCCCGACGACGCGCAGACCGATTTGGTGGGCCGCTTCACCACGGCCGGCGACGGCACCTTCACCATGGAGTACACGCCCTGGCAGGGCGGCCACTTCCAGTTCGCCCTGGACACCTCGGACGATCCGTTCCTCCAGGCCGGGACCGGTACGAGCGACACCGTCCATGTGCACCGGGCGTCGAAGTTCACGGCCTTCACGGCCGCCCGATCCGGCCCGGGGCAGGTCCACGCCGAGGGGCTCATCGACTTCCCCGACGGATGGACGCCCGCCTGGATCTACGTCCGTCTCCAGTACTCGCCCGACGGCGTGAACTGGACGACGCTCACCACGGTCGAGGCCTCCTGGGGCGGTGACGGCAACGATTTCGCCGCGGACCTCGACCAGAGTGCCGCCGGCTACTACCGCGCGGTCTTCGACGCCGACGACAACTTCCAGTCGGCCGTCTCACAGACGGTGTTCGTGCCGGCGTCCGACTAGGGACGGGTGACGGGTCGCCCGGCGGGAGGCGGGTGTGGCCGCCGCCGTCGACCGGACGGTGTCGGCCTGCTTCCGTCGTGCGAGGCCACCAGCATGCCGTCGTGGTCCGAAAGGCGACTTGCCGGCCCCGGGGCCCGGTCGGCCCGGGTGTCCGGTCGGCCCTGGGACGCCGGGACACGCGTCTGTTTCGGTCCGTGTCTGTCCCGGTCCGTCAGCCGGTTGCTCCGCTCCGTCACCCGGTCGTCGTCCGCACGGGCGCGCTGCTGCGTCCCTGGCCCCGGCCGCTGAGTTCGGCGTCGAAGGTCTCCTGGGCGATGCGCATGGCCTCGGCGTACTCGGGTTGCCGCAGCCGTTCCCACATCTCGGTCTCGGGAACGTGTTCCACCTGGGCGACCACCCACCAGATGTTGCCGAAGGGATCCTTGACCCGGCCGCCACGCTGTCCGAAGGCGTGGTTCGCGAGGGGGGTGACGACCTGGGCGCCGGCGTCGACGGCCCGGGCGAACGCCTCGTCCGCGTCCGGCACGAACACGCGCAGCAGGCTCGGCAGCACGGGCCAGTCCGCGCTTCGGTCGAAGGCCGGCACGACGGTGTCCCCGACTCGGATCTCCCCGTGCCCGATCGACCCGCTCTCGGTCACCACCCGCCCGAGCTCCTCCCCGCCGAACGCCGCCGCGACGAAGTTGAGAAAGGCTCCGGTGTCGTCGGTGACGACCCATGGCGCGACGGTGGTGTAGCCCTCCGGAGTGGCATTGGCACGGGTGTGAGTGTGGGTGTGCTGTCGGTCGGTCATCGGGTGCCCCTTCGTCGCTGCCAGGTGTCGGGGCGACGCTAGGGGCAGGTTGGGTCAGCTTCTGGCCTATTGGTGATCGGCCGGCTTCTGTCCTGGCGACGCTCAGAGGAACCGGCCCCGGTGGAACAGCAGGGGCGCATCGTCGCCGTTCCCCATGACACCCAGCCCGTCCACCCGGCCCACCACGATCAGATGGTCGCCCCCGGTGTGCACCGCGTGGATCGTGCAGTCGATCCAGGCGGCGGCGCCGGTGAGCCGTGGGGAGCGGGAGACCGGGGACGCGTCGTACGGGACGCCCGCGAACTTGTCGGTGCCGCTGGCCGCGAAGCCGCGGCACAACTCGCCCTGGTGGGCGCCGAGTACGTTGACGCAGAAGACGCCGGCGCGGGCGATGCGGGGCCAGGTCGTGGACGTACGGCCGACCATGAAGACGACGAGCGGCGGGTCGAGGGAGAGCGCGGAGAACGACTGGCAGGCGAAGCCGGCGGGGCCGGGTTCGCCGGCCGCCGCGGGGGCGGTGATCACCGTCACGCCGGTCGCGAAGTGGCCCAGTACGCGCCGGAATTCGCCGTGCTCGACCGGTGCGCGCTCGTCGTCCGCGACGCACCGGAGCTCCGGCCGCGGCAGCGCCTCGACAGGCTGCGCGGCCGGAGCGCCTCCGGACGACCTGAGGTAGCGGACGGCGGCGGCGGCCGCTCCTGCGTGTCCCATCACACCACCCATTGAAGCTGACGGGTCATCAGATAGGAAGGGGTGCGGGGCGCCGGGGGGTTCCGACAGCTCGTTCACAGACTCCCGGGAAGAACATGGGAGTTACGACGCCGCACGGACCTCCCTGAGTCACTCCCCGCACACCCGCCCGCAGCAGAGTTCCGCAACGACCGCCGCCGGTACGGAACCGGTGGCCGCCGCGACCCCGAGGAGCATCCACCCGATGAACCGTCTCACCGCACGCGGCACCGCAGTTGCCGCCGTGGCCGGCCTCGCCCTGACCCTCGCCGCCGCCCTGCCCGCGCAGGCCGCCGACTCGACCGTCACCGAGTCCCAGTGGCTGTCCGACGTCGCCGCCGTCACCGGCCCCGCGCAGACCTACGTCGACTCCCGCGCCGCCGCCAACACCTCGGGCGCCAGGCTGGCGATCGTCCTCGACATCGACAACACCTCGCTGGCGTCCTACTTCGAGGGCGGCTACCCCACCCCGGCCACCGCACCGGTACTCGCCCTGGCCAAGGACGCGCACGCCAAGGGGGTCAGCGTCTTCTTCGTCAGCGCCCGCACCAACCTGATCGACGTGGCCACCAAGTACAACCTGACGAACGTCGGTTACACCGTCGACGGCCTCTACACCCGCACGCTCATCGACATCGCGAGCGAGAGCGTCGCCGACTTCAAGACCTCCCAGCGCAAGGCGATCGAGGCGAACGGATACGACATCGTCGCCAACATCGGCAACAACACGACGGACCTGACGGGCGGTTACGCCGACACGACGTACAAGCTGCCCGACTACGACGGCCTGTTGGACTGACGAGCGCCGCACTCCCGGCACCCCCGGGACCCCCGCCGACCACGTCGGCGGGGGTCCCGGTTCTTGTTCAGCTCTTGTTCAACGACCGTGTCACGCCCGCGACGACCGCCGTCGTCAGCAGCCAGCCGGCCGCGATCAGGGTGTAGGAGAGCCATTGCGAGAGGCTGCCGTCCGGCCAGTACCAGGCGGTGCGCTGGCCGAGGCCGCCGATCGGGATCAGCAGGTCGAGGGTGTAGACGAAGGCGTTGAACGACGGGCCCTGGCCGGTCTGGACCGGCTTCGGCGTCTCGCCGCCGAAGACGGCCGTGCCGAGGGCGGTCAGCGCCAGGATCCACACTCCGGCCAGCCAGGGGCGGTAGCCGTAGCCGACCAGGGCGTCGAGCAGCTGTCCCCACACCCGTCCCGCCGGATGCAGAGTGCCGCGACGGTGGCGCTGCTTGGCCAGCAGCACCTTGCGGGCGTCGTCCTCGTGGCCGACCTGCCGGTACCAGCTCGCCAACTGCTCGTAGGGCTGCGGGGCGTAGCCGGGCTCGCGGCGGACCCACTCGACGCGGCGGGCCACGTCATACCCCCGCAGACCGTCCTCGGACTGGATGGAGACGTAGTCGAAACCCTGAAGCCGTACGACGCCCGGCCAGCTGTTCTCGCCGTCGTGCAGGACCGAGACGTGGGCCCCGCGCAGGTCCACCGCACCGGACGGGGCTGCGGCGGGCGTGAAGTGGAGCTCCCCCGCCCGCATCCGCGAACAGTCCAGGGCCATGTCCGCGCCGCTCAAAAAGGCGCCGTCGAAGGTGAGTTGATCGGATATCTGGGCGCCGCGCAGCTGCACGGTCCCGGTGGCGGTGAACCCCTGCGAGAAGACCAGGGTCTGGGCCACGGCGTTGTCCGCGAGGAGCGCCGGGCCGTCGGGGTTGTCCAGTCTGGCGCCCTCCATGAACAGGCCGCCGGGCAGGTGGGCCCCCAGCAGGCGTATGCCCCCGTGGGCCGTGAATCCCCGACGGCAGAAGACCCCACCCTCCATGACCAGACCTCCGGCGAACAGCGCCCAGCCCTCCGGGTCCGACAACACCGCCCCGCCCAGCTGCAGTTCGCCCGCGATCCGCGCCCGCATGAGCGAGAGCCTGCCGTGCAGAACCGAACGCCTCAGGTCGAGGGTGCCCTCGACGGAGGCCAACGCGGCGTCGATGCCGGGGACTTGGCAGCCGACGAACCCGATCGTCCGGGTGGCGGCTCCGTCGAGACTCGGCCCCTCCTCGAACCAGCAGCCCTCGAACCGCAACAGGTGCCCGATCTCCGCGCCGGCCAGGTCGAGCCGACCGGTGATCCGCGCGCCGATGACCCGCAGCGCGGTGACCGCCCCCGGCGGTGCGGTGTTGGCTCCCCGCGCCAGTGCCGTCACGACAGCGGCCCGAAGCGTGCGCTCGGGTCCCCAGCCCGGTCCTTCCGCAGGATCGTTCTCGTCCGGTGCGCCCACGCGCAGGTCCACCAGGCGGCCTTCGGGGAAGGCGTTCCACAACTCCCGTTCGGGCGGGGTCATTTCCTCGTACGACAGCATCGACACAGCGTAGAGACCAAGGCCTCCGGTGTGGGCGTCAGCGCCCCCGGTACTCCGGACTCCGCCGCTCCACGAAGCTCGCCACGCCCTCCCTCGCGTCCTCCGTCGTCATGTTGATCTCCTGGGCCGCCGCCTCCGCCGCGAACGCCGACGTCCGGTCGCTGTCCAGGGAGGCGTTGACGAGCTGCTTGGTGAGGGCGAGGGCGCGGGTCGGGCCGGTTGCCAGGCGCCGCGCCCACTCGCGGGTCGTCTTCTCCAGCTCCCCGTCCGGCACCACCCGGTTGACGAGGCCGAGGCGTTCCGCGTCCGTGGCGGTCAGGGCGTCGCCGAAGAACATCAGCTCCTTCGCCCGTTGCGGGCCGATCAGGCGGGGGAGCAGATAGGCGCCGCCGCCGTCCGGGACCAGGCCCCGGCGTACGAACACCTCGATGAAGCGCGCCGACTCCGCGGCCAGGACGAGGTCGCAGGCGAGAGCCAGGTGCGCGCCCAGGCCCGCCGCCGTGCCGTTCACCGCGGCGATCACCGGTTTCTCGCAGTCCAGGACGGCTGCGATCAGACGTTGCGCGCCCAGGCGGATCGTGCGGGCCACGTCCCCGGCCACCCGTTCGGCGGTCGCCGTCCCGCCTCCCCTCAGGTCCGCGCCCGCGCAGAAGCCCCGCCCGGTGCCGGTGAGGACCACCGCCCGTACGGAAGGGTCGGCCGACGCCTCGGCCAACAGGGCGATCAACTGGTCCCGTTGGGGCGGGGTGAGGGCGTTGAGAGTCTCGGGACGGTTGAGGGTGAGGTACGTGACGCCGTCCGTGACGGTGTGCGTGATCTCCGACGTCGGCCCGGTCATCGGCAAACCGCCAGCGCGTCCAGGGCCACCGCGCCCTGCCCCCGGGGCAGCACCATCAGCGGGTTGATGTCCAACTCGGAGAGCACGTCGCCCAGTTCGAGGGCCATGCGCTGCACCCGCAGGATCACCTCCACCAGCGCGTCCAGGTCCGCCGGAGGGCGCCCCCGTACCCCGTCGAGCAGGGGACGGCCGCGCAGCTCGCCGAGCATCGCGCCCGCCTGGTCCTCCCCGAACGGTGGCACACGTACCGCCACGTCCCGCAACACCTCGACCAGCACCCCGCCAAGGCCGACCGTCACCGTCGGCCCGAACAGGTCGTCCTGGGTGACGCCGACCACCATCTCGACGCCCCGCTCGACCATCTGGCAGACCAGCACACCGTCCAGGGTCACGTCCTCGTAGCGGGCGATGTCCGTCAACTCGCGGTAGGCGTCCCGGACTTGGCTGGCCGAGGTCAGTCCGACCTTTACCAGGCCCAGTTCCGTCTTGTGCGCTATCTGGCCGCCCGACGCCTTCATCACCACCGGGTAGCCCACCAGCCCCGCCGCCCGTACGGCCGCCGCCGCGCTGGTCACCAGCTGCTCGCGGGGCACCCGGATGCCGTAGGCTCGCAGCAGTTGTTTCGCCGCGTGCTCGCTCAGCTGCTGACCCGGGCGCATCAGGGCCTGGGCCTTGCGGAAGGAGGGGGAGAGGGCGCGGGGGGCCTCGTCGAAGGGGGACCGGTAGGCGCGGACGAAGCGGTGGTGGGAGAAGTAGGCGCGCAGCGCCGTGATGCAGTTGCCGACCGTGCGGAAGGTGGCCACCCGGGAGGAGCCCAACAGGACTTCCCGGTACGCCGGTTCGGTGCCGACCGGTGAACCCCACACCACGCACACCAGCTTGTCGGTGCGTTCGGCCGCGGCGACGAGGTCCTCGACCAGCTTGTCGCTCAGCGGCGGGAAGGGGCCCGTGATCGGGCACACCAGTACGCCCACCTCCGGGTCGTCGAGGATCGCGTCGATGATCCTCCGGCCGCGCCAGTCGCCCACCGGGTGACCGCCGTTGTCCACCGGGTTCGCCACGCTCAGGTACGGCGGTATCCACTCGTGCAGTTCGGCCTGCTTGGCCGTGGACAGCTGTGGCAGGTGCAGTCCCGCCTCGCTCGCCAGGTCGGCGAAGTGGGCGCCCGTTCCGCCGGAGATCGAGTACACGACGACCCCGTCGGCGACGGGAGCCTTCGCCCGCGCCAACAGGCTCGCGGTGTCCTGGAGTTCGTCGAGGCCGTCGACGCGGAGCACGCCGTACTGGCGCATCGCCGCGTCCACCACCGTGTCCGCGCCGGTGAGTTTGCCGGTGTGGGAGGCGGCGGTGCGGGCCCCGGTCTCGGTGCGGCCGACCTTCACCGCGACGACGGGCACCTTGCGGCGGGCGGCGCGGTCGGCGGCGAGGAGGAAGGCGCGGCCGTCCTTGAGGCCCTCCAAGTAGCAGGCGATGGCGCCGACTTCGGGGCGTTCGGCGAAGTAGGAGATGAAGTCGGCCGTCTCCAGATCGGCCTCGTTGCCGGTGGGTGCCCAGTGGGAGAGGCGGATGCCGAGCTCCTGCAGGGCGAAGACCGGGCGGCCCTGGTGGCCCGACTGGGTGATGAGGGCGATCGCGGGGCCGTCGAGGTCCTCGCGGAAGTTCTCGAAGGCGTTGAGGTTGGTGTTCGGGCCGAGCAGACGGAGCCCGGACCGGCCTACGGCGGCGGCGAGTTGCTCCTGCGCCAGTGCGCCCTCCTCGCCCGTCTCCGCGAAGCCGGACGCGAAGGCGACCGCGAACTTCACCTTGGCCTCTGCCAGTTGCTCGATCACGGGGAGCGGGTCGGCCACCAGCACCACGGCCAGGTCGACCTGTTCGGGGAGATCGGGGACGGAGGGGAAGCAGGGGACGCCGAAGACCGTCGTACGGGTGGGATGCACCGGATGCAGGCGCGCCCCCACCCGGTCGGCCCAGGCCATGAGTTGGCGGGTGATGCCCGTGTTCGGGCGTCCCTCCGCGTCCGAGGCGCCGATCACGGCGACCGTCTCGGGGCGGAAGAAACGGTCCAGGTCGGGTACGCCGGCGTACAACGGCCGCCCGCCGACATCGAGATCGTCGACGTCGGCGGGCCTTCCGTGGACGGCGGGGCCGGGTTGCTCACCGCAGGCGATGACCCGGGCCCGGCGGGAGTCGGTGGTGAGGGTGCCGTGGGTTGATCCAAGCATCGGTCCGCCCGCTCCTGTGTGACAGTCGTGACAGCACAATTAACTGACGCACTGTCAGATTACTGAACTGACACTGCGTCAGGAACTGTCGTGCACGCAAAGAACGGTCGGAACCCGGGACAGGTCCTAGCTCACGGCACTTTTGCGGACGGACCTGGCGAGGGCCTTCGCGATCTTCTCCGCGTCGATCGCCAGCTCGCGGAGCATGCCGCTGATGGGGTTGGTGAAGCCGGTGAAGTACAGGCCGGGCGCGTCCTTCGGGGAGCGGGCGCCGTGCACGACCGGCCTGCCGCGCGCGTCCAGCACACCGAGATGGCCGACCAGACCCTCCAGTGAACGGACGTAACCCGTGGCCGCGACGACGGCGTCCGGCTCGATCCGCTCACCGTCGGCCAGCACCACCTTGCCGTCCTCGAACGACTCCACGGCCGCCACGACCTCCACCCGCCCCTTGCGCACCGCGTCGATCAGACCGACGTCCTGCACCGGGATCGACCCGTCCTTGACCCGGCTGTACAGCCCCGTGTCGGGCCGCGCCAGCCCCTGCGCCGCCAGGTCCGGCACGCTCAGCCTGGCCATCGGCCCCGCGAGCCGGTCGACGAGACGGACCGGCAGCCGCCGTACGACGATGCCCGTGTACTGGGCCGCCCAGCCCGCGGTCGAGCGGCGCACGATGTGCGGGGTGGTGCGCACCGCGAGCCGTACGCGCGCCGCGCCGCCCTCCACCAGGTCGACCGCGATCTCCGCACCCGTGTTGCCGACGCCGACGACCAGGACGTCCCGGCCCGCGTACGGCTGCGGGTTGCGGTAGTCGGCGGCGTGCAGCAGCTCGCCGGTGTAGGTGTCGCGGCCGGGCCAGTCGGGCACCCGGGGGGTGTGGTTGGTGCCGGTGGCGACGACGACCGCGCGGCCGGTCAGCTCACGGCCGCCGGTGGCGTGCAGCAGCCAGCCGGTGCCGTCGGCCGAGCGCTCGATGCGGGAGACCTCGACACCGGTGACGATCTCCAGCTCGTGGACCTCCGCGTATTTCTCCAGATAACGCACCACGTCGTCGCGCGAGACCCAGCGCCCGAAACGGCGCGGGATCGCGAGGCCCGGCAGCCCCGAGAGCCGGCGAGTGGTGTGCAGGTGGAGGCGGTCGTAGTGCCCGCGCCAGGACGCCCCGACCCGGTCCGACCGCTCCAGTACGACGGCACGGATGCCCCGCGCGCGCAGCGCGTACGCGGCGGCGAGTCCGCCGGGGCCGCCGCCGACGACGTACACGGGGCGGTCTGCGTGGTTCTGCGGCGCCGGGGTCGGAGACGCTGTGGAGTCGGCCATGAGCGCGAGCGTAATCACGTCCCACGTTGATGGGTCTCGGTCAAGACCGGAATTGGTTGCGGATTGATCACGGGTGTGGAGGACCGGGTGGGATCGGTGGCGTAGAGCCTCTGGTTGTGGGGGCGGGGTGAGCGCGGTCGCGGGACCCGCCCCGCCCTCGCGGACTACTTGCCGCGCTTGGCCTTGTGGCCGGTCACCTGGGCGATCCACTTGATGAAGTCGCCCGGGTCGGTGTTGGCGCCGTGGCCCTCGTCCCAGTAGTAGATGTGGTTCACGTCGTCGCCCAGGTTGTCGAGGCGGGCGGCGAGGTTGGCGGCGACCGTCAGCGCGGTGTCCGAGTCCTTGGTGCCGAGCCGGATCCACCAGTGCCTGGAGCGGTTCGGGTTCACCTTCGCGACCAGGTGGTGCATCGGGTTCATCAGGTCGAGCTTCGCGGGGATGTCGCTCGCGACGCGCTTGCTGCTGAGGCCCGTCGAGTCGTTCTTCGCGCCGTACGCCGTGAAGTGGCGGGCCTGGGTCGTGCCCGTGCCGAACTCGTTGTTCTCGCCGGCCGACAGGTCGAAGGCGTCGAAGGCCGGGGTGTCCTTCTTGCGGGCGCCGACGTGGGTGAGGAAGTCGGCCCAGGTGAAGGTGGCCTTGCCGCCGGACCAGGTGATGAAGGTGTTGGCCTTCAGATAGGTCTCGCGGGCGGAGTCGGAGAGGGCGGCGAGGTAGGTGGTGGCCGACGGCTCCAGGTACTGCTCGACCATGTACTCGTCGAGGTTGCGGGCGCTGAGCGGACCGAAGCCGCCGAGGCCGCGCAGCTTCAGGCCGGCCTGGTACTCGGCGAACTGCGCCTGCAGCGCCTTCGACACCGTCTGGTCCACCTGCTTGCCGGTGCTGAGGTCGTTGGCGCCCCAGTTCCACTCGTAGGCGCCGTCCGCGTGCTCCAGGTCGGTGATCGGGCACCAGGCACCGGTCGCGAAGATCGCGTCGGAGGCGTCGGCCGCGCCGATCTCCTTGAGGTACTTGTCGTAGATCGGGCTGTCGCCGGACGCGCCCAGCAGGGAGGAGAGGGCGCCACCCGCGCTGGTGCCTGCCGAAACGATTCGCTCGACGTTGCCGGGGATGCGGCCCTTGTTGGACCTGATGTACCGGACGGCCGCCTTGAGGTCGACGATCGCGGCCGGGGCGGTGCCGTAGTACTCGCCACTGGAGTTCTTGAGGGTACGGCCGCGGGCGCCGGGCTCGATCACGACGTAGCCGGCGGCCAGCGCGAGGAGCTGGTTGCTGGAGGTCGCGCCGCCGGTGGCGTTGGTGTTGCCGTTGGCGCCGGGGGCGGAGGCGCCTGCGGACGAAGACGCGCTGGGCGCGCCGCTGGGGGCCGCGCCGCCGCCCATCGCCGAACCGCCTCCGCCGACCTCGGTGGCGGTCGCCACGGAGGCGGGCAGGTAGCCGCCGACGGAGTTGGCGAACAGGATCGGCGCGTTGCTCGCGTCGACCGCCTTGCCGTCGATCTCCACCGGGGCGCTGACGATCAGCGACTGGTAGGTGGCGTCCACCGGCTCGGCGACGTAGGTGATCGCCTTCCAGAAGTGGTAGACGACCTTGTGCTCCGTGCCCTCGGCGTCCGTGATCGTCTTCGTGAGCTTCGTGTAGGCGTCCGGGTCGAAGACCAGGGCGTCCGAGGACGACGACGACTTCGAGTCGCTCGCGTTCGCGCTGAGCGCGATGCCGCCGACCGCCGCGACACCGGCGGTGGCGCCGATGCCCATGACTACCGTCCTGCGCTTCACTGCCCTGTGCTTCACCGTGCTGCCTCTCGTCTTCCTGACCGTTCCCGACCGCGTCTTCCGGACCGCTTCCTGGCCTTGCGCTTGCGAACGTAATCGGCGGCGAACGAAATCGTCAACAATCTGCCGGGATTCATGGCCGGCCCACAGCGGCACGGCCCGCGCACAGGATTTTCATGGCCCCCTCTCGGCTTTCTCCAGCTTCTGACGTACCGTCAGATTCATGGATGCGATCTGGCTCGACGGAGCGGAATGGCTCGCGGTCCTCCGCATAGGACTCGGCCTGTGGTGGCTGGAGAGCTGGCGGCACAAGGACAAGAAAGCCTGGTTCGAACGCGGCACCGGCATCGCCTGGGCCGCCGACGTCGCCGCCGAACACCGCTGGACCGCGGTCCGTTCGGGCTTCGACGTGATGGTCGCCCCACGCCCGCGCACCATGGCGTACATCGTCGTCTACGCCGAACTCGCCGTCGGCCTCGGCCTGGTCGCGGGACTCCTCACCCCGGTCGCCCTCGTCGGAGGCCTGCTCCTCAACGTCCTCTACTTCACCCTCATGATCCACGACTGGGCGGAGCAGGGGCAGAACGCGATGATGGCGCTCATCTCGGTCGTGGCCCTGTTCGCGATGTCCTGGCAGGTGTGGTCGCTGGACGACGCGATCGGATGGTTCCGATGACCCGCGAGCCGCGCTCCGACCCCCGCTCGGAACTCCGCTTCGACCTCCCCGAGCCCGACGCGTTCACCCGGACCTACTGGGACGCGGCCGGCCAGGGCAGACTGCTGATCCGCCACTGCGCCGACTGCGGCCGGCCCCACCACTACCCGCGCGAGTTCTGCCCCCACTGCTGGAGCGAGAACGTCACCTGGGAGACCGCGAGCGGCCGCGCCACCCTCTACACCTGGTCCGTCGTCCACCGCAACGACCTGCCGCCCTTCGGACGACGGGTGCCGTACGTCGCCGCCGTCGTCGACCTGGCGGAGGGCCCGCGCATGATGACGGAACTGGTGGACTCCGACCCGGCCGCCCTGAGGGCCGGAACGCCGGTCGAGGCGGTGTTCCGGGAGGGAGTGCCGGTGTTCAGGCTTCCGCCCGGGGGAAAATGACACACCCGGTGCACGGGGCACTTGGTTCAATGGCGCGATGGCCCACATACGCGAGCGGTCCGTTCAGCACCCCCTGCCCGAGCTGAACGGCCACGGACTGCGGCTGCGCCCCTGGAACCCCGACGACGACACCGATGTCGCGGACTGGCTGCGCGGAGTGTCCGACCCCGACTTCCAGCGCTGGAACACCCCACTCCGCCCCATCACGGACCTCACCGGAGCCCGCAACTCGCTCCGCTCCCGCGCCGAGGGCGCCGAGGACGGCGTCAGCGCCTCGTTCCGAGTCATGGACGCCGCCGACGGCACGACCCTCGGACACATCGGCGTCAACGACATCGACCGCCTCATCAGCGTCGCCCGCGTCGGCTACTGGACCCTCCCCGAGGCCCGCGGCCGGCACGTCGCGATCCGTGCCCTCACCCTCGCCGCCCGCTGGGCCCTGACCGACCTGGGCCTGCACCGCCTCGAACTCGGCCACGCCCTCGGCCACCACGTCTCCTGCCACATCGCCGAACGCTGCGGCTTCCCCGCCGAGGGGACACTGCGCGGGGCGATGTTCGAGGCGGGCCGCCGCGACGCCTTCCGCGACGTCCATCTGCACGGCCGCCTGGCGACCGACCCGGAGGTAGAACTGTGACGACGATCCCCACCTGGCACCTCACCGCGGACCTGGACCAGTTCCTGCTCCTGGCAGGGGACTTCCTCCAGTCCCGCCCCGCACACCACACCATTCAACTGACGGTGACGGACACCCTGCGCAGACGCGGGCGGCACATCTACGGCGACGACGACCCCGAGTTCGGCGTCCTGGAACGCGACGGCACTGTCACGGCCGCCTACTTCCGCACACCCCCCGGCCGCCTCATGTCGACCCGCCTCACCCCCGACGAGGCCGAAGCACTGGCCTCCCGACTCGCCGACCGGGGAACCGAGTTGCCCGGCGTCATGGCCGAACAGGACACGGCGACGGCCTTCGCGGAGGCGTGGCGAGGACGAACCGGAGCCGAAGGCGAGATCAGCGTCCGCCAACGCCTCTACCGCTTGGGCGAGTTGACGATCCCAGCGCCTTCCCCTCCCGGCAGCCCGAGAGTCGCGGTGGCAAAGGACCGCAAACAACTCATGCGCTGGCACGGTGAGTTCGTACAGGCGATCGGCGAGCACGGCGCCATGATCGGCTCGGCCGAATGGGCCGACGCACGGATCTCCTACGGCGGCGTCACGCTCTGGGAGACCCCCGACGGAACACCGGTGTCGATGGCCGGAGTCACGGCGAAGGTGGCCGGCCAGATCCGGGTCGCCCCCGTGTACACCCCGGCGGACCTGCGGGGCCGCGGCTACGCCGGCGCCGCCACGGCGGAGGTCAGCCGGGCCGCGCGCGCGGCGGGCGCGGCCGAGGTCCTGCTCTTCACCGACCTCGCGAACCCGACCAGCAACGCCCTCTACCAACGGATCGGATACCGCCCGGTCGCGGACTTCACCGCATACGACTTCGGACCCGGCACCGGTCAAAGGTGATACTCGACTTATGGCAACGGAAACCGGACCGGACCTCCACGACCTGCTGAAGTCCCTACGGGTATGGGCCCCCGAGACGACCGAACTACGGGCGTTCGACCCGACGACGGCACCGGACACCCCCCTCGCCCTCTTCACCACGTGGTTCGCGGAGGCGGTGGCGGCGGGGGAGACCGAGCCGCACGTGATGTCCCTGGCGACGAGGGACGACGAGGGGCTCCCCGACGTACGAATGGTGATGCTGCACGGCGCGGACGAGGAAGGCTGGTCCTTCGCGACCCACGCCACAAGCCGCAAAGGCCACCAGTTGACGCACTTCGCCTACGCCGCCCTCTCCTTCTACTGGCCCCGCCTGGGCCGCCAGATCCGCCTGCGCGGCCCGGTCCTCCCGGCAACCCCCGCCGAATCCCGGGCGGACCTGCACGCCCGCTCGACAGGAGCCCTGGCAGCAGCACTGACCGGCCACCAGAGCGAAGTCCTCCCGTCCTTGGACGAGCTGACCCAAACCTCCGAAGCAGCCTGGGAACTCGCCCAACGCGAGCCACAGACACCGGTTCCGTCCTGGACCCTGTACCGCGTCTTCCCTGACGAGGCCGAGTTTTTCCAAGGGGACGCGCTACGGCGGCATGTTCGACTGAGTTATGTGCGTGAGGAGCGGGGCTGGGCCAGAGAACTGCTCTGGCCCTGAGCCCCGTTCGGTGTGCCGTACGTGGTCACACCCGGGAGCGCTGCTTCGAGGACCCCGCGCTGAACGTGGCGTGCTCGAACGCCAACTTCGACTCCAAGCAGTCCGACCGGACCCGGCCCTGGTTCGACACCCCCGCCGACCTCGCCTGCGCGACCGGAAAGAAGTGCGGTACGTACGCCCCCACCTTCTTCTCCCGCAAGCGCCTCGCCTCGGTCGACTCCTGCACCCAGCGCGAGCAGGGCGTGACACTGACCGAGTACTCCTCGGACGCCGACGGCAACGAGACCGGTCAGCGCAACGCCTGTGGCCTGGACGGCGATTCGACGACCACGACCTCGCTGTCGAAGGTCGACTCCTGGGGGCTGAAGCAGTCCTTCCCCTGGAACCTCACCGGTGAGTACACCGCGCTCTGGCTGGAGTCCGTCACCCGTACCGGCTACGCGGTGGACGGCTCCACCGACCGCCTCAACCCGGTGTCCTTCGGCCACAACCAGAACGCGTTGCCGAACCGCGTCAAGAACGGCTCCTCCGACACGTCCCCGCTGTTCGCGCGACTGCGTATCCAGGACGTCGTCTCCGAGTACGGCGGCCGTACCCACGTCGACTACAAGGACCCCGAGGGCAAGTGCCTCACCGGTTCGGGCCGCCCGACCACCGACAGGAACCACTCCCTGTGCTACCCGGCGTACTGGCACGCCGACGGTGAGCTGGAGGACAAACGGATCTCCTGGTTCCACAAGTATGTCGTCGACAAGATCACCGAGTTCCCGCGTCTCGCCGACGCGAAGGACATCGTGACGACGTACACGTACGAGACCTACGACGACGCCGTCGACGGCGCGCTGTGGGCCAAGAGCCAGTCGGAGTTCTCCCGCCCCAAGAAGCGCACCTGGGACGACTTCCGCGGCTTCCCGCTCGTGACCACGACCACCGGCACCACGGACGCGGTCGGCGGCAGCGCCGCCTCCAAGTCCGTCACCCGCTACTTCCGCGGCATGGACGACGACGTCCTCGCCGACGACACTCCGGAGAAGTCCTCCGACGACGTCAAGCGCTCGGTAGTGACGACCGACGTCACCGGCGCGACCCTGGCCACCGACCGCAAGGCGTACGCCGGCATGGTCGCCGAGTCGCTCACCTACCCGGACGCGTCGGCCGACACCACCACGGGCTGGGTCGCCCGCACCGTCAACTTCCCGGACGCCCCGGTCCGCCTGGCCACCCGCGACCGTACCGACGGCCCGGACGTGGTCTCCGAGCGCGTGACGCTCGGCAGTACCTCGACCATCTCCAAGGCCTCGGGCAAGGCCTCCGACAAGCTGACCCTGCACACGGTGACCTCCGAGACCGAGTACGACTCCACCTACGGTCTGCCGACGAAGGTCAAGGAGTACGGCGACACAGCCGTCTCCGGCGACGAGTCGTGCACCGCGACCTCGTACGTGCACAACACCTCGGGCACGAACTACCTGGTCGGCCTGGTCGCCCGGACCGTCGCCACCACCGGCACCAGCACCTGTTCCACGGACCTGTCCAGCTCGACGGGCACCACCCTGGTCAGCGCCTCGCGCATGTTCTACGACGGCGCCACCTCGTCCACCGCCACACCCGCCAAGGGCCTGGTCACCAGGACGGAGGCGCCGACCGGCGCCGGCACCGGCTGGGAGACCACCCACCCCGAGTCGCGCACCGAGTACGACTCCACCGGCCGCGTCACGAAGGTCACCGACCCGACCGGGGTGTACAACACCACGACGTACACGCCGTCGAGCGGTCAGGTCTACAAGATCGAGACGGTCACCGGGAACAAGGTCGTCGACGGCGCCGTGGTCGCGGGCTTCACCGACACCACCGTCCTGGAACCCGGACGCGGTACCACCCTCAAGCCCACGGACGCCAACAACCGGACCGAGTCCTACGAGTACGACCCGCTCGGGCGCGCCGTCGCCGCCTGGGACGCCACCCAGACCGCCACGGACGACCCGACGGTCACGTACGCGTACAACATCGACCCGGACAAGCCGGTGTCGGTGGTGACACGGTCCCTCGCCGACAACCCGAACACCGCGGCGGGCGACGGGACGTACGAGTCCTCCACCACGATCTACGACGGCCTGGGCCGCGAGCGTCAGACCCAGACCCCGGCCGTGGGCGGCGGCCGGCTGGTCACCGACACGCTCCACAACAGCGCCGGCCAGGTCCGCTACACCCGCAACGCGTACTACATGGAGGGCGACCCGAGCACGGAACTGGTGGTCCCCGCCTCGGAGTCGCTGGTCCCCAACGCGACCTCGTACACGTACGACGGCCTGGGCCGGGTACTGACCGTCACACCGGTGCACAACTCCTACCCGCAGACGGGCGAGACGTTCACCAACGCCGGCAAGGCCGTGCCGACGGTCGACCGCCGCACCCGCTACGAGTACGCCCTCGACTACACGGTCGTCCGCCAGCCCAAGGGCACGCCCGCCTCCCGGGTGTGGACCGACGCGCTGGGCCGCACGACCCGTCAGGACACCTTCGCCGACACCGCGCTGACCGAGGCGGGCGCGATCACCACGACGTACGACTACGACCTGCGCGGCGACATGGTGACCTCCACCGACGACGTCGGCAACACACGGACGTGGACGTACGACGCGCTGGGCCGGGTCACGGACACCACGGACCCGGACACGGGCGCGACGCACACCGACTACGACGCCTACGGCCGGGTGGACAAGGCGACCGACGCCCGCGGTCAGACCGTCTCGTACGGCTACGAGCGGCTGAACCGCGTGGAGCAGGTCAAGGTCACCCCGAAGGGCTCGACGACCTCCACCCTCGCGCAGACGTACGCCTACGACGGCGCGAGCGGCGGAAAGGGCCAGCTCGTCTCGGCGACCCGCTACACGGACGGCAAGGCGTACACGACGACGATCGGCGGCTACACGGCCGACTACCAGCCCACGGACATGACCGTGGCGCTGCCGCCCGGCTCGACGGCCGGGCAGACGGCCGACGGTTTCGCCACCCAGTACAAGTACACGTACAAGTACAACGACGACGGCCAGTTGGAGACGTACACGGCCCCGGCGGCCGGCGGTCTGGACGCCGAGGACGTGATCACCCGCTACAACGCGGCGGGCCTGCCGACCTCGGTCTCCGGCAAGGACTGGTACTCGTCGGAGGCCGCCTACTCGCCGTACGGGCAGGTGCTGCGTTCCACGACCGGTGAGCAGGGCCACCGGCTGTGGCAGGAGAACACGTTCAACGAGTCGACCGGCGAGCTTTCGACCAGCAGGCTCGTCCGGGAGAGCGCCACGGACACGACGGTCGTGCCGGGCAGCGAGGTCAGTAGGCGCTCGTACTCCTACGACGCGTCGGGCAATGTGCTGTCGGTCGCCGACCGTATGGGCACAACGACCGACCAGCAGTGCTTCACGTACGACGCCCTCGGCCAGCTCAAGGAGGCGTGGACGACACCGGGCGGCGGAGCCTGTGTGGCCACGGGCAAGTCGACGGCCGAGCCCGTCTACTCCGACAACACGGTCAACGTCTCGTCCGGCAACGACGGTTACTGGCAGTCGTACGACTACGACGTGCTGGGCAACCGCACGAAGAAGACGGTCCACAAGGCCGACCCGACGTTCACCTCCGGGGCGACCGACACCAAGGGCGACACGGTCACGGACTACGCCTACGGAACCAGCACCACCGCCAAGAACGCCCAGCCGCACACGCTGACCTCGTACACCACGTCGTCGACGACGGCGGCGGGCGCGCAGGTGACCGCCCGCTCGACGCAGACCTACGACGCCGCGGGCGAGATGGAGACCCGTTCCACCGGCGGCGACACAGCGCAGACGATGACCTGGACATGGGACGGCAAGGTCGAGTCCGTGACCGGCTTCGGCGCCGACGGGTCGGGGGCCTGGATCGGCGTCGGCGGCCTGTGCATGGACCTGTCGGGCGGCAGCACGACGGCCGGCACGGCGATGCAGGTGTACGTCTGCAACGGCAGCAGGTCGCAGCAGGTGCGCCTGAAGGCCGCCGACACCAACAGCGACGGCACCGTCGAGGACGCCACAGTCGGTCAGCTGGTGGTGGGCGGGCGCTGCGTCCAGCCGAACGGTACGGCGGCCGGAGCGGCAGCCCTGATCCAGGCCTGCGACAACGCGGTGGCGGCCCAGCGCTGGCAGACGCTGAGCACGGGTCAGGTCAAGCATGTCTCGACCGGCCTGTGCCTGGCGGCGCCGGCATCGACGGTCGGCACCGACCTGACGCTCGCCGCGTGCAGCTCGACAGTGGCGGGCCAGCTGTGGAAGCCCGCGTCGAAGACGACGTACGTCTACGACGCGATGGGCAACCGTCTGCTGGAGCGCACGAGCGCGGGCGCGGTGCTCAACCTGCCCGACACGAAGGTGTCGCTGACGACGGCCGGGAAGGTCCGCTACGTCGAGCGGACGTACGCGGGCATCGGCGGCCCGTCGGTGACCCGCTTCCGCGAGGGCGTCGACAACACGGCCGGCGCAAGCGAACACGTCTACGCCCAGGCGACGGACCTCAACGGCACCCCGCTGGCGGAGGTCCGCCTCGACGGCGGGATGACCGTGCGGGTCACGAAGCGGGACCCGTGGGGCGAGGACCGTGCGGTGAGCACGACCGCGCGTTCCCACACCGGTTTCCACACGGGCGACGACGACGTGGAGACGGGCCTGACCCATATGGGCGCCCGGGAGTACGACTCGGCCACCGGCCGTTTCATCTCGGCGGACCCGGTCCTGGACGAGAGCGACCCGCTCCAGGCGAACGGCTACTCGTATGCGAACAACAACCCGGTCACGTACGCGGATCCGTCGGGGTTGACGTCGTCGGCGTCGAGTTTCGACGCGTCGATCGCGGCACTGGACGCGAAGATCGCCGCCTACCAGAAGACCCTGAGCCGTTCGATCGGCGATGTGATCCTGGCGACCGGCTGGGCCGTGTTCAAGGAGTTCATCGGCTGGAACGACGTGGTCGGCTGCTTCACCCAGGGCGACCTGTGGGCGTGCGGCAGCCTGTTGATGGACGCCATCCCCTGGACCAGCGTCTTCTCCAAGGGCAAGAAGATGTGGCGTGCCTTCAAGGGCACGATGAGCGCGGTCAAGGCGTTCAAGGCGGCCAAGCGCGCGGCCGAGATCGGCATGAAGGCGGCCAAGGCCGCCAAGGTGGCGCTGATCAAGGCGAAGAAGGCGGCGGAGGCCGCGGCAGCGGAGGCCAAACGCAAGGCGAGAGAAGCGGCGAAACGCGCCGCGGAGGCGGCGAGGAAGAAATCCCACACGGGCTCGAAGGGCGCCAAGGGCAACCCGGTCCAGACAAAGGCACGCGCCCAGGCCCAGTCCAAGGGCTCCAAGGGCGGAGGCAAGGCGGACGAGAAGTCCGGGGGCTCGCGCGACGGGTCCGGCAAGGACAACTCCGGCGGCGGCGAAGGCGGCGGCGGCTCCGAAGGCGCGAGCTGCACGGCCAACAGCTTCACCCCCGACACCCGGGTCCTCATGGCCGACGGCTCCACCAAGAAGATCAAGGACGTCAAGGCGGGCGACAAGGTCCTGGCGACCGACCCGGAGACGGGCGAGACGGTGGCGCAGACGGTCACCGCCGAGATCCTGGGCAAGGGCGTCAAGCACCTGGTCAAGGTCACCGTCGACACCGACGGCAAGAAGGGCACGAAGACCGCCCAGGTCACCGCGACCGCCGGCCACCCCTTCTGGGTCCCCGAGCTGGGCGACTGGATCGACGCGACCGACCTCACGGCGGGCGAGTGGCTGCGCACCAGCGCCGGCACGTACGTCCAGATCACGGCGGTGGAGCGGTGGACGGCGCTGGATGCGACGGTTCACAACCTGACCGTTGCGATGCTGCATACGTACTATGTGGTGGCGGGCGGGACGCCCGTTCTCGTACACAATTGTGGTGGTACGGAGGCTGGCGCACAACAACTGATGGATCGCGCCACCCAGCTTCAGTCAGAAGCCGGTTGGAGTGGAACGACAGCAGTGGTGCGTGTCAGGAATATTGCCGATCCGAGTCGGGTCGAGACCTGGGTAGCGAGCAACAAGACGTACATGCCTACAGGTTGGAAAAAGAACAATTCCTTGAATCCAGGAGAGATATTTGTCCAACTCGAAGGACATGCGGAGGAGTCGATAATCCAAGCTCTGGACGGAAAATGGGACATTGTGGAGGGGGGTACGTCGACAGGTGTCTGCTGGGCGAGATGCACGCCCCTTCTCGGTAATGAAGGGGCTACGATTGGCGGCCCAGAGTTCAAGAGCAGCAAGAGCAACTCTCCATGGAGGATGTTTTGGAAGCCGTAGAGATGTCGCACGAGTCCCTGACCCGCCTACTTGCGGATGCTGCGACGGATGCCGTGCTCGTCTCGGGAGCCATGTGTATCTACAGGGTGCTTCCGATCCTTTTTTGGCGGGCCCCGTCAGGCCTGTACGAAGATGTGACAAGGTCCGGAATGTGGTTCCCTGAGACGTTGCCAAATCGGATGCGGGAAGTTCTTGAGGCGCTACGTGAAGTAATCGACCCGGAGCGTTCTGAGGATGCTCCTGAAGAAATCGGCGAGTTGTACTCAATGGCTTCTGAAATGGTCCTGCGATTCTTCGCTGATGGGATGGAATTGAATGACTGGTCGGATTGGTGCTCGACGCTCGGTCTTGACATTCATCAACAATTCGATTCTTTGTTGAGTGAGGGAAACGAAACGACGGCAGCTGTTTTTATTCCTGCGGGAACGATTCCCGACCTGAGCCCCCTGGAGGGTTTGGAGATCAGCGACCAGATCTCGACCCTGGTGCGGCTTGGCAGCTCTGATCCGGAAGTTCGACACAGCGTTCTTGAGATTGCTGAGCAGGGAAATCTCCGTACCCGAACGGCACTGGGGCAGGTTACCCGGTTCATTTGATGTGGGGAGGGCTGGGTGGCCGAAGCTATTTGGTCGTGGCCTTGCTGAGCTCTTCCGGTCCTCGCGCGCGTGGGGATCGGTCGAAATGTTTCGGTCGGTCTTCTGTGGCATTTCACAGAGGAATCGAAAAGGTTATCGCAAACAGATCCGGCATGCGTGATAATCGCTCCTGTTCGCGGTGGGATGGGCGGACCTGGCATATTCCAGACGGTTTTCAACAGGTCGAAACCATGAACATACATGTCGAGCGGTTGAGCCGGCTTGTCACGCCTCCTGAAGGTGTTACCCGGCTGACGGACTGGGGAGGTGTGACCGGCGAACTCGGGGTCGGACTGCCCAGTGATTACCGAGATTTGATGGACACCTTCGGGGGTGGCCGGGTCGACGGGTATCTGTGGGTGCTTGAGCCTCGCTGTCCGAATCGTCATTACGAACTGCTCCGGTCCGTCGCGGAGCATGACGAGGCATTCGAGATGTTGTGGGAGGACGGCGAGCCGAAGCCAACGCAATTGGAATCGCCTGGTGCCCGAGTAATACCCTGGGCTTCGACGGACAACGGTGAATATCTCTACTGGCTTGTTGAGCCAGGGAGTCGCCCAGACGAGTGGACCGTCATGGTCAACGAAGCCAGGGGTGACTGGTGGGAATCCTTCGATGTCGGGTGTGTCGAACTCCTTGTCCAACTGCTGACCGGAGAGGTTCGATCGGAAATTCTTTCCAGCTCCTTCCCGTTGCTGGTTCATGAATTCAGGGCTTCGGGGAGCTTCTGAGAGCGTCCGGTCGGACGCCTGTAACTAATTCAAAGAGAAAGTTAACGCGATATCGTGAACAGATCCTGCGTGCGTCACCCTCGTTTCCGTACCTCCGTCTTCGTTGCCTCCACCCTGATATCTCTCACCGTGCTCACCGGCTGTGGGGGCTCCGACAGCGGCGAGGCGGCCGGCGGAGCGGACTCGTCGGCGTCGGCTGGTGTGGAGACGTCCGCTGCCACCGCCGTAAAGCCGTTGACTGCCGAGGAGTTGGACAAGGCGTCGCTGGTGAAGGCGGATGTGGCGGGGTACGAGGTGAAGGCGGCTACGAAGGCCGAGGTCACTGCCGCGGATGCGGTGAAGGTGACCGGTGCTGGGTGTGAGCCGTTGGGGCGGGCGGTGGCCGGGTCTGCGGTGGGGGAGCCGGAGGCGAAGGTGTCGCGGCGGGTGACGGGGAACGGTGCCGATGAGCTCACAGCCGAGGAGGAGGCCGTCGATATCAATGTCGGCATGGTCACCCTGGCCTCCTACGCCGGCCCGGACGATGCCGCTGCCGCGCTGAAGTCGGTCGCCGACGCGGTCACCGCGTGTGCGGGCGGGTTCCAGTGGACCGCGGCCGGTGAGCTGCTGAAGGCGAGCAAGGTGGGGCAGGACAAGGCGCCGGCGGTCGGCGAGGAAGCGGTCGCGTTCAGCGCCGCGACGCCCGTCGACGGTGTCTCCGCGCCGTGGAAGGTCGTCGTCTTCCGTGAGGGTGCCACTCTGGCTCACTTTGTCGTGAGCAACGCGGGCTCCATGGTCTCCGGCAAGGACTTCACCTTCCCTGCCGACCTGGTGACCGCACAGGCCGACAAGCTCGCCTGATCCACACCCGCACCACTCCTCTACCGCGAGCGGAGGAGTGAGACAGGTGTGCGCCCCGCGCCAGGCGTCGACCGGGCGCGGGATGCGCTTAGTTGACGCCTCGCGCGATCAGCTCCCCGACGCGTACGTCACGTACTCCACAGTCACCGTACGCAGGGGCTTCCGGCTCACGCTTGACGCCGTCGCCGACACCCTGCGCATCCAGGCCACCGACGAGGCGGTCATCATCGCTCGGCCCGAGAGCCGGCGGCGCTCACCCCCGCCCCAACACCACCGTCCCCGACGAGCAGAACCACCCGCCCGTACCCGAGGCGACCCCCAGGCGCGGCAACTCCCCGTCCCCGCCGGTGACTTGCCGGGCTCCAGCCTCCCCCCGCAGCTGCCGTACCGCCTCCACCAGCAGGAACAGCCCCCGCATACCCGGATGTTGGGCCGACAGGCCGCCCCCGTCCGTGTTCACGGGGAGTTCGCCGCCCGCCACCCGCAGTCGTCCCTTCTCCACGAAGGCGCCGCCTTCACCCTTCGCGCAGAAGCCCAGATCCTCCAGCGTCACCAGCGTCATGTAGGTGAACGCGTCGTAGATCTCCGCGAAGTCGATCTCCTCGGGGCGGACGCCGGCCCGTTCGAAGGCCAGTCGGCCGCTCACCGCCGCCGGGGAGACCGTGAAGTCGGGCCACTCGGACATCGCGGCGTGCGAGACGTGTTCTCCGGTGCCGAGTATCCAGACCGGTGCCGTACGGCAGTCGCGTACGTACTCCTCGGCGGCCAGCAGTACCGCCGCTCCGCCGTCGGACCGTATGCAGCAGTGCAGTTTGGTGAAGGGGTCGGCGATCATCGGGCCGGAGAGGACGTCGTCCACGGTGATCGGGTCGCGGAACATCGCCTCGGGGTTGAGGGCGGCGTTGGCGCGGGCCTGTACCGCCACCTCCGCCAACTGCTCGACGGTCGTGCCGAATTCGAGCATGTGGCGGCGCGCGGCCATCGCGTACTTGGCGATCAGCGTGTGGCCGTAGGGGACCTCGAACTGGAGCGGGCCCCGTGCGCCGAAGGAGAGGTTGCCGGTTCTGCGGCCGGCCTTGATGTCGGCGCGGGCCGTGGAGCCGTAGACCAACAGCACGGCGTTCGCGTGGCCCGCCGCTATCGCGTCCGCCGCGTGCGCCGCCATGACCTCCCAGGTGGAGCCGCCGACCGCGGTGGAGTCGACCCAGGTGGGACGCAGGCCCAGGTACTCGGCCACCTCCACCGGCGGCAGCGTGCCCAGACCCGCCGACGCGAAGCCGTCCACCACGGACCGGTCCAGGCCCGCGTCCGCAAGTGCGCGGCGGGCCGCCTGGGCGGGCAGGGCGTAGGGGGTTGTGTCGTCGACCCGCCCGCAGTCGGACAGTGCCACGCCCACCACGGCGACCTTGCGGCTCCCCGGTGTCATGAGGGGCCTCCTCCCTCTGTGCATATCGTGCCCGGACTCCTAATATGACGGACCGTCAGATCTGGAGGGAAGTGTCATGGACGCCAGCTTCACCGCCGAGCAGGACGAGATCCGCCGTACCCTCCGCGAACTGCTCCAAAAGCGGTGCGGTCCCCACGAGTTGCGTGCCGCCGTCGATACCCCCGCCGGACACGACCCCGCCCTCTGGACCGCCCTGGCCCAGCAGCTCGGCCTGCCCGGACTCGCCCTCCCCGAGGCCTACGGCGGTGTCGGCTGCTCGCCGACCGAACTCGCCCTCGCGGCAGAGGAGACCGGCCGTTTCCTGGCGCCCGCGGCGCTCCTCGCCACCGCAGTGCTCGTCGCGCCGCTCGTTCTGGAACTCGGCACCGAGGCCCAGCGCGCCCGGCTGCTGCCCCGGATCGCCGCCGGCTCCCTGACCGCCGCCCTCGCCGTTCCCGGCACCGCCCTCACCACCGCCCTCGCCCTCACCGGCCCCAACGACGGCGAGTGGGCCGGCGGCGGGCGGGCGGGCGGTGTGCAGGCCAGGCAACTGGGCGACGGCGGCTGGCGGTTGTACGGGCAGGTCGCGCAGGTTCTCGATGGGCACAGTGCCCAGTTGCTCCTGGTCGCCGCCCATACCGGCGGGTTCGCCCGGTCGCGGACTCTCCTCTTCCTCGTCGCGGAGGACGCGGCCGGGCTCGTACGGACCCGGCAGACCTCCCTCGATGCGACCCGGCCGCAGGCGCGGCTCGAACTGCGGGACGTGGAAGGGGAGTTGCTGGGTGCCGATGACAGCCCGCGGGTGCTGCGAGCGCTCTCCGTGCTCGGTGACACCGCCGCCGCCGTGCTCGCCGCCGAGGCCGTCGGGGCTGCCGACCGTGTGCTGGAGCTGACCGTTCAACACGTCAAGCAGCGTGAGCAGTTCGGGCGGGCGATCGGGTCGTTCCAGGCGGTGAAGCACCGGTTGGCCGATGTGTATGTGCAGGTGCAGGCGGCCAGGTCGGCTGCCTACTACGCCGCCTGGGCCACCGGCAACGGGGAGCGGGTCGGCGGGCTCGCCCTCGCTCAGGCGCTGGAGGCCCTGCGCGGGGCTGCCGCCGAAGGGATCCAGTTGCACGGGGGGATCGGTTTCACCTGGGAGCACGAGGCCCATCTCTATTTCAAGCGTGCCGCCGGCGACGAACTGCTCTTCGGGCCGGTGCACCGGCTGCGGGCGCACGCCGCCGAGGGTGCGCGTCTCTTCGAGAGCCGTGAGGTGACGGTGTGATCGGTGTGCGGCTGGTGCAGAAAGTGTCCTCGACGCCCGGGTTCGCTCGCGTCGCCCCGCATGTCATTCCCGCCCTCGATCGGGCCGTGCACCGGCTTACGCGCGGAAAGGTGCTGCTCAGTGCGCAGATGCTGCCGGGGGTGATCCTGACCGCGAGGGGTGCGCGGAGCGGACAGCGGCGGAGTACTCCGCTCGCCTGCATGCCTGTTGAGGACGGGTGGATTCTGATCGGCTCCAACTTCGGGCGCACGGGCCACCCGGCCTGGACCCGCAACCTCATGGTCCATCCCGACGCGGAGATCAGTTGGAAGGGGGAGGAAATCCCGGTAACCGCCCGGTTGTTGGAGGGCGATGAGCGGGCCGAGGTGTGGAAGGCGGCGCTGGTCTTCTGGCCGCCGTACGCCGTGTACCAGGCGCGGGTCGACCGGGAGATCCGGCTGTTCCGGATCACACGCAGGGCAGGCGACGGTCCACCTGGGTGAACCGCCGCCCGCGAGACAGGACTTGGGACCTGGAAGCAGGAACCGCTACTTCGTCGGCTTCTTGCCGGTCACGCCCAGGTGGACCAACAGCGCCAGATTCGGCTTGAGTTCAGCCTGCTTGACGCCCCACGTCTGGAAACCCTTCTGGTGCGAGGCGACCGCCGCGAGCATCGCGACCAGTGAACCGGCGACCGCCGCCGGGTTCACGTCCTTGTCGACCCTGCCCTTGGACTGCAGTTCGGCGACCGCGTCCGAGAGGGAGTTGTTCACGGAGTTGAGGATCTTCATGCGGATCTTGTAGAAGCGTTTGTCGCCCTCGGCCGCTCCGAGGTCGACGACCCGCAGGATCGCGTCGTTCCTGCGCCAGAACTCCAGGAACCCGTCCACCAGTTCCTGCGAGGTCTGCCAGCCGGCCTTGCCGACCCATGACCGGCCGGCGAGCAGTTCGGTCAACTGCCCGCCCTCCGTGGCCATTTGCTCGGCGATTTCCAGGACGGCGCCTTCGACGTCCGGGAAGTACTGGTAGAAGGTCGCGGGTGAAGTCCCCGCCTTCCGGGCGACATCGATGACTTTGACGTCCCGGTAGGGGGAGGAGCTGAGCATCTCGCTTAGGCAGTCGAGCAGCTTCTGCCGGGTCGCCTGCCCACGCCGGCCGGCCACGCGGCCGTCGACGGTACGCACTTGTCCTGTCATGCCGTCAGCTTACCGAGGGGTGATCGGAGCGCGATTCGGCCGACTGCAAATGGGGTGCACGAGGGTCCGGAGGGTGGTGTGCCTGGTCTGCGGGGTGCGTGTGTCGCCGCTACTTTGACGGTATGGCCGAAAACAGGGCATCCGCGTACGGAGAGGGCGTCCCCTGCTGGGTGGACGCGCAGCTGCCGGACCTGGCTGCGGGCAGGCGGTTCTACGGTGAGCTCTTCGGGTGGACCTTCGAGGAGGCGTACGGCGGCTCCGTATGGGCCCGCAAGGACGGCGAGGCGGTCGCGGGGCTCGCCCACAAGGCGGACGGGCGGATGCCGACCGTGTGGACGGTGTACTTCGCGACGCCGGACGTGGTGCGGCTGACCGGGCGGATCCGGGCCGCCGGCGGACAGGAGGTCATGGCGCCGATTCCCGTGGGGGAGCTGGGCACGGCGGCCCTCGCCGCCGATCCGGAGGGTGCCGTCTTCGGGCTGTGGCAGGCGGCCCGGCACCCCGGTTTCGGCCTCCGGCACAAGGCGGGCACCTTCGGCTGGGCCGAGCTGTACACCCGCGACACGGAGACCGCGAACACTTTCTACGGCGGACTTTTCACAGACGCCCTCTTCGGGCCGGAGGCCGCTCCCGACTTCGGACGGGCGCCCGTCTCCGACGTCTTCCCGGTGGAGATGCCGCCGCATTTCCTCGTTCACTTCCGGGTCGAGGACCTCACCGCCGTTCTGGGGGCCGTGCAGCGGCTCGGCGGGCGGGTTCAGGTTCCGCCCTTCGAGACGTCGTACGGAAAAGTGGCCGTCGTCACCGACAATCAAGGGGCGTCGTTCGCGCTGCAGCAACGCTGACACCTGGATTTTTGTCCGGAGATATGCCGAGACACCCCGATTAGTCGCCGGGTTCGCAACCTGTGGCCCGGCCAGGAAGAATCAGGGTGCGTGCCGCCATGGCGGTGCGGTGGTGAGACGCTGCACGGGGTCGCGTACATATGTGGGTGGCGCGGCCCGTACGGGGAGGTGGCAGGCAAGTGGTGGATCAGCTGACGCAGCACGATCCGCGGCGGATCGGGCCGTTCGAGGTGCTGGGACGGCTGGGCGCGGGCGGCATGGGGCTGGTCTATCTCGCGCGCTCGGCGTCCGGCCGGCGTGTGGCGATCAAGACCGTGCGGACGGAACTCGCCGAGGACCAGCTGTTCCGGGTCCGTTTCACGCGTGAGGTGGAAGCCGCGCGGGCCGTCTCCGGGTTCTATACGGCTGCCGTGGTCGACGCCGATCCACGGGCGGCCGTGCCGTGGCTGGCCACCGCGTACGTGCCGGCGCCCTCCCTCGAAGAGATAGTGAACGAGTGCGGGCCGATGCCGGCCCAGGCGGTGCGCTGGCTCGCGGCGGGGGTCGCGGAGGCGCTGCAGTCCATTCACGGGGCGGGTCTCGTTCACCGTGACCTCAAACCGTCCAATGTGCTCGTCGTCGAGGACGGGCCGCGGGTCATCGACTTCGGTATCGCCTCCGGTGTGTCGAACACCCGTTTGACGATGACGAATGTGGCGGTGGGTACGCCCGCCTACATGTCCCCCGAGCAGGCCAAGGACTCCCGCAGCGTCACGGGCGCGAGCGACGTCTTCTCCCTCGGCTCGATGCTCGTGTTCGCCGCCACCGGACACCCCCCGTTCCACGGCGCCAACCCGGTCGAGACCGTCTTCATGCTGCTGCGCGAGGGCCCCGACCTCGCCGGCCTCCCGGACGAACTGCGGCCCCTCATCGAGTCCTGTATGCAGATGGAGGCCACCGGCCGCCCGAATCCGGCCGACCTCCAGGCCCAGCTCGCGCCCCACCTCTTCGGCTCCGGCTCCGACGACAGCGGTACGGCCTCGGCCTGGCTGCCCGAGCGCGCGGTGACCCTGATCGAGACCCGCCGCGGTGGACGCCCGCCCGTGAAACCGACGCCCACCGCGGGCCGCAGCGGCGGTGGCCGCGCCGCCGTACCGCCGCCGCCCTCCCACGACCCCGTCGTGCCCGTCCCGGCCGGCGCCCCCGACACCGGGCCCGTACGGCTGGCCGGCGCCCCGGTACCGATCGGCCCCGGCCCGCGCGTCGCCGACGCCCGCGCCGCCGCCGTGAAGGCACCCCCTCCGGAGGCCGGCCTCGTCGCCTCCTGGTCCCGGCCCCGCCCCGGCGTCAACGGCACCGACGCCGCCGTGGGACCCGCCGTACCCGCACCGCCCCCGCTGCCCCCGGAAACCGCCTCCGGCTGGCGCCCCTGGCGGTTCCGCATGTCGAACGACGTCTGGGGCACCCCGACCGTCGCCGGCGACCTCGTCTACGTCACCTCCTTCGAGGTGCACGCCCTGGACGTGCAGACCGGCCGCCGCTCCTTCAAGACCAGGGACGTCGCCTGGTCGATGGCGGTCGCGGACGGCCGTATCCACGCCTCGGACGGCCCCACCCTCTTCGCCCTGGACGCCCGCGAGGGCGGTGACCTGTGGCGGTTGTCCACCGAGGCCTGGGTGTACTCCCTCAAGGCCGACCGCGGCACCGTCGTCACCGGCACGCGCGGCGGCGGAGTGCAGGCATGGGAGGCGGCCACCGGGCAGCAGCTGTGGCAGCTGACCGGCGCGCAGACCGACTTCGAGTCCCCGGAGGCCGGCCCGGCGCTGCACGACGGCACCGTGTACGTGTGGCAGGACGCCCGGCTGCGCGCCCTCGACGCCCGGACGGGCAAGGAACGCTGGTCGTACCCGATCGGCGACGCGGCCTCCTGCGGGGGCGTACCCGTACGGATCACCGCCGCCCCGGACGGTCAGGTCTACGTCACCGCCGGCACCCGGGTCCTGTCCGTCGAGGTGGCGAGCGGCCGGGTCCGCTGGCACTTCGAGGCCCCGGCCGTCTTCCTCTGCGCGCCGACCTTCGCCCCCGGCCCCGCGGTCACCGGCGGCGGCATCTACCTCGCCGACTACCTCGGCACGGTCTACGCCCTCGACGCCGCCGACGGCCGCGACCGCTGGCGCATCGCGACCGAACCGCGTGCCTCCATCGAACCCGTCCTGGTCGCCGCCGGACACGTCCACGTCGGCAGCGGCAAGGGTCTCTACACGCTCGACGCGGTCACCGGCACCCCCAAATGGCGCTTCCAGGCGGGCGGCGACATCGTGGGCGCCCCCGCGGTCGCCGAGGGCCGTATCCACTTCGGGTCCACAGACCACCTCCTCTACACCCTCAAGGCCGACGACGGCAGGCTCCGCTGGAAGCTCGCGACCGGCGGCGAGATCACCGGGGCACCGGTGGTGAGAGACGGCGTCGTGTACGCGTGCAGCAAGGACCGCTGTGTGTACGCCCTCGACGCGGAGAAGGGGACGGGCACCGCAAGGACCGCGTGAGCGGCGCCCGTCGAGGTCGGTACCATGATCGGATGCAAACGCGGGGGCGCAGGCTCAGATTCACGGCAGTACTGGCACTGACGGTTCTCACCCTCACCGGCTTCTCCACCGGACGGCACCACAGCAGCAGCCGGCACCGGAGCGGCAGCGGTGGGGGCGGGTGCAGCAGTTCGAGCCAGGACCACGACGCCTCGACCAGTACAACGGGCGGTTCGTCGGGCGGCAGTTCGTACACCCACCGGCCCAACTACCGCTCCACACCCACCTCCACGGCCTCCTCGGGCAGCGGCACCGGCGGCCTTCAGGACGGTACGGCGAAGCTGGTGAGCTGTGCGACCGAGCAGAAGCGGTACGCGACGGTCGAGGTCAGCAACCCGAACGACCGCAAGGCCACCTTCTCCGTCGACGTCACCTTCAAGGACGCCCAGGACAACGAGGTCGACTTCGACTACGCGGACGTCAAGGTCCCGGCGAAGGGCAGGGCGACCGTCCGGGTGCGCGTGCTCGGTACCTCCACCCCGATCGACCACTGTGAGGTCGACCCCAGGGCGACCCCGGGGACCTGACCCTCACCGGGTCCGGAACTCGCCGCTCCGCCGCCCGGCGAACAGCTCCGCCTGCCGTTCGCCGGGCAGGTTCCCGAGCGCGATCAGCGGCGGAGCCTGCGCATAGGCCTGCGCCCGCGCCGCCTCCTTCGCCGCCCACAGTGCCCGTACGGTGCCCTGGACACCCTCGGTCGGATACCCGGCGATGACGGTCGCGCAGCGCACGGCGGCCTCCAACGCCCCGCCGGGCGGTGCGAGTTCTGACACCAGCCCGATGTCGTACGCCCGCCGCGCCGAGATCCGCTCCGCCGTCCCCATGAGCATCATCCGCGCCACCTCGCCGTACGGCATCCGGTGCGCCATCAGCACCGACTCGTACGCGCTGACCATGCCGTAGGTGGTGTGCGGGTCGAAGAACACGGCGGTCGGATCGGCGACGACGAACTCGCTCTCGCCCAGCAGATAGAAGGCCCCGCCGCAGGCCATCCCGGACACGGCGGAGATCACCGGCTTCCACAGGTCGTTGGCCTTCGGCCCGATGTTGAGCAGCGGATCGTCCTGCATGTAGGCCGAGTTGGGCTGCGGCACGACCGCGTCCCGGTCGAGTCCGGTGCAGAAGGCCCGCTCTCCGGCCCCGGTGAGAACGACGGCCCGTACGGTGTCGTCGAACCGCAACTCCCGCCATACGGCGGCCAGTTCGGCGGCCATGGTGAGGTCGACGGCGTTCAGCTTGTGCGGCCGGTCGAGAGTGACGACGGCGACACCGGTGTCCTTGTCGGCGGCGATCCGCAGCGTCATGGCCGCTCCAGAACCCACTGCGGAAGCCCGTCCGCGTCGAACACGACCTGCACCCGCGCCCCGATCCGAATTCGGTTCGGGGAGAGGGAGTTGATAGCGGCCCCCGCTTCGCTCACGAGATTTCCGACCAGCCGGATCCGTGGTGCGTCGACCAGCTCGACGACGATCACGTTGTACGGCGCGACGGCGGCGTAGTCGGGCAGCAGAGGCGGATGCGGGAAGACGTACGACCAGACCCTCCCCCGCCCGCTCACCTGCCGCCACTCGCTCGCGAAGGACTGGCAGTGGGGGCAGCAGGGGCGGGGCGGGAAGCGGGGTTCGGCGCAGTCGGCACAGGTCTGGACGCGGAGTTCGCCTGCGCGGGCGTACTGCCAGAAGGGGGCGCCGTCGGTGTCGGTGAGGGGAGTGAGCATGGCGGTCGACTCCTCGTTTCATTTCACTTCGTGAGCAGCAGGGCGGAGGTGGGCACGCCCTCGCCCGCCGTGACCAGGCAGGTGGCGGCGTCCGGGACCTGGGCGGTGCTGGTGCCGCGCAACTGCCGTACGCCCTCGTTGATCAGGTTGAAGCCGTGGACGTACGCCTCGGAGAGCCCGCCGCCGCTGGTGTTGAGGGGGAGCCGCCCGCCGATTTCGAGGGCGCCCCCTTCCGTGAACCCGCCACCCTCGCCCCGCCCGCAGAAGCCGTAGCCCTCCAAGGAGAGCGGGACGAGGGCGGTGAACGCGTCGTAGATCTGGGCGACATCGACGTCCTGCGGGGTGAAGTCGGCGTGTTTCCACAGGTGTCGGGCGGCGGTCCAGGCGGGGCCGGTAAGGGGGTCGTCGTTCCAGTAGTTGACCATGCCGTGGTGCTGGGCGGGGAGGCCCTGGGCGGCGGAGTGGATGTGGACCGGGGTGCGGCGGCAGTCACGGGCGCGCTCGCGCGAGACGACGACACAGGCCAACGCCCCGTCCGTCTCAAGGCAGTTGTCGAAGAGGCAGAGAGGTTCGCTGATCCAGCGGGAGGTCATGTACATCTCGCGGGTGAGCGGGCGGTCGTACATGATCGCGGCCGGGTTCTGGTTGGCGCGGTTCCGGCAGGCGAGGGCGACGTTGAAAAGGTGGTCCCGGGTGGCGCCGTACTCGTACATGTAGCGGCGCGTGAGCATGGCTATTTCATCTGCCGGCCGGAGGAGCCCGAAAGGGCGGGTCCACTGGGCGGGGGTGGGGAGTTGGCGGGCGGTGTTGGTCCAGGGTCTGGGGCCGCTGCCGCGCTTCCGCGACCGCCAGGCCACGCCCACCGTCGCCTGCCCGGCGGCGATGGCGGTGGCGAGATGCGCGACGGTCGCGCAGGAACCCCCGCCCCCGTACCCGATCTTGCTGAAGAAGGTCAGGTCCCCGAAACCGACCGCCTTGGCGAGCTCGACCTCGTCGGTCTCCTCCATCGTGTAGGAGGCGAGGGCGTCGACCTCGCCCGGGGCGATGCCCGCGTCGTCGAGCGCGGCGAGTACGGCGCGACAGGCCAAGGTCCGTTCGTCCTCGGGGAGTTGCTTCGCGAAGGAGGTCTGTCCGATGCCGACGATCGCGGTCGCGTCCTTCAGTCCGGCCATGCGCTGTCCGGCCATTCTCCGTGCACCTCCGCGTGACACCGGGGCAGCTGACAGGGCGTCAGGCTACAGCTAATCTGACGGACAGTCAGCTACTGGTACAGGGAGGCCGTTCATGCGCGGAGACGAGGAGTGGGGCGGCATCCCGGGCCTGGTCCGGTCGGCCGCGGAACGGTACGCGGACGCCGAGGCGGTCGTGGACGGCCGGACGAGGATCTCGTACGCCGAACTGGGCGCCCGGGTGGAACGCGCGGCGGCCGCCTGCCTCGCCGCCGGTGTCGAGGTCGGCGACCGGGTCGGCATCTGGGCGCCGAACTCGCTGGACTGGATCGTCTCCGCGCTCGGCGCGGTGTCGGCGGGCGCGGTACTGGTGCCCCTGAACACGCGCTTCAAGGGGACCGAAGCGGCGTACGTGCTGCGCAACAGCGGGGCGCGGCTGCTGTTCGTGACCGGGACGTTCCTGGGGACGTCGTACGTGGCCTCGCTGCGCCGGGCGGCGGGGGAGGGGGCGGGCGACGGACCGTTGCCCGGGCTCCCGGCACTGGAGCAGGTGGTGGTGCTGGCGGACGACGCCCCTGCCGACTTCCGCACCTGGAAGGACTTCCTGGCGGGCGGCGAGGGCGTGGGCGAGGCGGAAGTACGGGAGCGGGCCCGGGAGTTGGACGGCTCGACGGTCTCGGACATCATCTTCACCTCGGGCACGACGGGCCGCCCGAAGGGCGCGGTGATCACCCACGCGCAGACACTCCGCAGCTACGAGATCTGGAGCGACCTGGCGGGGCTGCGGCAGGGCGACCGCTATCTGATCGTGAACCCGCTCTTCCACACCTTCGGCTACAAGGCGGGCGTGATCGCCTGTCTGATGCGGGGCGCGACGATGATCCCGCAGCCGGTGTTCAACGTGGACACGGTGCTGGCGAACATCGCCGCGGAACGCGTCTCCGTCCTCCCCGGCCCACCCACTCTCCACCAGTCCCTCCTCGACCACCCGGCCCGGGACGCGCACGACCTCTCCGCGCTGCGGCTCGTGGTCACGGGCGCGGCGGTGGTGCCGCTGCGGCTGGTGGAGCGGCTGCGGGGCGAACTGGGCGTGGACACGGTCCTGACGGCGTACGGCCTCTCGGAGGCCAGTGGCATCGTCACCATGTGCCGGCGCGGGGACGACCCGTCGGTGATCGCGTCGACGTCGGGCCGGGCGATCCCGGGCACGGAGATCCGGGTGGAGGCGCCGCTCGGCTCCCCGGGCGAGGTGCTGGTCCGCGGCTTCAACGTGATGCGCGGCTACTACGAGGACCCGGCGGCGACGGCGGAGGTCCTGGGGGAGGACGGCTGGCTGCACACGGGTGACGTGGGCGTCCTGGACGCCGACGGCAACCTCCGGATCACCGACCGGATCAAGGACATGTTCATCGTCGGCGGCTTCAACGCGTACCCGGCGGAGATAGAGCAACTGCTGGGTCTGCATCCCGATGTGTCCGACGTCGCGGTGATCGGCGTACCGGACGCGCGGCTGGGAGAGGTCGGGAAGGCGTATGTCGTACGCCGGCCGGGGGTGACCCTCACGTCCGACGACCTGATCGCCTGGGCCCGGCGCGAGATGGCGAACTACAAGGTGCCGAGGGTCGTGGAGTTCGTGGGGGAGCTGCCTCGGAACGCGAGCGGGAAGGTGGTCAAGGGGGAATTGCGGGGGTCGTGACGCACGGTACGGCGATTGGTATGGCAACGAAGAAGTACACCGTCACGCTGCCGGAAGAGCTTGCCGAGGAGATTCGGCGGGAGGTCGGGAGCGGGGGGTTCAGCGCGTATGTCACCAGAGCCGTAGAGCGTCAGCACGAGCGGGATCGGCTGGGGGAGCTGGTGGCGTGGATGCAGGAGGAGAGCGGCGGGCCGCTCACCCCCGAGGAACTGGCGGCGGGGTCCGAGCTGGGCGATGCTGAGCACCAGTTCGACGAAGCCGCCGCGTCCGGTCGTCGCGAGCTTCCGTTGGCGGGCTGAATGTCACTCGGCTGTTTGGTGCTGGACAGCGAAGGCCTGTCGCGGGCGGCGCTGCGGGACCGCGGGATGGCGGCTCTGCTGGCGGTTGCCCACAAGAAGGGGCTTCGGGTGGTGACCAGTTCGACGACCCTGATCGAGGCCCACCACAGCCAGGTCCGACGGGAGGCCTGGACGTGGGTGATGTCCCGCATCGTCGTGGACCCCGTGACGCGGGAGATCGCCGACGCCGCGATCGACCTCCTGCGTGACACCGGCTTGCACGGCCACAAATACGCAATCGACGCCGCCCTCGCGGTCGTCGCCGGGCGTCAGCCGGGCGGTGTCGTGCTGTACACGTCCGACGTGGACGACATGCGGAAGCTGTGCCCGCCGGGAGTGGCCGTCAGAGGCCTGTAGGACTCCGGCCCCCGGACACACGTCGGCCGCGGCGGCTCCCCCTCGGTGCCACCGCGGCCGATCCCCCGTCGGAGCAGACCGGCTCAGGCCTTCTCGTCCGTCGCGTGATTGTCGAGCGGGGACACCGTGCCGTCGGCGGCGGCGTCCAGGACGATGGCTGCTTCTTCGTCGGTCGCGTGGTTGTCGAGTGTGGTGACTACGTTCTCGACGTCCGTGGCGTGGTTGTCGAGCGGCTTGACCACGGAGTCCTTCTTGACATCGCTCATGGACTTGCAACTCCCGTTATGTGATGGGCAATACCCGCCCGGCGACTCCCCCGAGGGCCTCCGGGCGGGCATATCAGGGTCATTCACCCTAGCGGTGGTGATCACCGCTGACCCGTCTGCCCCCCGACGCGACGGATCGATGAACCAAGAGTGACCCGGCGCGATAAACGAACGATGAACGCCCCGTCGCGGCCCGGAAGCTGGTCTCCCGGGCACCTCCCCGAGGACGCGGCGGCCCCTAGGCGGCAGCCGCCGGGCGGAGGAGCGACCGCACCTCCGCGGCCTCCGGCGAACCCAGCTGATCGAAGATGACGAGAGCCTCCTGCCAGCAGGCCTGTGCCCGGACGCTCTGGTTCAGCCCGTTGAGCGCGCGGCCCAGAACGGTCAGGACGTTGCCGCGCCGCCACTCGCCACCGATTCCCCGCAGGACGGCGAGAGCCTGTTCCGCCAGAGCCGCGGCGTCCGCGGACCGGTGCCCCGCGAGGTGCGCCTCCGAGAGCCGGAAGAGGGTCATCCCCTCCCACAGCCGCTGTCTGCTGTCCCGGAAGATCTCCAGCGCCTCGGTCAGCCGGTCCACGGCGGCGTCGAGCCGCATCTGCCCGGTGAGCGCGAGCCCCAGGGCGTAGCGGCCGTTGGCGCCGCGCAGGGTGTGGCCCAACTGGTCGTAGATGACGATGCCCTGCTGCGCGAGTTCCACCGCGCTGGTGATCTGGCCCATGGCCAGATGGATACGCGAGAGATTGCACAGGGCGCTCGCTTCGCCGGCGAGGTTCTTGTCCAGCCGGAAGCTCTCGATGGCCTGTTGCAGATATGCCTCGCCGTCCGCGTGGCGGCCCTGGTAGAGCGCGATGATGCCGCGGTCGTTCGCGGCCCAGCAGCCAGGGGCCAGGTCGTCCGCGATCCGGGCCAGTTCCATGGCCCGGCGTGCCTGCTCGTCCGCCTGGTCGAAGCGGCCGGCCACCAGATGGACGTTGGTCAGTGTCGTGAGCGCGCGGCTCCACGCCTGAGGGTCGTCCGCCTCCTCGGCCGCGTCACGCAGGACAACGGCGGCGGCCTCGTACTGCTTGGCGTTGGCGCCCGATTCGGCGAGATCCTTCGCGGCCCAGAGGAGGTCGACCGATCGCCGCAGTGTGGAACTCCGCGCGCACTGCTGGACGAACGCGAGGAGGCTGTTGGCCTCGGCGAACAGCCAGTCCTGGGCGCGATGCCGGTCGTCGAAGACCAGGCCCGGATGCTGGGTGACCTCCAGGTGGTCCACCAGCCGGTCTCCCGGCCGTTCGATCCCGTACACCCCCGCCGCCGTGGCCAGATAGAAGTCCAGCAACCGCGAAACCGCCGCATCCCGCTCGCTCGGCGGCCGCTCGTCCCGCTCGGCGCACGCACGCGCGTAGAGCCGTACCAGGTCGTGGTAGCGATACCGCCCCGGAGCCGCCGACTCGACCAGCGACGTGTCGACGAGGGACTCCAGCAGGTCCTCGGTCTCCTCGACGGGCAGGTCCAGTACGGCCGCTGCCGCGGCGAGGGAGATGTCCGGGCCGTCGGGCAGCCCAAGGAGGCGGAACGCGCGCGCCTGCGCCGGCTCCAACTGGCCGTAGCCCAGCTCGAAGGTTGCCTTCACGGCCAGATCGCCGGCCTGCAACTCGTCCAACCGCCGCCGTTCGTCGGCGAGTTTCGCCGCGAGGACCGAGACCGTCCAGGTGCGGCGGGCCGCGAGCCGGGAGGCAGCGATGCGGATCGCCAGGGGGAGGAAGCCGCACGCGGCGACCACGTCCAGGGCGGATTCCCGTTCGGCGGCGACGCGTTCGGTGCCCACGATCTTCGTGAAGAGCTGCAACGCCTCCTCGGGCGACATCACGTCGAGGTCGATGAGATGGGCTCCCGCCAGGTCCACCATCCGCACCCGCGAAGTCACCAGCGCCGCGCAGCCTTCCGTGCCCGGCAGCAGCGGCCTGACCTGGGCCGCGTCCCGCGCGTTGTCCAGCAGCACCAGGATCCGGCGGCCGTCCAGCACCGACCGGTACAGCGCCGAGCGTTCCTCCAGGGAGTCCGGTATCGCGGAGTCCGCGGTGCCGAGCGCCCGCAGGAACGCGCCGAGTACGGTCTCCGGTTCCGCCGCACGCGAGCCCGCGCCCTGGAGGTCGACGTACAACTGGCCGTCGGGGAAAGCGGACCGGGCCTGGTGGGCGACGTGGACCGCGAGGGTCGTCTTGCCGACGCCGCCGATGCCGGCCAGCGCCGAGACCGCCATGACGCGGCCTTCGGCCGATGCCAGGACCTCGCTCAGTTCCGACACGAAGGCCGCGCGGCCCGTGAAGTCCGGGACCGTCGCCGGGAGTTGGTGGGGACGAACCGGTGCGGGCGCGGTCTCCGGCGCCGGTGCGGACGGTTCCGCGAGGCCCGGGTCGGCCTGGAGGATGCGCTGCTGGAGCTCGCGCAGACCGGGGCGCGGGTCCACGCCCAGTTCGTCGGCGAGCAGGCGCCTGGTGTCGGCGTACACCGCGAGGGCCTCGGCCTGGCGGCCGGAGCGGTACAGCGCGAGCATCAGCAGCTCACGGAGGCGTTCCCGGAGGGGATGTGCGGCCGTCAGGGCCGTCAGCTCGCTGACCGCCTCCGCGTGGCAGCCCTGCTCCAGGTCCATGTCGAGGCGGGATTCCAGGAGTTGGAGCCGCCACTCCTCCAGGCGGACGCGCTGCGCCTCCGCGTAGGGGCCGGGTACGCCGGCCAGCGCCTCCCCGTCCCACAGGGCGAGCGCGCGGCCCAGCAGGTCCCGTGCGTGGCACAGGTCGCCCGCCGACTTCGCCTTCTCCGCCTCCATCGCCAGGTCCTGCGCCACCGCCGCGTCCAGCGCGCCCTCGGGCAGGCCCCGTACGGCGTACCCGCCCGACTCGCTGACCAGCACCCCGGCGTCCAGCGCCTTGCGCAGCCGGGACGCGTAGGTGCGCACCGCGGCCAGCGCCTGCGAGGGCGGTTCCTCGCCCCACAGGGCGTCGATCAGCTCGGCGGCGGTCGCCGTGCGGCCCTCGCGCAGCAACAGCGCGGCCAGCAGGGCGCGTTGCTGCGGCGAGCCGGTGGCGAGGGAATCGGGGCCCCGCCAGGCACGTACCGGACCGAGCACGCTGAAGCACAGCGCCGTCGACTCTTCCGAGTCGGAGTCGGGGCGCCGCTGCTCCGGTACTCGCGGTCCACCGTCCATCGCCGTTCCCCCTAGGCATGCCTGATAACTACGACAGTTTGCCTTGTTCGCGGCGGTCGCGTCAGCACTCGGAGACACCGCTCACAGGTCGCCGCGCGGGATATCACAAGGCCCTCACACGGCCTGCGCGCAGTTCCGCACAGAACCGAGCACCCCGAACCCGGATCCAGCTAGCTGACGGGTCGTCAGATCGGCGCTACCGTGGCGCCATGGACACCCAGAACACCGACCAGACGACCCTCCCTCCGATCATCTCCGTCGACGACCACACCGTGGAGCCCCCCGACGTCTGGCAGCACCGGCTGCCCAAGAAGTACCTGGACACCGGCCCGCGCGTAGTGCGCGCGCCGCTGAAGGAAATGACGTTCCTCGGCGGCCGGTTCAAGCCCGTGATGGGCGAGCCGGGCGACGACGGACCGATCGGCGACTGGTGGGTGTACGAGGATCTGCACCGCCCGCTCACCCGCCTCGACACCGCAGTCGGCTACAGCAGGGACGAGATCAAGCTCGAAGTCATCACTTACGAGCAGATGCGTCCGGGGTCGTACGACGTTCCGTCCCGGCTCGCCGACATGGACGTCAACCACGTCCAGTCCGCGCTGTGTTTCCCGACCTTCCCGCGCTTCTGCGGCCAGACGTTCACCGAGGCCGCCGACCGCGAGCTCGGGCTGCTCTGCGTCCGTGCCTACAACGACTGGATGGTGGAGGAGTGGTGCGGCCCCCAGGCGCAGGGCCGCCTCATACCCCTTCCCCTCATCCCGCTCTGGGACGCGGAGTTGGCCGCCGCCGAGGTCCGCCGCAACGCGGCCCGCGGCGTCCGCGCCGTCGCCTTCTCCGAGATACCCCCGCACCTCGGCCTGCCGTCCATCCACACCGACGACTGGGACCCCTTCCTGGCGGCCTGCGCCGAGACCCGCACGGTCATCGCCATGCACATCGGCTCCAGCAGCCGTATGCCCTCCACCTCCGCCGACGCCCCGCCGGCGGTCGGCTCCACCATCACCTTCGCCAACTGCTGCTACTCGATGGTGGATTGGCTGATGAGCGGCAAGTTCGAACGCTTCCCCGACCTCAAGGTCATGTACGCCGAGGGCCAGATCGGCTGGATCCCCTACATCCTGGAGCGCGCCGACGTGGTCTGGGAGGAGAACCGCGCCTGGGGCGGCGTCGCCGACAAGGTCCACCGCCCGCCGTCCGAACTCTTCACCGAGCACGTCTACGGCTGCTTCTTCGACGACGCCTTCGGCCTGAAGAACCTCGACTCCATAGGCGTCGGGAATGTGCTGTACGAGACCGACTACCCCCACTCCGACTCCACTTGGCCCAAGTCCCGCGAGGTCGGCGAGGCACAGATGGGCCACCTGGCACCGGACGTGGTCGAGCGGATCGTGCGCGGGAACGCGATCGAGTTGCTGGGGCTGACGCCGGAAGGCCTGTGGGAGGGCCCCGAGTGAGCGGCCTCGCCTACGGCATCCAGCTGCCCGTCCAGTCCCAGAGCACCATCTACGCCGAACCCTGGGAGGCCGACGCGGGCCCCGCCGACCTCGTCGAGATCGCCCGCGCCGCCGACCGCTCCGGCTTCGACTACATCGCGGGCTGCGACCACGTCGGCGTCCCGCGCCGCCTCGCCGCCGCGATGAGCACCATCTGGTACGACCCCGTCGCCACCCTCTCCTTCCTGGCGGGAGTGACCGAGCGGGTCCAACTGCTCAGCCACGTGGCGGTCGTTGGGCTGCGCCATCCGCTGATCACCGCCAAGCAGTACGCCACCCTCGACCACCTCAGCGGGGGCCGGCTGCTCCTCGGGGTCGGCGCCGGGCACGTACGGGAGGAGTTCGAGGCGCTGGGCGTCGACTTCGACCGCCGCGGGCCCGTCCTCGACGAGTCGATCGACGCCCTGCGCGCCGCCCTCGGCCCGGACGAATTCCCCGAGCACCACGGCAAGTTGTACGACTTCCAGGGGCTGGGACAGCGGCCCAGGCCCGCGCGGGAGCACGTGCCCATCTGGGTCGGCGGCTCCTCACCCGCCGCCGTACGCCGGGCCGCCCTCAAGGCGGACGGCTGGCTGCCGCAGGGCGACCCGCGCGACCGGCTGCCCGCGCAGATCGAGCGGATCCGGCGGCTGCGCGAAGAGGCCGCCGTGGAGGGGCCGTTCGTGTTCGGGGCCATCACCGAGCCGTTGTACGTCGGTGAGCCCGGCTGGGAGGTCGGGCGGCGTACGCTCACCGGAGCCCCCGACTGCCTCGCCGAGTCCCTCCGCGCCTACCGGGCGATGGGTGTGGACCAGATCCAGGTGCGGTTCCGCTGCCGCGACCGCACCGAACTAACCGACCAGATAAGCGAGTTCGGCACAGAGGTGGCGCCCCTGCTCTGATCACGCCCTGTTTGAACACGGTCACGCCGAGCCGCGTATGCGGACGTACGGACGCCATGGCTCCGGCGGAAGGACCCCGAAGTGCGATCCTCCCAGCGGCTCACCGTCCTGCTGGCCTCCGCCGGGAATCCCTGGCCCCCTGACGACTGGCCGACCCCGGACGACCCGTTCGTCAGCGACGTGCTGAGTCTGTCACCGCCCCACCACGGGCCGCGCGAGACCACGGCGGACGTCGTCCTGCTGCGCTGCGTGGATCAGGCCGTGTCCTTCCCCGGGCTGCTGGACCACTTCGGATCCCGGGGCATTCCGGTGATCGTCATCAGTCCGCGCCGGGACACCGGGACGGTGGTCGAGGTGTTCCGGAGCGGGGCGGGGCGGGCTATCTGGTCGAGGCCGACTACTGCGACCAGCTACTGACCTCGGCGGCCAAGGCGGCCGCCAGCGGGCACATCTACCTCTCGCCGTCCGCGGCCGCCGCCCTCCGGGTGGGAGCCCAGCGAATGGCCGCGGCCGACGACGTGATGGAGCGGCTGCGCGCGCTGCTCTCGCCCCGCGAGCAGCAGATCATGGAACTCCTGTCGACCGGCCTGGGCGCGCGGCAGATCGGGCAGCGCCTACGGCTGAGCGAGAAGACCGTCCGCAACAACCTCAGCAACATCTACGCCAAGCTGGACGCCAGGAGCGGCACGGACGCGGTCCTGCGCCGGCTGGGAACCACGCCCGTGCTTCGCACCTGAGAACCGGGCGAACCCGGGAGATCGGGGCGATCACGGTGCCGGGATCTCCGTCAACGGTATCTCCACGTCGGCGATGTTGTCGCCGCCCTGACCGAATCCGGGTTCCGACCGAAGGGAATTCGTCGAGTTCTGGATTCCACTGGCCTCGTTCGTTCCACATTTCACGTTCCGCAGCCACAGCCGCCCGTCGGGCGTTCCGTTGTTCAGGATCTGGGGATGGAAGACGTGTACCGTCGCCGCCCCCTCGCTGGGCGCGAAGAACACCGTCTGTCCGTCCTGCGCTTCTTTGTACGTGGCCCTGAGGAATCCGCTCACATCGGTGCGCTTGGCGGACCACATGCAGAAGGCGATGCTGTCGGCCTGCACGGTGTCCGTCCGGCTGAACGCCAAGGTGGTCGTCTTGTCGTCACGGGTGATGTTGATGGTCGACGTGCTGAACTTCAGACCGATCTCGAAGAACGAGTTCCCGAGTTTCGTGCCGGCATCGGTGGTGGACCCCTCCTCCAGTTGAATGGTCCTCGTCACCGAGGTGCTGACGTTGAAGGTCTTCGTCGCGGTGCCCGTGGAACCGCAGTTGTCGGTCACCGCGGAGACGCGTTCGTTGGGTCCGAGGCTGTTCGCCTTGAACTGGACGTCGATGAACCGGCAGTCGGCGAGTTTGTCCGCCGCCGGTGGCGAGTGCCGCGGCGATCGCGACGTACCTGACTTTCCTGTTGCGTAATCTCCGCTTTGCCACGACCGGCATTCTTGGAGTCAAGCAGAGATATGGCCAGGGTTGAATGTTCCTACTCTGCGGTCACTTCAAGTGTGCTTGTGCAAGGCCTGCCTCCCGTTGAAGGTGCCCCGTCTCCGCATCTGACGCTTCGTCAGATGCGGCGCTACGATGCCCGCATCCACCGATCCCGAGGAGGCCCGCATGGGCAAGCTGGACGGGCGTGTCGTTCTGGTCACCGGAGCGGCGCGCGGGCAGGGGGAGCAGGAGGCGCGGCTGTTCGCGGCGGAGGGCGCGAGCGTCGTCGTGGCGGATGTGCTGGATGAGCAAGGGGAGGCGCTGGCCAAGGAGTTGGGCGCGTCCTATGTGCATCTCGATGTCGGCGAGGAGGCGGACTGGGGGGCCGCCGTGGGGGCCGCGAAGGAGATGTACGGGCGGATCGACGGGCTGGTCAACAACGCGGGGATCCTGCGGTTCAACTCCCTTGTGGACACGCCTCTCGACGAGTTCATGCAGGTCGTGCGGGTCAACCAGGTCGGCTGCTTCCTCGGGATCAAGACCGTGGCGGCGGCGATGGAGGACGGCGGCACGATCGTCAACACGGCCTCGTACACGGCGCTGACGGGGATGGCTGCCGTGGGGACGTACGCGGCGACCAAGCACGCGATCCTCGGGCTCACCCGGGTCGCCGCGCTGGAGTTGGCGAGCCGGCGGATACGGGTCAACGCGATGTGCCCCGGCGCCATCGACACGGCGATGTCCAACCCGGCCCAACTCGACCCGGACGCCGACGCGGAGGAGATGTCCCGGGCCCTGGACGAGCTGTACCGCAAGCTCGTGCCGCTGGGCCGGATCGGGAAGCCGGCGGAGGTCGCCCGCCTCGCGCTCTTCCTGAGCTGTGACGACTCCTCCTACATCACCGGGCAGCCCTTCGTGATCGACGGGGGCTGGCTGGCGGGAGTCAGCGTCATCTGACGGGGCGTCATCTATTGACGAATCTGACGCTACGTCAGAAAGTCGTAGCACTCATAGGTACCACCTGGACTTGGGACGGTGAACCTCCTTGGAATTCGGGCTCTTTGTACAGGGATACGTGGGCAAGCGTGCCGAAACGGACCCGCTGGCCGAGCACAAGGCGCTGATGGAGGAGACCGAGTACGTCATCCAGGCGGACAAGTCCGGTTTCAAGTACGCCTGGGCCTCCGAGCACCACTTCCTGGAGGAGTACTCGCACCTCTCGGCGAACGACGTCTACCTCGGCTACCTCGCCCACGCGACGGAACGCATCCACCTCGGCTCGGGAATCTTCAACCCGCTCGCCCAGGTCAACCACCCGGTGAAGGTCGCCGAGAAGGTCGCCATGCTCGACCATCTCTCCGGCAACCGCTTCGAGTTCGGCAGCGGGCGGGGTGCCGGGTCGCACGAGATCCTCGGGTTCATACCGGGCGTCACCGACATGAACTACACCAAGGAGATCTGGGAAGAGACCATCGCCGAGTTCCCCAAGATGTGGCTCCAGGACGAGTACGTCGGCTTCCAGGGCAAGCACTGGCAGCTGCCGCCGCGCAAGATCCTGCCCAAGCCGTACGGCAAGGCGCACCCCGCGATGTGGTACGCCGCCGGCTCGCCTCCGTCGTACGCCATGGCCGCCCGTAAGGGGCTGGGCGTCCTAGGGTTCAGCATCCAGAAGGTCTCCGACATGGAGTGGGTGCTGGAGCAGTACAAGACGGCGATCGTGAACGCCGAGCCGGTGGGGGCGTTCGTCAACGACAACGTGATGGTGACGACGACGGCGATCTGTGCTCCCACGCACGACGAGGCGATCCGGATCGCCACGAGCGGGGGGCTGCACTATCTGCCCTCGCTGGTGTTCCGGTACCACGACACGTTCCCGCGGCCCGAGGGGTTCCCCGTGTGGCCGGAGACGCTGCCCGAGTACACGCCCGAGTTCGTCGAACTCCTCGTGGAGGAAGAGCTGTTGATCTGCGGGGATCCGGACGAGGTGCTCACGCAGTGCAAGCGGTGGGAACAGGCCGGGGCGGATCAGCTGAGCTTCGGGTTGCCGGTGGGGGTGCCGAAGGAGGAGACGCTGCAGACGATTCGGTTGATCGGGGAGCACGTGATTCCGAAGATCGACACGGATCCTGTTCATCGGACTACGCGGTTCCGGGAGACCGCCTGAGGTTGTACGGCGGCTGCGGGTGTGTGGGGGCTGGTCGCGCTCACGCGGCGACAGCCGCAAATCGATACAGCCCCGCGCCCCTAGGTAGGTATGCGTCACGTATCTCAAGGAGTCACCCTGTGTTTGATCACGTCATCAAGGGTGCGACCGTCGTGGACGGGACGGGCGCGCCCGCGTACACCGCCGATGTCGGCATGCGGGACGGGCGGATCGCCGCGATCGGGACGATCACCGAGGAGTCCCGCACCAGTGAAGACGCGCACGATCTCGTGCTCGCGCCCGGATTCGTCGACCCCCACACCCACTACGACGCCCAGCTGTTCTGGGACCCGTATGCGACGCCCTCCCTCAACCACGGCGTGACGACCGTCGCCGCCGGGAACTGTGGGTTCACGCTCGCGCCCCTGAAACCGGGGGACGCCGACTACACGCGCCGCATGATGTCCAAGGTCGAGGGGATGTCGCTGGTCGCGCTGGAGGAGGGGGCGCCCTGGAGCTGGCGTGGTTTCGGCGAGTATCTGGACGCGCTCGAAGGGCGGATCGCCGTCAACGCCGGGTTCATGGTCGGGCACTGTGCCCTGCGCCGGTACGTGATGGGGCCGGATGCGGTCGGCGGGCAGCCCAGCGAGGAGCAACTCGCCGAGATCGTAAGGCTGTTGCACGATGCCATGGACGCGGGCGCCTGGGGTTTCTCCACCACCCAGTCCTCCACCCACTCGGACGGCGACGGACAGCCCGTCGCCTCGCGGCACGCCCGGCCGGAGGAGCTGCTGGCCCTCTCACGGGCCGTCGGGGAGCACGAGGGGACGCAGATCGAGGCGATCGTCGCCGGGTGTCTGGATCAGTTCAGTGACGCGGAGATCGATCTGTTCGTCGAGATGAGCGCGGTGGCGGGGCGGCCGTTGAACTGGAATGTGCTGACCATCGATGCCGCCGTCCCCGAGCGCGTGCCCCGGCAGCTGTTCGCGAGCGAGCGGGCGCGGAAGGCCGGCGGCCGGGTCGTCGCGCTCACCATGCCGATCCTCACGCCGATGAACATGTCCCTCGGCACCTTCTGTGCGCTGAACCTGATACCCGGGTGGGGGCCGATCCTGAGCCTGCCCGTGCCGGAGCGGATCGCCACGCTGCGCGAACCCGGCGTACGTGCGCAGATGCTGCTGCGGGCGAACAGCAAGGAGGCCGGGGTCTTCCGGCGGCTCGCGAACTTCGGGCGGTATGTGATCGGGGACACGTACAGCGAGGCCAACGAGGGGCTGACCGGGCGGGTGGTCAAGGACATCGCCGCCGAGCGCGGTCAGGAGCCCTTCGAGTGCCTGGTCGAGATCTGTGCGGCCGACGGGCTGCGGACCGTGTTGTGGCCGATGCCCTCCGACAACGACCCGGCCTCCTGGGCCCTGCGTGCCGAGACCTGGCAGCACGAGGACGTGCTGCTCGGCGGTTCCGACGCGGGGGCGCATCTGGACCGGATGTGCGGGGCGCCGTACACGACCCGGTTCATCGGGGACTGTCTGCGAGGGCGGAAGCTGGTCGGGCTGGAGCAGGCGGTGAAGATGCTGACCGACGATCCGGCGCGGCTGTTCGGGCTGCGGGAGCGCGGGCAGGTGCGGGAGGGCTGGCATGCGGACCTGGTGCTCTTCGACCCGGAGCGGATCGACGCCGGCAAGGCCACCCTGGTGCACGACCTGCCGGGTGACAGCCCGCGCCTGGACTCCAAGGCGATCGGGATACGGGCCGTGTGGGTCAACGGAGTCGAAGCCATCCGGGACGACGTGGTGAGCGGGTCCGTGCCGGGGCGGGTGCTGCGGTCGGGGCGGGACACCAGGACGGTGAGCACCAGGTGAGTTCCCAAGTGTCGGACGGGCAGCGGTTGTTCGTCGGCGGGGAGTGGGTCGAGCCGGACGGCGGGCACTACGCCGTGGTCGATCCCGCGACCGAGGAGACCGTGGGGTGGGCGCCGGAGGCCTCGCGGGAGCAGGTGTTCGCCGCGGCTGTTGCCGCCCGGGACGCCTTCGGGCCGTGGTCGCGCACACCGCCCGAGGAACGCGCGGCGATCCTCGGTCGGGCGGCGGACATCATCCGCGGCAAGCTGGTGCCGTACGCCGAACTCGGCCAGGCGGAGACCGGCGCCACGACCGGGACCGCGCGGGGCATGCAGGTAGGGGTGGCCGCGGCCCGGTTCCGGCGGTACGCGACCGTGGAGCCGGCCGAGTGGGCGATCCCGCCGCAGGTCAACGAGGCCGGACCGTTCGGGCGGGCGGCCGTCATGGGGGCGCTTGCCGTACGGCAGCCGGTCGGTGTCGTCACGTGCATCACCTCGTACAACAACCCGTGGGCGAACCCCGCCGGGAAGATCGCCCCCGCCCTCGCCATGGGCAACACGGTCGTCGTGAAACCCGCCCCGCAGGACCCGCTGTCCGTCTACCGGATGGCGGAGGCGCTGGAGGCGGCCGGGGTGCCGCGCGGGGTCGTGAACGTCGTCAACGGGCGTGCCGTGGAGGTCGGGGAGGCGGCCGTGGAGTCGCCGGACGTCGACATGGTCAGCTTCACCGGGTCCACGGCGGTCGGACAGCGGATCGCCGAGGTGTGCGGGCGGGGCATGAAGCGGCAGTTGATGGAGCTGGGGGGCAAGGGCGCGGCGGTCGTCTTCGACGACGCGGACCTCGCCTCCGCCGTCTCCGGGATCGGCACGACCTTCTCCTTCTACAGCGGGCAGATCTGCACGGCGCCGACGCGGGTGCTGGCCCAACGGGGCGTGTACGACCGGGTTGTTGAGCAACTGGCCGCCTACGCGGGTCGGTTGAAGGTCGGTGACCCGCGCTCGCCGGACACGGTGGTCGGGCCGGTGATCTCGGCGGCGCACCGGGAGCGCGTGGAGTCGTACGTCGAACTGGGCCGCAAGGAAGGCGCGGTGGTCGTCGCGGGCGGCGAACGCCCGTCCGACGGGCCGGGGTTCCATGTCGCCCCCACCGTCCTGGCCGACTGCACCGCCGAGATGCGCGTCGTGCGCGAGGAGATCTTCGGTCCGGTCGTCGTGGTGACCCCCTTCGACGAGGAGGAGGAAGGGATCGCCCTCGCCAACGACAGCGACTACGGCCTCATCGACTACGTCTGGTCCGGCGACGTGGCACGGGCCTTCCGCGTGGCACGGCTGCTGCGGGCCGGCGGGGTCGGAGTCAACACGGTCGGCCGCAACATGGAGGCTCCGTTCGGAGGCTTCAAGAAGAGCGGCGTCGGCCGGGACGTCGGCTCGTACGCGCTGCACGCGTACAGCGAGGTGCAGGCGATCGTCTGGCCGGGGTGAGGAAACGGCCCTGGAGGTTCAGTCCCGCAGATCCACCCGCACCGTCAGCAGGTTCGACCCCATCGCCTTCACCGCCGCGCTGTTGAAGCGGGGCAGGGTGCGCAGGCGGGCGCGGGGATCGTCGTCCGCGAGCAGGTGTGCCGTACCGGTGTGCCAGCGGCCCATGATGCGGACCCGGACCTCCGGGTTCGCCTTGATGTTGCGGACGTAGTGGGAGAGTTCGCCGAACTCCGAGACCAGCCAGAAGGTGTCGCCGACACGGCGTCCGCCGAGCGGGGTGCGGCGCGGCTGCCCGGAGACGCGGCCGGTGGTCTCCAGGACGGTCTGGGTGGGTAGGCGGCGGGTGACCGGGTTCAGCACCCGCTGGATTCGGCGGATGCTGCGGTACTTGGACTCGGGTGTGCTCGGCATCGGTTTCCGGATCTCCTGTCGGCTGGCTGCGTCCGTGGACTTCAATGATCCCGTGCGCGTCGTGACATGGAACCTGTGGTGGCGGTACGGCCCCTGGGAGGCCCGGCAGCAGGCGATTCTCGCCGTGTTGCGTGAACTGCGGCCCGATGTCGTCGGGTTGCAGGAGGTGTGGGACGCCGAGGGTACGAATCTCGCCGCGTGGCTCGCCGGTGAGCTCGGTATGCACTGGACGTGGGGAGCCTCTCACGACCCCGGGTTCTGGCAGCGGCGCCTCGGCGACCCCACCGTCGGCATCGGCAACGCGATCCTCAGCCGCTGGCCCGTCGCCGAGCGGGCCGTACTGCCGCTGCCGCCGGGCGACGGGGACGGCGGCCGGCTCGCGCTGTACGCGGCGCTCGACGCGCCCCACCACCGCGTGCCCTTCTTCACCGTCCACCTCTCCTCCGCCACCGACGCCTCGGCCGTACGGTGCCAACAGGTCACCGCACTCGCCGAGTTCGTCGCCGCACACACCGGCGACGGCCCGTTCCCGCCCGTCGTCACCGGCGACTTCAACGCCTGGCCGGACTCCGACGAGGTCCGCCTCTTCGGCGGCTACAAGACGGCACCGCCCGTGCCCGGCCAAGTCCTCGTCGACGCCTGGGACTTCGCGGAGCCGGGTGCTCCCTCCGCCACCTGGGACCTCGCGAATCCCTATGTGGCGGGCACGTTCGGGCCCAGTGTCCGCATCGACTACGTCTTCGTGGTGCCGACGGGGAAGGGCGGGCTCGGGCATGTGCGGGGCGTACGGCGGGCGGGGGACGGGCCGGTCGACGGGGTGTGGCCGACGGATCACGCGGCCGTTGTCGTCGACCTGAGCGACGGGTTCACCTCGTGAGGATCGGCCAGGCGCACGCGGACGACGACACCGCCGGCTTGGCCCGGCTGCTGTGGCTGGACACCCGTGGTGAGGAGCCGGCACAGCCGTCCCTGGACGCGTTCGCGGCCGAACTCGCGCAGTGGTGGTCCGCCCACCGGGACCAGCATCTCGCGTTCGCCGCCCGGCTCCTCGGCCCCGAGATCGTCGGCATGGCCTGGGTCGCGCCCGTCCCCCGTGTGCCGAGCCCCGGAGCGACGAGTCGGCTGTCCGCGGACATCCAGAGCGTCTTCGTCATGCCCGAGCACCGAGGCACGGGGATCGGCTCGGCGCTCGTGGAGGCCGCTGCGGAGCATGCGGCACACCTCGGGTCCCTTCGCGTGACGGTCCACTCCGGTCGCAGGGCGGTGCCGGTGTACGAGCGGCTGGGCTTCGCGTCGTCCGGGCGGCTCCTGAGCCGACCGCCGGACCAGGGGCCGCCCGCTCGCTGAGCCCCTGGCTCACCGTCCGGCGTCACCCAGGAAGATCGGATTCGTGAACGCCGCCAGTGCCCCCGGCACCACCCCCGCCGCCGTCTCGTGCCTCAACTCGGCCCGTACGTAAGCCGCGTAGGCCGGAGTCGTCCGCCATTCCACGGTGCCCGCGCCCGCGACCGGCAGTGGATCGCTGGTGAACAGCACGCCCTGGTCGGTCACGAGGCGGACGGTGCAGCGCGGGGCGCCCGTGACCTCCAGCCGTACCGTGACCGGGGTTTCGGCGGCCACCTTCAACCGCTCGCCGATACCGGCGTGTTCGCCCTTTGTCCCCGTCGCCGTGAAGGCCAGGGAGACGTTCTTCGACTCGGCGACATAGGAACGCCCTGCCCGAATACCGTCCTGGATCGCCGCCCTCGTCAAGTCGTCGGCCAGGACGACGGTCTGGGGCAGACCGACCGCGTCCGGTTCGCGGTGGGCGTCGCTGTTGCCCATCGCCGGGAGCCACTCCCGGTTCTCCCGGACGGAGGCCACGAGGGTCGCGTCCCAGGAGGCCAGGGCCACCTCGTCGTCGGGCGTGTAGGGGCCGTTCCACACCTCGACCGCGTCCGCCTCCCCGAAGCCGAACTTCCAGGCACAGCCGATGCAGGTGGCATGCGGATGCGCGGGTACGACCAGGCCGCCGGAGCGGCGGATCTCGCGGGCGAACCGGCCGAAGCGGTTGTCGCGCGCCCGGTACCGCCAGTCGACGAAGGTGCCGGGCTCGGTGCCGAGGGCGACGACGTGACCGTTGCGGGTCGTGACCTCCTCGCCGAGCAGGATCAGCAGGTCGTCACCCGCCTCCGAGGCCCAATGGGGGTGCGAGGAGTGGGTGTTGTGCTCCGACGTGTTGATGAAGTCCAGGCCCGCCGCCCGCGCCAGCGCCGCGATCTCGGCGGGTGTGCGGCGCCCGTCCGAGTACCAGGAGTGGAGGTGGCAGTCGCCCCGGTACCAGTCCCGGCCCCGCCCCTTCGCCCGCTCCGGCGGGTACACCGGCTCCGGGGCGACGCCCGGTTCGCCGTACGTCAGCGTGATCGTGAGCTCGTACGACAGCCCCTGCGGGGACACCGTGTACGGGCCCAGCGCGACGTGCCAGGTGCCGGCGTGCACCGGGCCGGGGACGTAGCCGGGCGTCGCGTCGTCGGCGCGGACGAAGAACTCCGTGCGCGCCCCGCCCGACCAGCCGCGGAAGCCCCGGCCGCCGAGGTCCGTGCCGTGCTGGTCGAAGACGCCGATGTCGAGGGCGTTGCCCTGGGTGCCGGCCGGGACGGACGGTCTGTCGTAGGTGTACGCCACCCTGAGCTCGCTGACCCCCGCCGGGACCTCGACGGGGACGTACACGTAGTCGGGCGAGCCGGTCGGGAGGGTGCCCCGAACCGTCCGGCTCTCCTGGTCGCCGTCTGCCGCGGCCTCGGCGCCGCTCGCGAAGCTCACGCTTCCCAACGTAAGCGCGGCGGCTGCGCCCGTCACGAACAGCGCGCGCCGGCCGATGCCGTTTCCGTGATCGTCGTCGCACATGCTGCTGCTCCCGGGGTGTCGTGAGTGACGGGGATGGTGCAGAGGTGACCTGTACGACTCTGATAGTCGGCTGTGAACTCCGGGACAAGGAAAGGGAATCGGCGGGTGACGGGAAACCGGAGCCGGCACGGGGGAGTGCGGAGTGCTCCCACTGCCAGTGACACCGTGTAACGACCTGCCCGGCCGGAATGAATCGGGCGCCCCTCTTTGGCCTGATCAGACCGATCGTATGCTCGAAGGATGACGACACCCGCGAGCTCCGGAACCGGCCCGACCGAGAACTCCATGCGTCGCGCCCTCAAACGCGCCCGTGACGGCGTCGCCCTCGACGTGACGGAAGCGGCGGTGCTGCTCCAGGCCCGCGGCGAGGCCCTGGACGACCTCACCGCGTCCGCCGCCCGGGTGCGTGACGCGGGCCTGGAGGCCGCCGGCCGCCCCGGTGTGATCACGTACTCGAAGAGCGTCTTCATCCCCCTCACCCGCCTGTGCCGCGACAAGTGCCACTACTGCACCTTCGTCACCGTCCCCGGCAAGCTCCGCCGAGCCGGCCACGGCATGTTCATGTCCCCGGACGAGGTTCTCGACATCGCCCGCAAGGGTGCGGCCCTCGGCTGCAAGGAAGCCCTCATCACCCTCGGCGACAAGCCCGAGGACCGCTGGCCGGAGGCGCGCGAGTGGCTCGACGCGCACGGCTACGACGACACGATCGCCTACGTCCGCGCCATCTCCGTCCGCATCCTGGAGGAGACGGGCCTGCTGCCCCACCTCAACCCCGGCGTGATGACCTGGACGGACTTCCAGCGCCTGAAGCCGGTCGCCCCGAGCATGGGCATGATGCTGGAGACGACCGCGACCCGTCTCTGGTCTGAGCCCGGCGCCCCGCACTACGGCTCCCCGGACAAGGAGCCCGCCGTGCGCCTGCGGGTGTTGGAGGACGCGGGCCGCTCGTCCGTCCCCTTCACCTCCGGCATCCTGATCGGTATCGGCGAGACGTACGAGGAGCGTGCGGACTCCCTCTTCGCGCTGCGGAAGATCTCCCGGTCCTACCACGGCATCCAGGAACTCATCATCCAGAACTTCCGCGCCAAGCCGGACACGGCGATGCGGGGCATGCCGGACGCGGAGTTGGACGAGCTGGTGGCGACGGTCGCGGTGGCCCGCCACATCATGGGCCCGTCCGCCTGCCTTCAGGCTCCCCCGAACCTCGTCGACTCGGAGTACAAGCGCCTGATCGGCGCGGGCATCGACGACTGGGGCGGGGTGTCCCCCCTCACCATCGACCATGTGAACCCCGAACGCCCCTGGCCCCAGATCGAGTTGCTGCGCGAGCAGTCCGCCAAGGCGGGCTTCGAACTCCGCGAACGCCTGTGCGTCTACCCGGAGTTCGTGGGCCGCGGCGAACCCTGGCTGGACCCACGCCTGCTGCCGCACGTACGGGCCCTGGCCGACCCGGAGACGGGCCTGGCGCGCGAGGACGCGGTGGTGGAGGGCCACGCCTGGCAGGAGCCGGAGGAGGCGTTCGTGGCGTCCGGCCGTACGGATCTCCACACCACGATCGACACGGAGGGCCGTACGTCCGACCGCCGTGACGACTTCGACGAGGTCTACGGCGACTGGGCCGCCCTGCGTGAGGCGGCGGCGCCCGGCATGGTGCCCGAGCGCATCGACACGGACGTACGGCAGGCACTGGCGACGGCGGCCGACGACCCCACCCGGCTCACCGACGCGGAAGCGCTCGCCCTGCTGCACGCGGACGGCCCGGCACTGGACGCGCTGACGCGGATCGCGGACGACGTGCGGAAGTCGGTGGTCGGTGACGAGGTGACGTACATCGTCACGCGGAACATCAACTTCACGAACGTCTGCTACACGGGCTGCCGCTTCTGCGCCTTCGCGCAACGCCGCACGGACGCGGACGCGTACACGCTCTCGCTCGACCAGGTGGCGGACCGGGCCCAACAGGCCTGGGAGGTCGGGGCAGTCGAGGTCTGCATGCAGGGCGGTATCCACCCCGACCTGCCCGGCACGGCCTACTTCGACATCGCGAAGGCGGTCAAGGAACGCGTCCCCGGCATGCACGTCCACGCCTTCTCCCCCATGGAGGTCGTCAACGGCGCGACGCGCACCGGTCTCTCCATCCGTGAGTGGCTGACGGCGGCGAAGGAGGCGGGCCTCGACACCATCCCCGGCACGGCGGCGGAGATCCTCGACGACGAGGTCCGCTGGGTCCTCACCAAGGGCAAGCTGCCGACGGCGACCTGGATCGAAGTCGTCACGACGGCACACGAGTTGGGCATCCGGTCGAGCTCGACGATGATGTACGGCCATGTGGACCAGCCGAGGCACTGGCTGGGCCACCTGCGGACCCTGGCCGGAATCCAGCAACGCACGGGCGGCTTCACGGAGTTCGTGACACTTCCGTTCATCCACACCAACGCGCCGGTGTACCTGGCGGGCATCGCGCGCCCGGGTCCGACGATGCGCGACAACAGGGCGGTGGTGGCGATGGCGAGACTGCTGCTCCATCCCTGGATCCCCAACATCCAGACGAGCTGGGTGAAGCTGGGTTCGGAGGGCGCGGCGGAGATGCTGCGCTCCGGCGCGAACGACCTCGGCGGCACGCTGATGGAGGAGACGATCTCGCGGATGGCGGGTTCGTCGTACGGCTCCTACAAGTCGGTGCGTGACCTGGTCGCCGTAGCGGAACTGGCGGGCCGGCCGGCGCGACCGCGCACCACGCTGTACGGGGAGGTGCCGGAGGAGCGGCAGCGGGCCGCGTCCGTCTCGGACGGGCACCTGCCGGAGCTGCTGCCGGTGCTGGACTGAGGGTCTGGGGGGCCGGACAGGGGCCGGTACGATGATCCGACCCCTGTTCGATCGGGATGTGGGGGCTGTGAGTAGCTGAGGAGATGCGTGCCCGTGCCTGCCTCGAAGGTCTGGGTGACCGGTCTGACGGTGGGAGCGATCGCCGCGGTCACGGTCCTGGCCGTGCAGGCCGACAAGGGGCCGCACCCGAAGGCGTCCGCCGCCCGCCCCAGCGCCTCGGCGTCCGCGCACGCGTCCAAGTCTCCCGAGCCGCGCGTCACGGCCGCCGCGGTACCCGCCTCCTCCGGCACCGGGCGGCGCATCGTCTACTCCGTCGGCCAGAAACGGGTCTGGCTGGTCGACGCGAGCGACAAGGCCGGCCGTACGTTCCCGGTCTGGCCCGGCACGGTGAGCCCCGACCCTGGCACCTACACGGTGTCGGTCCGCAAGGACGCCACGACCGGCTCCGACGGCGTCCAGATCGAGAACATCGTCTACTTCGCCACCAAGTCCGGCCTCAACATCGCCTTCTCCAACGCCGTCGACGGCTCGTCCCCGCCACCGGCCGCGGGGAAGGAGACGGGGGGTGTGCGGATGGGGAAGGCGGACGGCGCGGCACTGTGGACGTTCGGGACGACGAGCACGAAGGTGATCGTGGTCAAGTAGTCGTGCGGTTCCCCGGAAGGTGGACAAGCAGCACGACCGGCTTTGGCCAATCATCCCCGCGCCCCTCCACGGCTACTTCGTGCCCGACTACAGTGGATGGACGCGCGACGGATGTCTCGGCACCGCCGGCCCGCGCGCACGGGGAGGTGGGCGTGGCTGAGGGGGATCCGCGCGCAGTTCACTGGCGCAAGAGCAGCTACTCCAACTCGGGGGGCGATTGCGTGGAGGTCGCCTACTTCGATACAACCAAGAATTCACGGTCGTAGGAAACTATCTGGCCCAGCACCCCGAGCTGTCGCTGACGGCCATCGGCCTGGCCACCCACATCCAGTCGCTGCCGTCCGGAAGCCTCGTCGGTATCAAGGTCCTGGCGGCGAAGTTCCCCGAGGGAGAGACGCGGATCGCCTCGGCGCCGCGCGAGTTGGAGCAGCACGGCTATCTGACCCGCACCAAGGAGCGCCTTCCGTCGGGGCAGATCGTGACGCGGACAACCTCGTACAACAAGCCGCCCCACCTCCGCAGGACTCGCACAGCTCCCGCTCCCCGCCGCGAACCGGCCCCGGACCCCAAGGAGCCCGAGCAACCGGGGCAGTTGACGCAGTCCGCCCCGCTTCCGGTTCCCGCCCCGGATACACACGATCTCTCGGCTGCCCGTGACGTACTGGCCGGCCTTCGCACCCGCGACCCCCGCCTTCATCTCGCCGAGCGGGACGTCCACCGGCTGGCCCCGGCCGTGGCTGTCTGGTTGGAGCGCGGGGTGGCCCCCGACGAGGTAGGTACGACGAACGCTCGCGGCAGGGCTGCCACGGGAAGGCGTACACCACCCGGCAGGCTTCCTGGCCCATCGCCTCACCGAGCTTCTGCCGCCACCTTTCGAGTCACAGCCGGATGCGGTCGCCGCCCGCCCCGACCCGCTCCAGAACTGCGACGGCTGCGACCGGGCTTTCCGGGCCTCGGGGCCGGGGCGCTGTCGGGACTGCCGTCCGTATGCCACGGCGGCGTAGCACAGCCCCCAAATCCAGAGACCCGGAAGTGAACCCGATGACGAGTGCTGCCCGAGCACCCCACCGCCGTATTCGCCGGTACGGTACGAAGACCGCCCCATCCGCACCGGAGGTCACCGTGAGTGCCCAGACCGACGGCCCGTACGGACCGCTGATCCCCATGCCCGAGCTGACCCCGGACGCGTTGCGGGCTGCCGTCGCGCGGATCGCGCCGAGCCGGATCCCGGCCCTCACACAGCACCTCTTCGAAGCGACGACGAACGCGCAGCAGACGCAGAGCCTCGCGCCGCTTCGAGCCTTCGTGCACTCCTGGGCCGTCTTCGTGGCTGTCGAGCGCCACCCGGAACGAGCCGCCCGCCTCCGTGCACTTGAACGCGTCGTGGACACGGGGGAGCAGGACCCGACTGAGGCCATCACCGAGATCCGCGCGATCCGGGAGACGGCCGAGGCGGAGGCGGGACTGTGACGGACTGGGCCTGGGATTACAACCCGAGTGCCGAGTACGTCACCGATGGTCTGCCAACTGGTGTGGTGGCGGAGGTGGAGCGCCTGGCCACCGAACTGGCGGCGCTGGGACACGACTCCGTGAAGGTCGGCAGGCCTCTCGACCGCGAGGGTGGGTTGCGCGAATTCGACATCCTCGGCGGGCGCGGCTTCATCAGCTTCCTGCCTGTACCCCGTCACGCGTGTGTCTACGTCTGCAATGTCACCTGGTACGGCTGACGGCGACCGTCCTGCGCGATTCCGGCAATGCCGCACATGCCGATCCACCCCCTCAACTCACCGTCCCCGTTCGATTACAGTGCTGAGCTGACTCGTACGTATGGACGGCGCCTGAGGAGGTCTTGGTGAGTGCCGCAACCGCAACCGCAACCGCAGCCGGGGCCGTCTGGGGGCGGGGGGAGCAGCAGGACTTTCGGAGCCGGGTGCGGGGGACGTTGCTGGGGGCCGCCGTGGGGGACGCGCTCGGGTCGCCCGTCGACCTGTTGGCGATGGACGAGATCCGGGAGGCCTACGGCGCGGAGGGCCTCGTGGATCTCGCGTTCGGGTACGGGCGGCGCGGGGCCGTCACTCATCTCACGCAGCTCAGCCTGTTCACCGTCGACGGGCTCATCCGGGCGCAGGTGAGGCGTGACACCGGGGCCTGGCATCCGCCCACCGATCTGCACCGGGCGTATCTGCGGTGGGCCGCCACCCAGCACGACTGGGGGCCCGATGAACGTCGTAAGGACGACGGGTGGCTCGCGCGCGAGGAGTGGCTCTACGCTCGGCGGGATCCGACTCGGGCCTGTTTGCTGGGGTTTGGGGACGAGCGGATGGGAACTCTCGACGCGCCCAAGAATCCCGGTGAGGTGGGGGGCGAGGCGGCTGCCCGTTCCGCGCCCTTCGGGTTGCTCGTCGGGTGGGAGCCGCAGCTCGTGATGCAGCTTGCGGTGGAGTGCGCGGCGCAGACCCATGGGCATCCGGTGGGGTATCTGGCGGCAGGTGCGTACGCCGTCGTTGTGCATGGGCTCGCGCGCGGGGAGAGTCTCGACGCGGCTGTGCAGCGGGCGCTTGCGCTGCTGGCCGCCCGGCCCGGGCATCAGGCCGTCTCCGACGGGCTGCAGCGAGCCCTCGGTGCCGTGCGGCAGGGGATGCCGACCTCGGGGCGGGTCGAGGAGCTCGTGGGGGAGGGGAGCGCGGAGGGGGTGCTCTCGGGGGCTGTGTACTGCGCGCTCGTCGGGGAGGACGTACGGCACGCGTTGTGCCTTGCCGTGAACCACGGTGGGCCGTCCGGGGTTGCCGGTGCGCTCACCGGTGGGCTGCTCGGTGCGTTGTACGGCGAGACGGCCCTGCCGCCGGCCTGGCTGGCCGAGCTGGAGGGCCGTCCCACACTGCTCGTGCTCGCGGACGACTTCGCCGTGGAGATGACCCAGGGGCCCGCGTTGCACGGGCCCGCCGGGGCCTCTCCGGGCTGGATCGCCCGGTATCCGAGAGGGGTTTAGCCGGTGGTCGTCACGGCTGGCTGCTGCCCACCACGTCGTCCCCCGCTCCCGCCCGTGCCGGTACGGCCACCGCGACCGCGTCCCCGTCGTCGTCCCCGCCGCCGTTGATCCGTTCGATCAGGGCGTCCCGCTCCGGGGTGTCCTCGGGCTTCAGGTAGCCGATGAGGATGTAGAGGACCAGGGAGACCGCGAGGGGTATCGACACCTGGTACTGGAGCGGGACGCCGCCGTCGACCTCCCAGTTGATGGGGTAGTTGACCAGCCAGAAGGCGAACAGGCCCGCCGCCCAGCTCGTCAGGGCCGCCGTGGGGCCGGACTTGCGGAAGGGGCGGAGCAGACCGAGCATCATCGGGATCGCGATCGGGCCCATGAGACCCGCGACCCATTTGATGACGACGGTGATGATGTCCTTGAACGTGGGCGAGTTGACCTGCGTCGCCACCGCCATCGACAGGCCCAGGAAGACGACCGTGGTCACGCGGGCCGCGATCAGGCCCGAACGGTCGTTCCACGCACGGGCCTTGGCCGATACGACCGGTGCCACGTCCCTCGTGAAGACGGCCGCGATCGCGTTCGCGTCGGACGAGCACATGGCCATCGTGTGGGAGAAGAAGCCGACGACGACCAGGCCCAACAGCCCGTGCGGCAGCAGCTGTTCGGTCATCAGGCCGTAGGAGTCGGAGCCGTCCGGCTTCTGTGCGTGGACCAGGAGCGGGGACATCCACATGGGGAAGAAGAGGACCGTCGGCCAGATCAGCCACAGCGCCGCCGACAGCCGGGCCGAACGCTCGGCCTCGTGGGGGCTCTTGGTGGCCATGTAGCGCTGGGCCTGGTTGAGCATGCCGCCGTTGTACTCGAAGAGCTTGATGAAGAGGAAGGCGAGCAGGAACACCGTGCCGTAGGGGCCGACGAGCGGTTTGCCGTGGCCCTGGAGCGCCGGTTCGTCCCAGGCGCCGAGGAATCCGATGCCCTTGTCGTTCAGCTTCAGTACGACGGCGACGAACATGGAGATGCCGGCGAGCAACTGAATGACGAACTGGCCGAGTTCGGTCAGCGCGTCCGCCCACAGGCCGCCGATCGTGCAGTAGACCGCCGTGATCGCGCCGGTGATGAGGATGCCCTGGTTCAGGGACACACCCGTGAACACGGAGAGCAGGGTCGCGATCGCCGCCCACTTCGCGGCCACGTCCACGATCTTCAGCAGCATCCCGGACCAGGCGAGCGCCTGTTGGGTGCGCAGGTTGTAGCGGTTCTTCAAGTACTCGAGAGGGGACGCCACACGGAGGCGGGAGCGCAGCCGGTTGATGCGCGGCGCGAACAGTTTGGAGCCGATGGCGATGCCCAGCGCGATCGGGAACGACCAGGTGATGAAGGACGTGACGCCGTAGGTGTAGGCGATGCCCGCGTAGCCGGTGAACATGACCGCGCTGTAGCCCGACATGTGGTGCGAGATGCCGGACAGCCACCAGGGCATCTTGCCGCCGGCGGTGAAGAAGTCGCTCACGCTGTCGACACGCTTGTGCGACCACACGCCGATGGCCACCATCACGCCGAAATAGCCGATGAGCACGGCCCAGTCGAGCCCGTTCATATGCGCCCTCCCACGATTGAGCCGGTTCAGCCCGGGGCTCATCGTGGGCGGTCGCGCGTGAGCACGACAAGTAAGCGCACGGTCAAAGGGAAGTAAAATCGTTCGGATTGATGTTCTGTGTTCACATACAAGAACTCATCGCATCAGCTCCCCAGCGTTGACCAGCAACGACTGACCCGTGATCGCCCGCGCCCGTTCCGACGCCAGGAACACCGCCGCGTCGGCCACATCCCCGTCCGTCGCCAGCTCCGGCAGCGCCATCCGGTCGGACAGCCGCTTCAGGACCTCCGCCTCCGGCACCTTCTCCGTGTGTGCGGTGAACTGCACGTACGCCTCCACCGGCGGCCCCCACATCCACCCCGGCAGCACGGTGTTCACCCGGATCCGGTACGGCCCCAACTCCCTTGCCAGCGAGTACATCGCGCTCGTCAGCGCCCCCTTCGACGCCGCGTACGCCGCCTGCCGCACCTGCGAGGGCGCGGCCACCGCCGACTGCGTCCCGATGAAGACGACCGAGCCGCCGCCCGCCTCCTTCAGCGAGGGCAGGCACGCCCGCGTCATCCGCAGCGTCCCGAGCAGGTTCACGTCGATCACCGACTGCCAGGTGGCGAAGTCCGCGTCCTCGATCCCGCCGAAGTAGCTGTCCCACGCGGCCACATGGACCACCGCGTCGATCCGCCCGAACCGCTCCCGCGCCATCTCCGCCAGCGCCTCGCACTGTCCCTCGTCCGTGATGTCGGTCGACCGGTACGCCGTGTGCGACCCGTCCGGATCGATCTCGGCGGCCGACTTGGCGAGATGCGCCTCCGTCCGCGCGCCGAGAACGGCATTTCCCCCGTCCCGTACGACGGCGGCGGCGACCTGGTGGCCGAGTCCGGCCCCGACCCCCGAGACGACGACGGTCTTGCCCGCGAGCAGCGACATCCGATCCCTCCCGGGGTCTGGCGGTTTATCTGACGGGGCGTCAGAGTATGGGCGACCGGCGGAGGACGGAAGGGGAGCGACGTGAGCGAGGACACCCGGAGCGACGTGTACGCCGAACTGGCCGCCGTAGGACCGTACGGAGTCCGGCCCGGCCACGCGCTGATCACCATGGTCGAACCGCATCCCGGCCACGAGTACGCCTACAACCGCTGGTACGAGGACGACCACTACTACGCCGGCGCGATGGCCATGCCCTGGATGTACGCCGGCCGCCGCTGGGTCGCCACCCGCGACCTCCAACTCCTGCGCCACCCCGAGAAGTCGGCGATCGCCCAGCCCGTCACCGCCGGCTGCTACCTCTCCACGTACTGGGTCACCGAGGGCCGCTACGACGACCACATGAAGTGGACCGTCGGCATCAACAAACGGCTCAACCGCGACGGCCGGGTCTACCAGGACCGTACGCACGTCTTCACCGCGTTCCAGGACCACGAGGCGACCGTGTACCGCGACGGCGCGGCCGGACCGAGGGACTTCCACGCCCTCGACCACCCTTATGCCGGGCTGGTGTTGGAGGTCGTCGACAGTGAATCGGCGGAGCAGCGCGCCGAGTTGCTGGAGTGGCTGCGCTCCCGGCACCTGCCCAAGCGGCTCGCGGGCTCCCCGGCCGCGATGGTGACCGTGTTCCGTCCCACCCCGCTGCCGGGCGACCGCATGACCTACGTCAAACAGGTCGAGGGGGTCGACACCCGGCTCACGCTGCTCTGGTTCCTGGAGGCCGATCCCCGGGACTGCTGGGAGGAGTACTTCACGGGACTGGACACGGCCGTGGCCGAATCGGGCCTGGGGACGGTTGAGTTGGTGGCGCCCTTCATTCCCACCGTCCCCGGCACCGACAAGTACGTCGACCGGCTCCGCTGACTCCTGACTACTTCTTCAACTCGTCGGGGCAGGGCGTACCCCGGGGCAACTGGTAAGGCGCCGCCAACCGATATGTCCCCGCCTTCGGGGCCAGCAGCACCGTCCACTTGTCGCCCTTGGAGTCCTCCGCGGTCTCCATCAGGCAGCCGTTGAGATTGTCGAACGTCTTCGGCGTGCCTTCGGCGCGGTGCTTGGACGCCTCGGTCTCCTGCGGCGGCTTGAGGCTCTTGCCCTTCGCGTCGACGACGCTCAGCCACGGCGAGTACGGGATGCGGATGAGGATCCGGCCCTTCTTCTTGACCTCGATGGTCAGCTCGCCCTGCTCGGCCCGGTCGACGACCGCGTTCGGCTCGGCGAGCGGCGCCGGGTCGGTGACCTGGAACAGCTGCCAGTTCGCGTCGCCCCAGACCTGCTTCAGATACGGCATCCCGCGCTGCACCAGGTCCCGTTCGCGCTCGCCGCCGTCACCGTCCGGCTTGTCCTTCGGCAGCACCACGTAGTGGACGGCCCAGCGCTGCAACCACTCGTGGTAGTTCGCCGAGTTGAGCGTGTCGTCGTAGAAGAGGGGGTTGCGCTCCATGTCGGCCTGGCGGTTCCAGCCGCGGGCCAGGTTGACGTACGGCGCGAGCGCGGAGGCCTCGATGTGGGAGCGGGCCGGGACGACCTCGACCCGGCCACGCTCGGCGCCGACCTCCTGGAGTTCGTTGACCAGGGGCGCGAGTTCGTGCGACCAGGACGCGGCGGGGGCCGTGTTGACGACGTCGTCGACCGACTTGAAGCCGATCCAGCCGGTGAAGCCGACGAAGGACAGCACGATCGCGTACCACTTGCGCGAGCGCGGCACGGCGAACGGCAGCGCGGAGATCAGGGCCACACCGGCGAACAGCATCGCCAGCCGGCTTATGTTCGAGCCGATCTGCGAGCTGACCAGCCAGACCAGGATGACCCCGATGCTGTACACGGCCGCCGTGATCCGCACGGTCGTCCACTCGCGCGGCACCAGGAAGTAGACGAGGACCCCGGAGATCAGCGGCAGGATCATCGAGCCGAACAGCATCGGCTGGGTGCCGGAGAACGGGAACAGCCAAGCGGACACTGCTACCACTGCCGCGGGCGCGAGGCCGAGAGCCCAGGCGCCGGGGCGGCGCTTCTGGAGGAAGAGGGCCACGGCGACCAGCCCGACGAACAACCCGGCCACCGGCGAGGACATCGTCGCGAGTGCGGCCAGGGGGGCCGCGCACAGGGCCTTCGCCCAGCGTTTGTAGCGCCAGCGGTACGGCCAGCAGAAGACGACGGCCACCGCGCCGAGCCCGAACACCATGCCCAGGCCGTACGTCACCCGGCCCGACGCCGCGTTGCACAGCAGCGCGAAGACACCCGCGAGCGAGGCCCACAGCGGGTTCTTCACCGAGCGGCTGCGGATCAGGATCAGGGTGAGCAGGCCCGCCGAGATCGTCCCGGCGATCATCATCGTCGTACGCACACCGAGGACCGACATCAGATACGGCGACACCACGCTGTACGACACCGGGTGCATGCCGCCGTACCAGGCGAGGTTGTACGCCGAGTCCGGGTGCCGGCCGACGAACTCCGCCCAGGCGTCCTGTGCGGCGAGATCGCCGCCGCTGTTCGCGAACGTGAAGAACCAGGCGATGTGCAGGACCCCGGAGAGCAGCGTGAAGCCGATCACCGGGTGACGGAGGAAGGGGGCGCGGAGGCGGTCGACGAGCTCCGCCCGGCGGGTGCTTCCGCTACGTGTCGCGTCGTGGTCCGTGTGGTGCACGGGCAGGTGTATTCGCGGGCCGGCTCCCGGGCCCGGATCGGCATCGTCGGCGCGTGTCGGCTCCGCTGTGGCCACCTGAAGGCACTCCCCGTGTCCCGTCTTCTGTTCCCGGCCGCGTCCCGTCCCGTTCCCGGCCTGTTCGACGCCACGTCCACCGGACCGGCGACGTGCCCCGATTCGCGACGCTAGCACGCACCCCGCCGGTCGGCTCCCGTGCGGGTGGCCGGTCGGCGGGGTGCGGTGACGTACAACGCCTCGTGGGTCAGCCGAGACGCTTCAGCTTCGCGGTCAGGGCCGGTTCCGCGAGATCCTTCTGCAGGGCGACCGGCACCTTGACCGCGCCGCCCGAACCGTCGCCCACGGTGAGCGTGCCCACCTTGGTGCCGGCCTTCGCGGTGTGCGGTACGGCGTCGGGGGCGAAGGACAGCTTCACCTTGAGGCCGGCCCAGCCGACCGCGGCGACGTCCTTGGTGACGACGACCGGGGTGTGACCGCCGAGCTGGTCGTCGACGTACCCGACGACGTCACCCTTCTTGAGGATCTTCGCCGAGGTCATCGCGTCCTGCGCCGCGAGCATCGCCGTCTTGCTGACCGCGTTGACGGTGTCGATGATCGGCGCGGTGTGCTGGCCGAGGATCGCGCCGACGACGACGGCCGTCTCACCGCCGACCTCCTTGGTGGCGGCGAAGAGCAGGTTGCCGCCGGCCGCGGTGGTGGTGCCGGTCTTGATGCCCAGCGAGTTGTTGTACGGCACCAGGCGGTTGTAGTTGGTCCACTTCTTGCCGGACGGGTCGACCCAGCTCGGCAGCTTGGTGATGTCCATCAGCGCCTGGATCTTGACCAGTTGGTTGCCCAGCTTCACCTGGTCCTCGGCGGTGGAGACCGTGGTCTCCTTCAGGCCCGAGGCGTCCGTGTACGTCGTGTTCGTCATTCCCAGCGACTTGGCGGTGTCGTTCATCTTCTTGATGAACGCCGCCTCGGAGCCCGCGTCCCAGCGGGCCAGCAGCCGCGCGATGTTGTTCGCCGACGGGATCATGATCGCCGACAGCGCCTGCTTCTCGGTGAGGACGTCGCCGGCCTTGACGGTGTTGAGGGTGGACTCGCCGTCCTTGTCGTAACCGCCCTCCTTCTCGGCGGTCGCGTCCACGGTGATCTTCGCGCCCTCCGCACCCGACTTCAGCGGGTGGTCCTTGAGGACGATGTACGCCGTCATCGCCTTGGCGACCGAGCCGATGGCGACCGGCGTCTGCTTGCCGAAGCTGCCCATCGTGCCGATGCCGTTGACGTCCATCCACCCCTGGCCCTCGCTCGGCCACGGGAGGTTCGCCTTGCTGCCGGCGAAGGTGTACGAGTCGTCGGCGGTGAGCGTGAGGGAGGGCGTCGGCAGCGGCCTCAGAGCCTGCACTACTGCAAACACGATCGCCAGGAGGACGACCAGCGGGGTCCAGATCTTGACCCTGCGGATCGCCGTGCGGACCGGGGTTTCCGGCGGTGGCGGAGTGTTGGTCAGCTCGGCGAGGAGGTCCAGCGGGGGCTTCGGGGGAAGCGGCTGCTGGGTGGTGCGCTCGGGGCCGACCTGGGCGACGGGGCGGGTCGCGTCCGGGCGGGGCGCGCGGGGAGCCCGAGGCTCGTCGAGGGGCTTCAGCGCGACGAACTTGCTGGTGCGCTCGGCAGGGGCCTCGGGAGCCTCGGGGGCTTTGGGCGCCTTGAGAGTGGTCGTCGGCTGGTCCACCGCGGGCTTGGGCGGCCGCACGGCCTTGAAGATCGCGGTGGGCTGATCGACGCCCTCGGCTACGCCGTCGTCCGCCCTGGTCTTCCCACCCGCACCACCTGTGCGGGTCGCATCGTCGGCTGCGGGCGGAGCCTGTGGGGCGCGAGCGCCGTCGGCGGCCTCCGGCCCGGGAGTGGTGGGTGCTTCGGAGGCCGGGGGAGTGTCTTGCGGCTCGGGTGCCGCGTCTTCCGGCTCGTCCTCGGATGCACGGGGTGCCGCGTCTTCCGGCTCGTCCTCGGATGTGCGAGGTGCCGTGTCCTCCGGCTCGTCCTCGGACGTGTCCGGTGCGGTGTCCTCCGGCTCGGCTGCGGACGAGTCGGGGGTGGTGTCCTCCGGCTCGTCCTCGGATGCGGAGGGGGCGGCGTCCTGTGGTTCCTGGTCCGCGTCCCCGTCGGTCTCCGGCGTCTCGTCCGGGTCGGGAGCCGCGTCCTCGGGAGTGCCGGTGGCCTCCGGACGGGCGTCCGCGATCTCGTCGTCGGCTCCGGCCCCGTCGGCCCCGTCAGCTTCGGCGGTCCCAGGAACCGCGTCCTGCGGACCGTCCTCGGAGCCGGCACCCTGCCCGGCGTCGGCCGCGTCGGCCGCCACGGCACTCACGGAGCCCTCCTCGGCCTCCGTAGCGCCCTCCGCGTCCTGGGAGCGCCCCTTCGCGGGTCGGGTCGCCACGACCACGGTCTCCGCGCTCTCGGCGGACTTCGCCGCGTCCTCGGCCGTAGAAGCCTCGCCCGCGTCGTCGGCAGCCTCAGCCCCGGCAGGCTCCCGGCCGTCCGAGTCCTCCGAGTCCTCCGAGTCCTCGGGCTCGTCGTCCGACCCCGCCACCCAGGCCGCCACAGCCGCCCGCAGCCGGGCATCGCCCGCCGGGGTGCCCTTGGCGGAAGGGTTCTGCGCATCGTCGGCTCCGGAGGCTTCCGCGCCCTCGACGTCCTCGGAGACTTCGGTGCCCTCGGCAGGCTCGGGGCCCTCCGAGTCACCGGCTTCGCCGGCGCCCGCCGCTTCGCGGGACCCGTCGGCCTCACCGGCATCATCAGACTCGTTGGCCTCGTCGTCCTCGGCCGCCCCCGCCCGCAGTTCCCGGATCGAGAAGACCTTCGTCGCGGTGTCCACACCCCCGCGCTGGGACGACGTCGACGTGGCCTCCCGGGCCACCGCCATGCGCGGGTCGCGTTCGGACCTCGCCTCGGGAACCGGACTCGCGCTCCCCGGCGTCGGTTCTGCCGACGACTCGCGCTGCTTCGACCTGTCGGGGGACTCGCCCGCCACCGATGCCTCCTCCATGAGCCGCACGCCCACCGTGCGTCAACCGAACCGACCGAGATAGCCGAGACAGCTACAAAAACAGCTGAAAACAGCCGGTAAATCTCCTACCCGCGGCCCGGACAACGCATCAAACACCGTTGTCCGAACGATGTACCAGTGTCCTGTGTGCGGGCTTGACCCCTGCGGTAGACGAGAACGACATACCTACCGGTTCCACTACGAAGCGGTCACGCGCTCTCGACAGACCAATGTGAGAGGGGTCACCCTGTCATTCATCCACGCGGGGAGGCATGGATGGGCAGGAGCCGCAGAACACTTCCGGAGGAGCTTCTGCTGCTGGCATTGGACCCGGCCACGGGTACCACTGCGCAGCCGCAGTCGCTCGACCTCGGTCTGGCCGGAGCACAGCTAGTGGAGCTGGCGCTGGCCGGACGGATAGCCCCAGACGGGGATCGTATCGCCGTGGTAGTCCCACGGCCGACTGGAGATCCAACTTTGGACTGCGCGTTGGAGTTGCTGCGAAGGCGTGGCGCTCCCGTGCGTGCAGTGAACTGGATTGGCGGACCCCGACTGGGACTTCGCCAGACCTACCTCTCGCATCTGGAGCGGTGCGGCATGGTGCATGCCGTGGCGGGACAAATGTGCGGGGTGTTGCCCACGACTCGCTATCAGGCGACGGACAACGAGATCAGCCGTGAGATCAGGGCGCGACTCGATTCCGCGATCCGCACCGGCGTACCGCCGGACCCGCGGACGGCCGCGCTCGCCGCACTGGCGCACGCGGTGGGTCTGGGCAAGCACCTGTATCCGGGTAACGAGGGACGTTCGTCCCGCTCCCGGCTGCGGGACCTGATCAGGCACGACCCCATGGGCGGACTCGTGGCGCACGCCGTGATGGACGTCCAGAACGGTGTGGCGGCACAGCCACGCCGCAGCCCGGCCCCGGCCGGCCGTCAGGCCGCGCCCGGATCAAGGCCACCGGAACCGGCTCGTGGTGTTCCGATGCAGCCGCACCGCGGCACCATGGCGCGCGCCGTGGCTCACTGAGCCGCAGTTCCACGGCGCACGCCGGCACCGCAGAGCAACGCACGACCGGTACCACCGCACGACCGCACCACACGCAGTACCGCCGCACCGCCAGTCCCCAAGACCCGGTTCGGGAGCCGCTGGTCCGAGCGGGGTGGAGTAGACGTAACGTCACTCCACCCCGCTCGGCCGCATCTACGGACACCGGGGGAAACCGGAACCTGGCCAGTACCTGCCGCATATCCACCGTTTCCCAGCGGTAGAAACCACCTTGGTGGCAGTCTGCTCAACAGCAGATACGCAAAGTGGCAAGCAGTGAGCAGCAAGTAGCAGCAAGCAGTGGCAAGCAGAGGCATGCAGCCGGAGGTGCACGTTCCCGTGGCGTCAAGTGTCAATCCCACCGTCAGGCGACGCCGGTTGGGCCAGGAGTTGCGTCGGCTCCGAGAGCTCAAGGGCATGACGGCCGAAGAGGTCGCCGAGCGGCTGCTGGTGTCGCAGTCGAAGATCAGCCGGCTGGAGAACGGCCGGCGCAGCATCAGCCAGCGTGACGTCCGCGATCTGTGCGGGGTCTACGAGGTCGAGGACGTCCGGATCGTCGACTCGCTGATGCAGATGGCCAAGGACTCGCGCCAGCAGGGCTGGTGGCACTCCTTCGGCGACATCCCGTACAGCGTCTACATCGGCCTGGAGACGGACGCGGCGTCACTGCGGGCCTACGAACCCCAGATCATCCCGGGCCTGTTGCAGACCCGGCCCTACGCCGAGGCGCTCATCCGGGGAGCGCTGCCCGAGACCTCGCCGAGCGACATCCAGAAGCGTGTCGAGGTGCGGCTGCGCCGGCAGGAACGTGTCTCCGCCGCGGAATCCCCGCTGCGTCTGTGGACGGTGCTGGACGAGGCGGCCCTGCGCCGGGTCGTCGGGGGCCGCCAGGTGATGCGCGAGCAGCTGGAGAATCTCGCCGAGATGTCCCAACTGCCGCACGTCACCGTGCAGGTGCTGCCGTACGAGGTGGGCGCACACCCCGGTCTCAACGGTCAGTACGCCATCCTGGAGTTCCCCGACGCGGCGGACTCCAGCGTCGTGTACATCGAGGGTGTCACCAGCGACCTGTACCTGGAGAAGGCGGCCGACGTGCAGAAGTACAGCGTCATGTACGAGCATCTGCGCGCCCAGGCCCTGAACGTGGACCAGTCGCATCAGTTCATCGCGGACATCGCGAAGGAGTACGCCCGCTGAGAGGCCCGTCCGGTGGAAGGTGCCGCACCTTACACCTTCCACCAGCCAGGATGGAAGCACCAGGGGAATATGCCACCCGGTCGAGTGAATGGCCGCTTCGCCTACCGATGTTGGCGAGTAGCGTCGATCGCGCCATCGAGCAACAGGCTTTGGCGCAAACCGTGTTGTACGTCCGGAGTGTTCGTGGCCGGACGGGACGCGCGGGGACAGCGACTCATCAACTGGCGTAACCGGAGCAAAAATGGCAATTCAGCAAGGCGCCAACGACAACTGGATCAAGTCCTCGTACTCGGCCGGAAACGGTGCGTGTGTCGAGGTCACGTCCCCAGCTCTCGCGGCGTTGGCCGTACGGGACTCCAAGACCCTCGACGGCCCCACGCTGGCGTTTCCCGTCGACGCGTGGAACGCCTTCGTGGCCGAGGTCGGCAGGGGGGCTGTCGGCCTCGCGTGACGGATGACCACTCCAATTTCATAAGTACACCGAAAGAGCCCTCTCGACTGGTCCGCCGTCCCGGCCGAGGGGGCTCGGCCATGACCACCCAAGCGACCGACTGGCCCGTGCCACGGCTACTGGGACGGATCGCCTTCCACTGGGAACGCCACGTCGCACACCGCGTCCCCGGGCCCAGCGGCCGTCCAGTCCGCGAAGTACACCTCGCGGCACGGACCGGCGTACCGCAGGCCCTTCGCGGCGACCCACTGCTCCACCGCCTCGAACGCGGCCATGATCTGCGGATGCGCCACCTGCGCCTTGGTGATGCGGGTATACGCCAGCCGCCGGGCCGGCTCCACCCGCACCGTCGTCTGCCGGGTCCGGCCCTGCCGCGCGGCCCACGCCCGCGCCGCCGCCTCGTCCGCGACCGGTACACAGGACTCGGCCGGCCCGTCGCTCTCCGTCGACACCTCGGAGTGATAGACGACGAACGGCGAACCGCTCGTGCCCCCGCACTCCTCGGCCGCCGCCTCCAGACGCCCGAGCGAGGCCCCGATCCAGGCCGGCAACTCGTCCGCGAGGGTGTGCCGGGTCTCGGTGATCAGCACCTGCTCGGGTACCTCGACCGTCTCGACCACGAATTTTCCGTACATCTCGGAGCTCCTCCCCGAAAGGCGTGCACGGAGGTACTCGGCGAGCGTGCGCTGCCCGGCGATCCGGGTCTCGACGTCCGTCCAGTACGCGGCGAGGAGTTCGGCCGCGTCCGTCCCGTCCGCCTCGACCAGCTCGGCGATCCGGGCCAGCGGCATGTCCAACTGCCGTAGCAGCGCCACGAGTCGGGCCCGCTCGACCTGGCCGGCGCGGTAGTAGCGGTAGCCGCTGGCCGCGTCGACCCGGTCCGGGGTCAGCAGCCCGAGGCGGTCGTACAGCCGCAGCGCTTTGGCCGAAAGCCGTGCCCGGGCCGCGAACGCGCCGATGGTCAGCAGTTCGTCGTCCACGCCTGCATCCTCCGTCACCGGGCGGTTCCTTTCCGCCCGGCGACAAGGACGCTCAGCCCTGCCCCAGGGGCAAGGTCAACACCCTCTCAGGCGAGGGAACCCTCCACCGCCGCCACGACCTCCGCCGACTCCGGCTCGGTCTGCGGGGAGAAGCGGGCGACGACCGCGCCGTCGCGGCCGATGAGGAACTTCTCGAAGTTCCAGCGGATGTCGCCGGTGTGGCCCTCCGCGTCCGCGAAGCCGACGAGCCGGTCGTACAGCTCGTGCCGGCCGTCGCCGTTGACCTCGACCTTCTCGGTCAGCGGGAAGGTCACGCCGTAGGTCGCCGAGCAGAACTCGGCGATTTCCTCGGCGCTGCCGGGCTCCTGCCCGAGGAACTGGTTGCAGGGCACGCCCAGCACGGTGAAGCCCTGTGCCGCGTACCGCTCCTGGAGTCGTTCGAGGCCCGTGTACTGGGGGGTCAGCCCGCACTTGGAGGCCACGTTCACCACGAGGACGGCCTTGCCCGCGTACTGCGAGAGGTCCGCGGAGCCGCCCTTGAGCGACCCGATCTCGACGGCGAGGGGACCCGTGTTCTCTGTAGTCGTCATAACCGGATGCTAACTCCGGTAAATGTCGTTCTCGCCGGGGGCCCCGCGCCTTCGGACCTACACACCGGCGGCTTTCACCACGACCTCCCCGGCCGCCGTCCGCGAATACAGCACCGAGCGCCCCGCCCGCCGCCGCTCCACGAGCCCCGCGTCCAGCAGCACCCTCAGATGCCGGCCCACCGAGCCGAGCCCCTGACCGGTCACGGCGGTCAGCTGGCTGGTGCTCATCGGCGCGGAGAGCAGCACCAGCACCCCGGCCCTGGCCGTCCCCAGCAGCGCGCCGAGGGCCGCGGGCGCCGGCCGCCCGTCCCGGTCGGCGAGCGCCCCCGCGCACGGGTAGACGATGGCGTACCGGTCGGGCTCCTCCCACGACACCCACCCGCCGTTCGACTCGTTCGACGTCACCGGCACGAAGACCAGTTCCGCGCCGGAGATCTCGCGCGGCGGATACTCGTGCAGATTCACCTGGAGCCGGTTCTCCCCGAGCCACCGCGTCCGCCCGGGCCGCAGCGCGTCCAGCACGGCCGCCCAGCCGCCCCGGCTCACCTGTGCGGTGCGCGCGACCACATCGGCCTCCAGGACGCGCCGACGCCGCTCCCAGGACGGCCGTACGGTCTCCTCCCACACGTACTCCAGGAGCCGAGCCGCCCGCTCGGGCAGGTCGTCGCGTTCCAGGGCGGCGGGGAGCGGTCCGGCGAGGGAGACCCTGAGGTCGGCCCGCGCGGTGGCGGGAGGTACCGCCCGCACCCGTGCGACGGCCGCCTCGAACGGCTCCCGGTCCCTGGGCGTGGGGGAGAGGAAGTCGGCGGTCCAGTCCCGTCCGAGGCCCGCCCGCACCAGCAGTCCGGTGACCGGATCGGCCGCCAACAGCCGCCGGTAGCCCGGCAGATGGTCCCGCAGCCACAACTGCTCGCCGCGGTGCGCGGCCATCCCTGTGTGCAGCAGTCTCAGCGCGGCGAAGGTCTCGGTGAACGACGACAGCACGAACCGGCTCCGGGCGAGGGTGTCGGCGTTGATCTGCCACCAACCCATCCGCACCCCCGGTTGTTTCGCATCCGCGCGAAAGAGTACGACCCCCGCGCGCACCGCCGCAGACTCCGCCCATGCGCAGCTACCGCGAGCTCTTCCGCACCCCCGAGTACACGCCGTTCTTCCTCTCCTACGCCGTCCAGAACGCGGCCCAGACGATCAGCGGGCTGGCGCTCGCCACACTGGTCTACCGGGCGACGAACTCGCCGCTGCTGTCGGCGGTGAGCATGTTCGGACCGCAACTGGCCCAACTGCTCGGCGCGACCCTCTTCCTCTCCGGCTCCGACCGGCTGCCCCCGCGCGCCACCCTGGCCGGCGTCAACTCCGCCTTCGCGGTCTGTACGGCACTGCTGGCACTGCCCGGCCTGCCGATCGGGGCGGCCTTCGGCGTCGTGTTCGCGGAGGGCCTGATCGCCTCGCTGGCCGGGGGAGTGAGCGGGGGCCTGCTGAACGAGATCCTGCCCAAGAACGGCTTCCTGCTGGGGCGTTCGGTCTTCAACATGGCCACCGGCCTGATGCAGGTCACCGGCTTCGCGACGGGCGGCGCCCTGCTGGCCCTCCTCTCCCCGCGCCTGTGTCTGCTCCTCGCCGCGGCCCTCTACGCCACCACGAGCCTCGTCGTCCGCCTCGGCCTGACCGCCCGCCCGCCCCGCTCCACCGGCCGCCCCTCGGTCTCGGCGACCTGGCGCACGAACGCCCTCCTGTGGTCCTCCCGGCCCCGCCGCCTCACCTACCTGGGCCTGTGGGTCCCCAACGGCCTGGTGGTCGGCTGCGAATCCCTCTACGTCCCCTACGACTCCGGGGCCGCGGGCACGCTGTTCGCGAGCGCGGCGCTGGGCATGTTCGTCGGCGACCTGACCCTCGGCCGCTTCGTGCCGGCCGCCCTGCGCACCCGCCTCGACATCCCGCTGCGCCTGCTGCTGGCCGCGCCGTACCTGTTCTTCGCGCTGCGGCCGGGCATGCCGTGGGCGGCGATCGCCGTGTGCGTCGCCTCCGTCGGCTACGGCGCGAGCCTCGTCCTCCAGGAACGCCTGATGGAACTCACCCCCGACGAACTCGCGGGCCACGCCCTCGGGTTGCGTTCCGCGGGCCTGCTCGCCATGCAGGGCGTCGGCGCGGCCCTCGCGGGCACGGTGGCCCAACTGTCCTCCCCCGGAACGGCGATGACCTTCATGGCGGCCGGATCGGCAGCCGTGACAGGGGTGTTGGCGGCATGCGCCCGACAGGACCGGCCGGTGACTGTCTCCGCCGGAGTGTCCTGATCGTTCCCGGTCGGGCGATCCGTGCTTTTCCGTGACCACAGGCATCCTTGACAGCGTCCGTACTGTTTCGCGACGTTTGAGACCTGCCGAACTGTTCGTGTCTCGTCGTACCGTGGAACGAGTAGGCAAGGGCGCGGACGACGCGTCGTGGGGGAAATGTGGGGGGACGGTCGCTCATGCGATCCATGCGATCCAATGGCAAGGCGGACATCACGATCCACAGACCGGAGGAGTTGAGCACCTCGCTCCGCCAGGCCTGGCACAAGGCGATGGACGAGTCGCCGGACTACGCGAACCCTTTCCTGGCACCGGAGTTCGCGGACGGCGTGGGCCGCCACCGCGGTGGCGCGCAGGTGGCGGTGCTGCACGAGGGCGGGGAGCCGGTCGGCTTCTTCCCGTACGAACGCAACCCCTTCGGCGTCGGCCGGGCCATCGGCCTCGGTCTCTCCGACTGCCAGGCCCTGGTGCACCGGCCCGGTGTCACCTGGGACGTTCAGCAACTCCTGCGCGCCTGCGGCCTGTCGGTCTTCGAGTTCGACCATCTGGTGGAGGAACAGCAGCCGTTCGGCCGCCATGTCACGGGCACCTTCGCCTCCCCGGTGATCGATCTCAAGGACGGCGACGGCGAGGTCCCCTACGCGGAGTGGCTGCGCGGCGCGTACCCCGGCATCGCCAAGACGACGCTGAAGAAGGAACGGCGGCTGGGCCGCGACCTCGGAGAGATGCGTTTCGTCTACGACGACCGGAACCCCGAGGTGCTGCACACGCTGATGCGGTGGAAGTCCGCCCAGTACCGCAGGACCGGCCGCATGGACCGCTTCGCCCGCCCCTGGATCGTGGATCTGGTGGACCATTTCTTCCGGGTCCGCGAGGAACACTTCACCGGCGTCCTGTCGGTCCTCTACGCGGGGGACCGCCCGGTCGCCGCCCACTTCGGACCGACGTCCCGCACGCTGTTCGCGGCCTGGTTCACGGCGTACGACCCCGAACTCCGTTACTACTCACCCGGGTTGATCATGCACCTCAGGATGGCCGAGGAGGCGGGCCGGCACGGCGTCCGCCTCATGGACCTGGGGCGCGGCGACAAGGAGTGGAAGGACTGGCTCAAGACCCGCGAACTGCGCGTGGGGGAAGGTTTCGCCACCCGCCCCCACCCGGTGGCCACGGCCCACCGCCTGTGGCGCCGGCCGGTCCGCGGCCTGCGCAACACGGTCCTGGCCCACCAGTCCCTGCGCGACCCGGCGGACCGCCTGCTGAAGGCGGTGGGCGCGCTGCGCACGTCGGGCCGGCCGGCGCTCAAGAAGTGACGACGCGGCAACGTCGACTCCGGAAGGGGCCCTCGGCCGGGAAGGCCGAGGGCCCCTTTTTCGTGCTCCTGATCGGCCCCGTCACCCGCACGACAGGCGGCCGTGGTAGACAACGCCGATGAAGGTCGGAGTTGTTGGGTACCCGGCCCGCGGGCGACCGCGCGACAACAGGAAGGGGCAACCCGTGCTTCTGAAGACCTTCCGCTGGTCGTTCGCGGTCACCGCGCTCGGCCTGGCCCTGGGAGTCTGGTACGGCGGCTGGACGGCGTTCGGCGTCATCGCGATCCTGGCCGTTCTGGAGATCTCGCTGTCCTTCGACAACGCGGTGGTCAACGCCGGGATCCTGAAGAAGATGTCCACCTTCTGGCAGAAGATCTTCCTCACGGTGGGCGTCCTCATCGCCGTCTTCGGCATGCGGCTGGCCTTCCCGGTGGTCATCGTCGCCGTCACCGCCAAGAAGAACCCGATCGACGCGGTCAACCTGGCCCTGACCGACAAGGACCGCTACGAACAGCTGGTCACCGACGCCCACCCGGCGATCGCGGCCTTCGGCGGCATGTTCCTGCTGATGATCTTCCTCGACTTCATCTTCGAGGACCGGGACATCCAGTGGCTGGACTGGCTGGAACGCCCGCTCGCCAAGCTCGGCAAGGTCGACATGCTCTCGGTCTGCCTCGCCCTGATCGTCCTGCTGATCACGTCCTTCACCTTCGCGACCCACGCCCACCAGCACGGCGGCGTCCACGCGGACAAGGCACAGACGGTTCTCGTCTCCGGCATCGCGGGCCTGATCACGTACATGATCGTCGGCGGCCTCTCCGGCTTCTTCGAGAGCCGCCTGGAGGCGGAGGAGGAACGGGAACGCGAGGGCGAACGCTCGGCGGTGGTGCTGGCGGGCCAGGCCGCGTTCTTCATGTTCCTGTACCTCGAAGTCCTGGACGCGTCGTTCTCCTTCGACGGCGTGATCGGCGCCTTCGCGATCACCAACGACATCGTGCTCATGGCGCTGGGTCTCGGCATCGGAGCGATGTACGTCCGCTCGCTGACGGTCTACCTGGTCCGCCAGGGCACGTTGGACGACTACGTCTACCTGGAGCACGGCGCGCACTACGCGATCGGCGCCCTCGCCGTGATCCTCATGGTCACCATCCAGTACCAGATCAACGAGGTCATCACCGGCCTCGTCGGCGTCCTCCTGATCGGCTGGTCGTTCTGGTCGTCGGTGCGGCGGAACCGGGTGCTTGCGGAGACGGAGGGGGAAGCGACGCCCGTGGACGCGGCCAGGGTTCCCTGACCGCGAGCGCGCTCCGGGTCACGTCGGCATTCCGCGCTCCGCCAGGCCGCTCTCGTACGCGATGATGACCAGCTGCGCGCGGTCCCGGGCGTGCAGTTTGGCAAGAAGGCTGCCGATGTGGGTCTTCACGGTCGGCATGCTGATGACCAGGCGGTCGGAGATCTCCGCGTTGGACAGGCCGTTGGCGATCAGGACGAGGACCTCGTGTTCGCGTTTGGTGAGGCCGACGAGACGTGGAGCGGGGCGGGTCGGCTCGCCGCGCCGGGAGAAGTTGGCGATGAGGCGTCGGGTGACCGTCGGGGCCAGGACACCCTCGCCCGTGGCGATGACCCGGATGCCGTCGACCAGGTCGGACGGTGAGGCGTCCTTCAGCATGAAGCCGCTGGCGCCCGCCTGGAGGGCCGGGTAGACGTACTCGTCCATGTCGAACATGGTCAGGGCCAGCACCCGGACGCCGGCCAGCGTCTCGTCGGAGCAGATCTCCCGGGTGGCCGAGATACCGTCGAGCACCGGCATCCGGAGGTCCATCAGGACGACGTCCGGGGCGAGTTCACGGGCCAGCCGGACCGCCGTGGCGCCGTCGCCCGCCTCGCCGACGACCTCCATGCCGGGTGTGGAGTCGACGAGGACCCGGAAGCTTCCGCGCAGCAGCGCCTGGTCGTCCGCGATCAGTACCCGGACCGCCTCCGCCATGCGTGTTCCCCGGTTCCTCGTCCGTTCGTAGAGCTTGGTGACATCGGGCATTTTAGCCAGGCTCTCCCGTCAACCCGCGCGCCCCGCAAGGCTCTTCACGCCATGTTCGGAAGCAGTTCCGCCGTTCCGTCGGCCTCCGCCCCGACCGTCGTACCGTACGGCTCCGACAGCCGGGCGACCTCGGTGAGGATCTCCTTGGCCTCGGTTCGGCCGGCCAGGCGGGGGCGTCCCCTGCGGTGCACCGGCAGGCCGAAGCCGAGCTCGACGGGATGGAGTCGGGCCGTCACCAGGGTGCCCTCGTCGAAGGTGAGGACCGGCACGAGCGACTGCCAGTAGCGGCGGTGCGGGGCGAACAACCGGGTGCCGTGGCCGCTCAGCCGGTCGTAGTAGCGGCCCGGCGTGGGCGGCCGGTCGGTGGGGACCTTGGCGTAGTCCTCGGCGGAGACGCGGTCGGTGAGTTCGATCTGGCTGACGATGTTGCCGAGGCTGTAGAAGATCGGTCTGTTCCGGTACAGCTCGATGCCGCGGAGGAAATGCGGGCCGTGCCCGACCACGACGTCCGCGCCCTCGTCGATCATGCGGTGGGCGAAGGCTCGCAGGAACTCGCCCGGTGTCTCGGGCGTCGGGCCGGGCTCGTGGGAGTGCACGCTCACCACGACGAGGTCCGCGCGGAGGCGGGCCTCGCCGACCCAGCGGGAGAGCTCGTCGAGGTCGCGCGGATCGCACTCGGTCGTGAAGCCCGGTTCGTCCGCCGTCAGGAAGCGGGTGCCGAAGAGACTGAGCCGGTCGGATCCGAGGATGGCGGGGTCGACGCCGAGGAGGGAGCGGGCCTCGGCCCGGCGGGCGCGCAGGCCCGTCTCGGCGTCGATCGCCCGCAGCACGTCCATCTGCGGGGCCGTCACCCGCAGGGTCGCGGAGTGGCGCAGCGGGTTGAGGCCCGGCCGTCCGGGCAGCTCCGGCGACGGATCGGCCGCTTCCTGCCCGGGCAGGAACGTCGCGGTGCAGGCGAGCAGCGCCAGGCTGCCGCCCGGCCGGTCGACGTAGACGGGCCGGCGTGCCGTGGTGAGGTCGGCGCCGATCCCGGCGAACGGGATCCGCCTGGACCGGAGTTGGTCCACGGTGCCGAGCACACCCTCCGTGCCCAGGTCCATGGCGTGGTTGTTGGCGCAGCCCAGCACGGTGAACCCGGCCGCCGTGATCTCGTCCAGGACACCGGAGTCCGCGATAAGACAGCCGCCACCGGCCGCGTTGCGCACCGGATGCCCGCGTCCGTCGCCGGGCACCACCTCCAGGTTGGTGACGGCGAAGTCGGCGCCGTGGAGGAGTTCGCGGAGCTGTCCGGCGGCCGGGTCGGAGCCGATCAGCGCTCCCCGTGTCGCCATGCAGTCGCCGGACAGGGCCACGGTCAGCCGGGTCACCGCCGGGCCGCCGTGACCGCGCCGGTCAGCGCGCCACCCGGATCGGAGCCGGTGACGTCGACGCGTCGGCCCGCCACCAGCACGGTCGGAGTCAGCGCCACCTTCCGGGACGCGGCGAGATCGGAGACGTACCGCACCCAGGGCAGGTACGGGGCGTCCTCGACGCAGCGGGCGAAGGACGCCGAGGTGATGCCGGCGTCCCGGCCCGCCGCGATCAGCTGGGCCTCGCTGAGCCCGGGGCCCTGTTCGGCGGGCTGCTTCGAGAACAGGACCGTGGAGTACTGCTCGAACCTCCCCGCGTCCGCCGCGCAGGCAGCCGCGGAGGCCGCCTGTGTCGAGTAGCCCGAGGGTGTGCTGCGGCCGTCGAGGAAGGCGACCGGATGGAAGACGACGCTCACCCCGCCGTGCGACCGCAGACCGTCCAGGGCGGTGGTCAGGGCCCGTTCGGTACGACGGCATTCGGGGCAGAGGTAGTCGAGATACACGTCGACGCGTACGGCGCCGCTGGAGGCGGCCACGCCCGACTTGTCGGCGGCGAGCCCGGCCGGTACGCGGCTCGGTGCCTTGCCGGGGGCCGTGTTGTTCGCCCGGACCAGGCCCGCGCCGACCAGTGCGGCGCCGACCACCACCAAAGCGGCCAGCAGCGACACCAGCACCGTGCGCCGTCGCCGGTGCCGTCGGTGCACCATCTCCCGCACCGTGGCGTCCGTCGTCTGTGTGCTCGTCATGCCCCTCACTCCTTCGGGTCCAGGACCCAGCTGTCCAGCGCGTATCGGGTGCGGGGATTCCGGACCAGGAGGGCGGCCGCGCCGAGCAGCAGCAGGTCGCGCGCGATGTCGAGCGCGTAACCGCGTGCGGCGCCACCGCTGAGCGTGCCTCCGCCGCCGAAACAGCCGCAGTCGATGGACATTCCCCGTGCCCACACCGAGGCGATGGCCGCCGCGTACGCGACCAGCAGGACGGCCGCACCGGCCGCCGCCGCCCTGGTGGCCAGCCCGGCCACGAGCAGCAGCGCGAGCGCCACCTCGACGAACGGCAGGACACCACCGACGAGTTGGGCCCAGCCGTCGGGCACGATGCGGTAGAGCGCGACCGTCCGGCCGGCCTCCGTGAGGTCCCCGATCTTCACCAGGCCGGCGTAGGCCAGGACCGCCGCCAGCAGCAGCCGGGCTGCGAGCCGTGCCGCGCCCGCCCGATTCCCGGCCGTGGTACGGCTGTTCGCCCTCCTGGTGGCATCCGCCGTGCCCGCGTCCGTCGCGCTCGCGTCCACCGTGCTCTGTCCTCCCCGGCTCATGACGTACGGGAGAACCGGTAGCCGGCGAGACCCAGCGCGACCGCGGTGAGGGCGGCCAGGACACCCAGTTCGGCGGCCACGGGCGGGTGCCAGTCGCCGAGCATCAGCCGGGTCTGCTCCGAGGTGAGCACGCTCGGTCCCGGCAGGGTCCGGCGGACCGCGTCGACCCCGTACGTCAGCGGGTTGAGCTTGACGACGGTGTCGAGCCAGCCGGGCAGGCCGTTGGGCGGGAACATCGCGCCGGAGAAGAACATCAGCGGCATCAGGCTCAGGTTCACCACGACCTGGAAGGTGTCGACCTGCCGGATGGTGACGGCGGCGAGCAGCCCGAGCGAGGTGAACATGAGGGAGACCAGCAGGAGTTCGAGCAGGACGACCAGCAGCATCGGCGTGTAGCGGATGCTCGCGATCCCGCCGACGGACAGCACCATGAGGCCGTAGACCGCGCCGGTGGTGGCGCCGCCGAGAGCCAGTCCGAACACGATGGACGCGCGCGGGAACGGTGCCACGAGCATCTGGCGCAGCACCCCCAGCCTGCGGTCCCACACCAGCGAGATGCCCACCGCGATCGCCGGTGCCTGCACCGACATGACCAGCGTGCCGGGGAACAAGTAGGCCCGGTAGTCGTTCAGCTGGGCCTTGCCGAGGCTGGACGACGCCGCGTCGAGGCCGGTGCCGAGGACGACGAGGAACAGCAGGGGTGTCACCAGGCCCATGGCCAGGCGCACGGGGTTGTGCCGCAGCCGGGTCATCTCCCGCCGCCAGAGCAGCAGGACGGGGCGTGCCGGGTTGCGGGACCGGTCGGTCGGTGGCGCGGCGGCGGTGACGTCGCTGAGTGCGGCGGGTGCGGTGTCGGTCCGGCTCATCGCAGTCCTTCCCCGAGGTTGCCGAGCGTGCGTGGACCGGTCGGGCTCTCCCGGATGGCGAGACCGGTGTGGTGCAGGAAGACGTCGTCGAGCGTCGGCGGGGCGATGGCGACCTCGCGTACGGTCACGCCGAGTCCGGTGCACAGACGCGGCACCAGGGCCGCCGCGCGCTCCACCCGGAGCAGCAGGCCGTCCGGAGTGGACTCCGCCGGGAGACCGAACCGGTCGCCGAGGACTTCGGCGGCGCGCTCGTCGTCGTCGGTGCGCAGGACGACGAGGTCGGCTCCGATGACGGACTTGAGGTCCGCGGGCGTGCCCTCCGTGACCACCTTGCCCCGGTCGATGATCGCGATCCGGTCGCAGTGCTCGGCCTCGTCCAGTTGATGGGTGGTGACGAAGACCGTGATGCCCCGCTCCCGCCGCAGCCGCTCCAGGTGCTCCCAGACGGCGGCGCGGGTCTGGGCGTCCAGCCCGGTCGTCGGCTCGTCGAGGAACAGCACGCTGGGCTCGGCGAGCAGGCCACGCGCGATCTCCAGACGGCGGCGCAGTCCGGTGGAGAACTGCCGTACCGGCACCCTGCGGCGCTCGGAGAGGTCCATCAGGTCGAGCATCGAGGCGATCGCGTCGCGGGACGCGCGCCGGGAAAGACCGCACAGGTCGGCCTGGAAGCGGAGGTTCTCGGCGGCGGTGAGATCCAGGTCGAGGGTCGACTCCTGGAACACGATGCCGATACGGCGGCGGACCTCGGCGGGCCGGGCGGCGACGTCGAAGCCGGCCACCTCGGCGCGGCCCGCGGTGGGCCGCAGCAGGGTGGTCAGCATGTTGATGGTGGTGGTCTTGCCCGCGCCGTTCGGCCCGAGGAAGCCGTACACGCTGCCCGTGGGCACGGTCAGGTCGAGCCCGTTCACGGCCGGCGTCGTGCCGTAGTACGCGTAGAGGCCCTCGGCCCGGATCGCAGTCATGAGCGACTCCTTTCAGGGGTGTTCCGGCGTTCGTCCGGGCGGCGGACCGCCAGGACCGTGCGGAACACGCTGAGTTCGCCCGGCTCGTCCACCGGCCGCCCGCCGGCCTCCACCCAGGCGTGCGCGCCGAACGGTTCGGTCCTGAATCCCGTGCACCAGTCGGCCCACCTGCCGTGCGCCCGGCACAGCAGGACGGTGGCCACGGAGCGCTGCAGGCAGCCGAGGCCCGCGCAGCGGGTGCTGACCGAGACGACGGACCGGCGGGCGTACGCCACCTCGGCGTATCCGGCGGGCCGGGACCCCTTGCTGACCACGCCCAGCACGCGGTGCAGCCGGGCCGGCGGCAACCGGACCAGCAGCCGGGCCGCCCCCGCGGCGCACCGGGGGCCGAACTGCCGGCACCAGGGCAGCCGCGGGGCCTGTTCCGCCACGGCGGGGGTGGTCACGAGGCCACCTCCACGAGCTTGGCCGCGCTGAGCGCGTCGATGAGTGCCTGGACGTCCTGCCGTGCCTGGTCGTCGCTGACCGGGGCCGCGGCGCACAGGCCGGCGGCGGCCGTGTCGGGCGCCTGTCCGTCGAGGAGTTGGCGCAGGACGCCCGCGCCGGAGTGGTTCAACTGCCAGTAGCGGCCGTGGCGCCCGTCGAGGAGTACGGCCCCGGACTCGATGTCGGTGAGGGTGACGTCGCGGGCGAGGGTCAGCTTCATCGGAGTTCTCCCGTGGGGGTGTTCCGGGCGGGTGGCAGGGGGTGTGTCTCCGGGTGGGTCCGCAGCCAGCTCTCGCAGGCCACGGTGGTGTCGATCGGCTGCAGGTGATGGGACATCGGCCCCGGGTTCAGCACCGCGGACCGGAAGGCCGCCGGGTCGATGAGGCCGAGCCGGGCGAGCTGGGAGTCCTCGCACAGTTCCAGGATCCGGGCCCGGTTGCGGGCCAGGCCCCGGAACGCCTCCGCGCTGAACTCGCCCTTGTCGCGGCGGCCCAGGATGTCCGCGGGGACGAGACCCTGTGCGGCCGAGGTGAGCAGCGGCTTGAACCGGCCGCCGAGCAGGCGCTGGTCGATCCGGGTGGCCAGGGCCGCCTCCACCACCCGGTCGTCGAGGAACGGCGCGTCCCAGGTGATGCCGGCGTCCCCGAGGGCGGTGTTGACCTGGCGGACGGTGGTTCCCTCGAAGACGAGCGAGGCGAGCGCCTGGTGCCGGGCCCGGTCGGCGTCCAGGGGCCCGGGTCCCTCGGTGGCGGCGTCGGTGAGCAGGGTGCGGACCGCGGCCACGGCGTCGGGGGTCGCCCAGGCCGGCATGCGGGGCGCGAACACCCAGCCGAAGTCGGGTTCGTCGACGGGCGGGGGCGGGGCGTCGATGCGGGCGGCGACCCGGCCGAGGTTCCGCGCGAACGTCGACCGGTCCAGCAGCGAGCGTACGGTCGCCCGCCACGGCCAGCGATTGGCCAGCCGGTAGCGGTTGACCAGCCGCAGCCCGCCGACCGGGGTGGCCCGGGCCAGGGACCAGGCGCAGGCGGGCATCCGGCCGAACAGCTCGTCACCGCCGAAACCGGTCAGGTGCAGCGTGGCGCCCTCCGCCGTGGCCCGCTTGGCCAGGTCCTGGATGTGGGCCAGTCCGGAGGCCCAGGTCGAGGGACCTTCCGGGGCCGCGCCCACCAGGTCGGCGGTGTAGCCGATGTCGAACAGGTTCTCGGCGCGGTCGGCGGACAGCGTGTGGTGCCGGGCCGCCGGCAGGCACTCCGCGGCCCGCTGGGCCCACATCGTGTCCGCGTTGGCGCTGTCGATCGGCATCACGTGGTACGTGACCAGGTCGGCCCCGGCCGCGTGGGCGAGGAAGCACAGTGAGGTGGAGTCCAGGCCGCCGGACAGGTCGGCGCTGAGGGTGCCGCCCGCGGCGACCCGGGTGGTGATCGCGTCGTCCAGCGCGGAGCGGACGGCGGCCGCGCCCTCCGCGAGCGTGAGCGACGGCTCCGGGAGTTCCCACCAGCGGATCTGCCGGGCCCGGCCGCCCGGGTCCAGTTCCAGCCAGTGGCCGGTGGCGAGCGCCTCGACGCCCCGGCGGACGGGGCGTTGGGCGAGTGGCCAGGGTGGTCCGCCCGGGGCCAGCAGGCGGGCGGCGAGCACGGTCTCGTCGAGGCCGGCGCCGGTCAGCCGCAGCAGGGGCTCCACCCCGCTCGCGGCGACGGTGACCCCGTCGACGACGGCCGTGAAGATCTGTCGTACGCCGACGGCCGAACCCTGCACCCTGGTCCTGCCGTCCAGTGAAACCAACAGGTGGAAGTTTCCCGGCAGTCGGGACGCGGTCGCGTCCACGTCGTGCAGTGAGCGCAGCCGGCCGAGCGCCGCCGTAGCGGCGGTCTCGTCGAGCCGGGTGCGGCCCAGTACGACCATCCGCCGTGGGCCCGCCCCGACGACGACGGCCTCGGCTCCGGGCCAGTCGCCGACGATCCAGGGCCGCCCCGACGCGTGGTCGATACGCCGCGTCGCCCGCAGCCGGCCGGCCGCCGCGGCACCCGCCGGGCAGTCCGGAAGAACCACGAATTCCATGTCGCCTCGTTCCCCGTCTCCTCGTTGCCCCGGGTGGTGCCGGTGCGTGTGAACGCACCGGCACCGGACGTGATCACCAGAAGCAGACGATCGCGTAGCCGCAGCCGGCGAAGTCGTTGCAGCTTCCGACGCCGAGGCACTTCGTGAGCTCCTCGAAGTCGCCGACTTCCTGGAGCATGGGGGGTTCGTAGATCGCGGACATGGGGGACCTCCCGTATCGGATCGGTCAGGCCGACCTTGTTCGGCCTGTGATCTGTCACGGAAGTTACGGGGCGGAATGTCCCACCGGCATGGGGCAGTTGTCCCACACCCGTCCTGTCAGCTGTCCCAACGGCGCTGGCGCACCCAGCCCCAGCCGAGGGCGGCGAGAGTCCAGGCGAGCAGCACCGTGAAGCCGAAGGCCGTGTGCGGGGAGCGGACGGTGAGCAGTTCGTTTCCCGCCTGGTCGGGGAAGTACCGGGCCATCTCCTTGGTGGCCCCGATGAGGGACAGGATGTGCGTCCCGGCGAGCACCATCGGCAGCAGTACGGCCAGCGGTACGACGGCGTTGCGGGCGATCGCTGCGATACCGGCCGCGAACAGGCACATCAGGGTCAGATAGACGACCGCCCCGGCCAGGGCGCGCGGGACACCGCTCGCGCCGAGCGAGGAACCGTGGGACCCGAGAGCCGCCTGGGTGGCCAGATAGCCGAGGACGGTGACGGGGACGGACACGGTCACCGCCGCCAGGGCGGTGACGACCGTTTTCGCCATGTAGAGCCGTCCGCGCCGGGGCACGGCGAGCAGGGAGACACGGATCATGCCGGACGTGTACTCGCTGGTGACGACGAGCACACCGAACACGATCAGCGCCAACTGGCCGTAGAGGATGCCGTCGAGACCGGCCTGCTCCGGGGTGAAGTCGGAACGCAGGCTCGGGTTGTCGGACTCCAGCGCGTTCTTCGCGGACCAGCCGTCAAGGGCGGCGATGAGGACGCTGACCGCGGCGAACAGCAGCAGTGAGATCTGCGTGCCGCGAATACCGCGCAGCTTGGTGGTCTCGGCGCGGACCGCCGCGAGGGTCTCAGACATGCGTGTTCCTGCCTTCCTCACCGAGGGCGTGGCGGCCCTCTCCGATGACGTCGAGGAACGTCTCCTCCAACGACCCGGCGTGGGTGGCGAGTTCGTCGAGAGGGAAGCCGCCCGCCGCGGCGATCCGGCTGACGTCCGCGGCCGCCATGCCCACGACGTCCAGACCGCTGCCGGGAACCCGGCTCACAGTGGCGCCGCGACCTTCCAACTCCCGTCCGAGCCGGTCGGGTTCGGTGGTGCGGACCCGGACGTACGACCGTCCGTGACGCTCGATGAAGTCCGACATCCCGGTGTCGGCGAGAAGGCGGCCCCGGCTGATGACGACCAGATGATCGGCGACCAGGGCCATCTCGCTCATCACATGGCTGGAGATGAGGACGGTACGGCCCTCGGCGGCCATCGAGCGGAGCAGGTCGCGAAGCCAGCGGATGCCCTCGGTGTCCAGGCCGTTGACCGGCTCGTCGAGCACGAGCACGGGCGGGTCCCCGAGGAGCGCGGCGGCCAGGCCCAGCCGCTGGCCCATACCGAGGGAGAAGGTGCCGGTCCGGCGCCGGGCCGCGTCCGCCAGCCCGACCGCCTCCAGGACCTCGTCGACCCGGCCGCGGGCGATCCGGTTGCTCTGGGCGAGCCAGCGCAGATGGTCGCGCGCGGTCAGACCGCGGTGCGGGGCCGAGGTCTCCAGCACGGCGCCGATGTGGCGCAGGGGGTAGGTCAGGTCGCCGTAGGCGTGTCCGTCGATCCGCGCCGTTCCGGTGTCGGGGCGGGTCAGGCCCAGCAGCATCCGCAGAGTGGTCGACTTCCCGGCGCCGTTGGGGCCGAGGAAGCCGGTGACGGCTCCGGGCCGCACCGTGAAGGTCAGACCGTCCACGACGGTGGCCGGCCCGTACCGCTTGGTCAGGTTCTGGACGTCAATCACGCGACGAGTCTGGCCGCGCCGGCCGCACCACACATCGGACCGGGGTCGGGACGACACGGGCCGGTTCCGCGGACCGGACCCATACCGGGGTATGAGACTGTTTCAGCCATATGCGGCGGGCGTGACGTAGGGCGGCTCGCGTGGCACCAGTACGGTCACGTAGGGCGATCGGCGTGGCGCTAGTACGGCAGTGTCGCGAGGATCCGGAAGCCCGCGCCGGGGCCGGGGCCCGCGGTGAGGGTCCCGCCGTGCGCGACGGCCCGTTCCCTCATCCCGACGAGCCCCATGTTGCCGCCGGGCACGGTCGGTCGGTGCCCGGGGCCGGGGCCGTCGTCGGTGACGCCGATCGTCAGCACGCCGTCCTGTGCGGTCACGCTGACCAGGCAGCGGGTCGGAGCAGCGTGTTTGACGACGTTGGTCAGGGCCTCCTGGACGATCCGGAAGGCGGTCAGCGCGACCCCGTCGGGCGGTTCCTCCGCACAGTCGGAGCGCAGGTCGACGCTGACGCCCGCCGCCTCGGCCGTACGGACGAGGGAGGGGAGGTCCGACAGTCCGGGCACCGGCTGGAGGTCCTGCTGCTGGTCGACGTGTTCCCGGCGCAGCACCTTGAGCGTGGCCCGCATGTCGCGCAGCGCCCTGCGGCTGATGTCCTCGATGACGGTGAGGGCCTCCTTGGCCTCCTCGGGGTGGGTGGCGATGACGTGGTTGGCGACCCCGGCCTTGATCGCGATCAGGCCCACGCTGTGGGTGACGACGTCGTGGATGTCCCGGGCGATCCGTATACGTTCCTCGACCTTGGCCTGCTCGGCCGCCTGCACGATGGTCCGCCGCAGGCTCTCGCGCCGCTCCCGTACGGCCGTCCCCGCGGCCCACGTCGCCCCCAACATCAGTAACCCGAACAACAGTTGAACTGCCAGGGTGCCGCCCGTGTAGTGCTGCCCGCCCGTCACCGTCAGCAGGGCCGCGCCCGCCGTGCACGCCCCGCCGACGATCACCGCCGACCGGTCCGACTGCCGTCGCCGTGTCGTCGCGACCAGGTACAGGGCGTAGGCGGCGGCGAGGAAGACGACAGGGCCGAGACCGGCGGCCAGCGCCGCACAGGACGCGACGAGGACGATCGCGAACACCGCGACGGGCCACAACCGCCGTACGACGAGCGGCAGCGCGGTGGCGAACGAGAGCAGCGACACGGTCAGCCCACCGGGCGCACCGCCGCCGTCGGGCCGTACCAGCGTCAGTTGTGGAAGCAGGGCGAACCCGAGGGCCGCCGCCCCGTCGAGGAGGATCAGGCGTCGGCGCGAGACATCTCCCATGTCCTGAACCTATGCGCCTGATCAGCCGGACGTCCAACACGGCCGGAACAGGACCATGACCGCTTAAGTCGCTGCGGTCCGTCCGTTTCGTCTGCCTAGGCTGGCACGGTCTTTGCAGGCGTTCAACGCTTACCACGGGGGTGCAAAGCTATGCGGATCAACCTGTTCATTCTCAGCGAGGACCCGGTGTCCCTGGCCGGACTCGAGGCGATCGTCGAACAGGACGACAGCGTCAACCTCATCGGCACAGCGGTCGACGAGTCCCACGGCCTTCGATGTCTGGAGAACAACCCGCTCCGCCCCGACGTCGTGCTCATCGCCGAACCACCGTCAAAGCGCGCCATCTGCAGGAACGTCGCCTGGATCGTCTCCCTGTACCGCCAGGAGAAGTCCCGCCCGCAGATCGTCGTGGTGTCGCAGAACGACTACGACGACGTCATCGTCTCCGCCCTCCGTCTCGGCGTGAACGGCTATCTCGCGCGGATCGCGTCGCCGGAGGAACTGTTCCAGTCCCTGCACATCGTGGCCCGCGGGGGAGCCGCGTTCAGCCCGACGATCGCGGCCCGCTTCAGCAGCTTCTTCGCCACGATCCAAAGACTCCCCGAGCCGCCCGAGTTCTCCCAACTGACCAGCAGGGAGACCGAGATACTGGAACTGCTCGCGGACGGCATGAACAACCGCCAGATCGCCCGGCGCCTCTTCCTCGCCGAGAAGACCGTACGCAACTACGTCTCCCGCATCTTCACCAAACTGGAGGTGCACGACCGGGCCGCCGCCGTACTGCGCGCACGGGACGCCGGCTTCGGCGACCAGCCGGACACGGTACTGCCGCAGCACGCCTGACAACACCGGAGCCCGAGCGCGCACGGAGCGCCTCCCCGGGGAGGAAACCCCGGGTCGGCGACGTGGTGCATGGTGCCCCCGGCAGGATTCGAACCTGCGACACCCGCTCTAGGAGTGGGATCGAATCCATGATCGGGGGTGCTGGTTCATGCCGGGTGGCGCTGTCCTCGCAGGTCAGTGCCGTCCGGCATGATTCTTGATCCAGCTCATGACGGGTGCTGCTCCGCCATCCGCTCACGCATCGCTCACGCGTGCGGGGGCGTTCCTGCCTGCGACGAAGCTGTTCCTGTGTGGTGACGGCCTATGGGCGCGTTGCCTTACTCATGGTCGTATCCGCTGAGGAGTTCGACGCCCCGGAGCAGGGCGGAGTGGTCGAGGGCTGCATCTCCACGGGTCACGGCGGACGCCACGAGCTGGGCGGCGATGCTGCCCAGGGGGATGGCGGCGCCGATCGCGCGTGCGGTGTCGGCGACGATGCCCATGTCCTTGTGGTGGAGGGCCATCTTGAAGCTGGGCGTGTAGTCGCGATCCAGGAAGTTGGTCCTCTTGCGGGTGAGGACGTTGGAGCCGGCGAGGCCGCCGCTCAGGACGTCGAGGGCGGCTTCGAGATCCACACCCGACTTTTCGAGGAAGATGATGGCTTCCGCGCACGCCTGAATGTTGATCGCCAGGATCAGTTGGTTGGCGGCTTTCACCGTCTGACCAAGGCCATGGGAGCCGCAGTGCGTGATGGTCCTGCCCAGCGCTTCGAAGACGGGCTTCGCCTCCTCGAAGTCGTTGGCTTCCCCACCGACCATGACGGACAGGATGCCTTCGATGGCACCGGCCTCGCCGCCTGCAACCGGGGCATCCAGAACGCGAATTCCCTGTTCGTCGGCGTTGCTGGCCAGCTTGATCGAATTCTGCGGGGCGATGGTGGACATGTCGATCAGCAGGGCTCCCGGCCGGGCGTTGGCCAGGATTCCGTCAGGGCTGTAGGCGACCTTCTCTACTTGGGGGGCGTCCGGCAGCATCGTGATCACGATGTCGGCGTCGCGGACCGCTTCGCGTATCGACATCGCGGCTCGGCCACCTGCTGCCAGCAAGGGCCCCGTCCTGCCGTCGCTGCGGTTCCAGCCGTACACGGTGTGTCCGGCTCTGCACAGGTTGACAGCCATCGGGCTGCCCATGGTGCCGAGGCCGAGGAAGCCGATCGTCTTCAACGTGAGGTTCCTTTGTGAGGGTGGTGGCAGAGGAGACGTTCAAGGGAGGAGCAGTTGCTCCAGGTCTGTGGGCGGCCGGTGACCGACGAGGGAACGGATCGCCGTCCAGGAGCCGGTGTCTCCGGCGAGGATTCCGCCCAGCAGGTCACCGCTGTCCTCGTTCAGAAGGATCTTGGCGTAGCGGTCGGTTCCTTCGGCAAAGACGACTTCGACCGCGCGGCCGTGGTCGGGCCTGACGGCGCCGAAGGCCGCGATCTTCACGCCGAGGAGCTTGAGAGTGGTGGAGTTGTCCGTGCTGGTGAAGGGTTCAGGCTTCTGCCCCGTCAACTGGTGTGCCACGCTCTCGGCCATGCGGTATCCGGGAGCGACCAGGCCGTAGCAGCGTCCGTTCACGGCTGCGCATTCACCGATGGCCCATACCCGCTCGTCAGCGGTGCGGCAGAGATCGTCGACGGCGAAGCCACCGCGCTCACCGCGCTCGAGGCCCATGGCATCGGCCAGTTCATCCCGTGGTCGGATGCCGGCGGAGAAGACAACCAGGTCGGCCTCCAGAACCGTGCCGTCCGAGAGCGTGACGGCACGCACCTTGCCGTTGGCCCCGGTGTCGATCGAGGCTGTCGCTGTGCCGCAGTGCACACGCAGGCCCAGCTCCGTGACATGCTGATGAAGCACGCGTCCGGCGCCCGAGTCGAGCTGTGCCGGCATCAAGTGAGGGCCGGTTTCCACGACATGGGGGCGCATGCCGAGCAGACGCAATGCGTTCGCTGCCTCCAGACCGAGAAGTCCGCCCCCGACGACGACGCCCGGGCGCCCGGGACGCGCGGCGGCGCGCAGGGCATCGAGGTCGTCGAAGGTGCGGTACACGAAACAGCCGGTCAGATTGTTACCGGGAACCGGGGGGACGAACGGGCGTGAACCGGTGGCCAGTACCAGGGCGTCATAGGAGATCCGGTCGCCGTGGGTTGTCTGCGCCGTACGAGCGGTCCGATCCACCGAGATGACAGGGCATCCCAATAGAAGATCCATACGGGGGTCGGTGAGGAAGTCCGCTCCGGCAAGGGTGAGGTCACTCTTGCTCTTGCCATCCAGGTACGAGGACAAGCCGACGCGGTCGTACGCGGGGTAGTGCTCCTCTGCTGCGATGACGATGCGCCAGGCATGGTCGGTGTCCAGAGCTCTGAGCTGATCGACGAGCCGGTGGCCCACCATGCCGTGCCCGATGACGAGGAGTGTCCGCGTCACGATGCCTTCTCCCATTCGTATCGGGTCTCGCGCGTCCAGAGGTCGCACAGCTCCTCGACGGACTGACTGCAGCCGCCGCAGCCCGTTGTGGCACGGGTCGCCTCGGCGAGCGCAGTGACCGTGCGGGAGCCTGCTCGCCATGCGTGGAGCAGCGTCTGCTTCGAAACGTTGTTGCACAGGCAGATCGGAGTCTTCTCGTCGGCTGCGGCGCTGTCAGACGCCAGCCTGGGAGGCAGGTCCAGCAGCAAGCCGAGCCGGTCGGAGGGAAGGCGCTCCATGCGCCTGTGGAGGAGCCCGATCGTGGCGATGGCCTGAGGGAGGCCGAGCAGCACAGCCGCAACGACGCGTTCGTCGCGCAGTGCGAGACGCGCGTACCGTCGGTTGGCCCGGTCGGTCAGGCTGATCAACCGAGTACCGGGCTGATGCAGATCGGCGAGTGAGCCGATGGCGGACACGTCCGCCACATCGGTGCGCAGACGCAGTGAGGCGGGGCGGGGTCGATAGTCCGCAGCGCGGCCGGTGAGGATCTCGGCGAGGGTTTCTGCCTGCTCCCAGGCGGCGCTGAGACCAGCCATGACCTGGCCGTCGTGTTCAGCGCAGTCACCGATGGCGTGGATACGCGGGTCGCTGGTACGCAACTGGTCATTGACCACTGTCCCGTTGCGGACGTCCAGACCCGCTTCGCGAGCGAGACGGGTGTCGGGAGCGGCCCCGGTGCACAGGATGAGCGTGTCAGCGGGCACTGTGGTCCCGTCTACCAGACAGAGACTGCCCGGTAGACGGCGCACAGCGGGCCTCCCGGCGATCACGGTGACCCCGACTTGCTCCAGTTGCTCGGAGAGCATGCCGCTGCAGGTTTCGCCCAGATGCGTGGACAGGGGCTGGGGGGTGGCGCAGACCAGGGTGGTTTTGCCACGGCGAGCGGCGAGCACGCTTGCTGTTTCCACCGCGTGGGGGCCCTCTCCGAGGACGACGACGGCGTTCCCTGTGATCCGCGGCAAGATGGCGGCTGTGCCTGGTGCGACAACGCCCTCCGTCAGGTGCCCTTCGGCACTGACCAGGCCAGGGATGTCAGGTATCAGGGGGCGGGTCTCTGGGGCGAGGACCAGAGTGTCGTAGGAATACGCGACCTCTGCCCCACTCACTTGTGCCAGTACGCGGTGGTGTTCCGGATCGATGCTGGTTACCGCAGAAGCCACGTGGATGTGGATCGTGGGCAGAGAGGACAAGCCGAGGGTGTCGGAGGCGTACGGCGTTACGGAACTGAACGGAGACGCCGACTGACGGCAGGAGGTCTCCAGTTCGGAACCCAGCACGGTGAGAGTTCCCTCATAACCGTGGTAGCGCATTCGTTCCACGAGCCGCTGAGCCGCTGGCCCGTTGCCGACGATGAGGATGTTGCTCAAGGTGTCACTCCTGATAGGGGGCGATCCGCACGGCGCACACCTTGAACTCGGGCATACCGCTGTGAGGATCCAGCGCAGGGTGGGTGAACAGGTTGGCTCGGCTCTCGTCCGGAAAATGGAAGGGCACGAAGACGGTGTCCAGGCGCATCGTCACGTCTGTTCGGACCCGGGCCGTCATGCTGCCGCGCGCGGAGGCAACCAGGGCGAGGTTGTGGTCGGCCAGCCCGCACCGGGCTGCGGTGTCGGGGTGGATTTCTAGGAATGCCGCGGGAACGGCCTCGTTCAACTCCGCGATGCGGCGGGTCTGGGCGCCCGACTGATAGTGGGCCAGCACCCTGCCGGTCGTGGCGTAGAGAGGATAGGCGGGACTGATCTCCTCTGCTGGCCCTCGATAGTCCACGTCTGCGAACCGGGCCTTGCCGTCGGCGTGCGCGAACCGGTCCAAGAAGAGCCTCGGCGTGCCGGGGTGCGGGTCCCGGGCATCAGGGCAGGGCCAGTGCAGGGTCTCGCCGGCATCCAGACGCTCGTAGGAAATGCCGGAGTAGTCGGCCTTACCGCCGCGAGACGCGGCGCGCAACTCCTCGAACACCTCTTGCGGATCTGTCGGATAGCGGTTTGCAGGCTCGCCCAGCCGTACGGCGATGTCGTGCAGGACATGAAGGTCGCTCCGTACCTCGGACGGAGGTGGCAGCAGCGAACGACGGCGCAGTACGCGGCCTTCGAGGTTGGTCATCGTTCCCTCCTCCTCGGCCCACTGCGTGACGGGCAGCACCACATCAGCCATGCGGGCCGTTTCAGAGGGCACGAAGTCGGCCACGACCAGGAGATCGAGTGACGCGAGCCGCTCTGCCACGTGCGAGGCGTGCGGGGCAGAGACGGCGGGATTTGAACCGAACACCAGGAGCCCTCGCGGGCCCTGTTCACGGCCCAGCGCGTCCAGGAGTTCGTAGGCGGTACGTCCGGGGCCTGGCAGATCATCCGGTGCCACGCCCCATACGTGGGCGACGTGGGCGCGCGCTGCCGGATCGGTAATAGGCCGGTAGCCAGGCAGTTGGTCGGCCTTCTGCCCGTGTTCCCGGCCGCCTTGGCCGTTGCCCTGGCCGGTGAGGCATCCGTACCCGCTGCCGAACTGCCCTGGCAGGCCAAGGGCGAGCGCGACGTTGACGAATCCCGCGACGGTGTCGGTGCCCTTGCTGTGCTGCTCGACGCCTCTACCAGTCAGGACATACGCGCTTCGGGCCTCGGCGAGCATCCGGACCGCCTTGCGTTGCGTGCCTGCGGGCACACCGGTGACCTCTTCGACCCGCTCCGGCCACCATGCCATTGCCCGTTGCGCCGCGGCGTCGAAGCCGAGGGTGCGCTCGTAGACGTAACTTCGGTCGATCAGCCCTTCCACGAGGGCGACATGCAGTAGGCCGAGCGCGAGCGCGAGGTCGGTGCCCGGCATGGGCTGCAGATGAAGCGCCGCGCGCCGGGCGGTGGCGGTGCGCCGGGGATCCATGACGATGAGTTGAGCCTGGTCGAGGTGTTGCATCAGAGGCGGCATGGTCTCGGCGACGTTCGCGCCTGCCAGCAGTACCGTCTCTGCGCTACTGAGATCGGTAACAGGGAAGGGCAGGCCCCTGTCCAGGCCGAACGCCGCGTTGCCGGCCGCCGCGGCGGACGACATGCAGAACCGGCCGTTGTAGTCGATCTGGCTGGTGCCCAGGGCGAGGCGGGCGAACTTGCCCAGCATGTATGCCTTCTCATTGGTCAGACCGCCGCCGCCGAAGACCGCCGCGGCATCCGTGCCGTGCTGGGCGCGGATCCTCTGCAGGCCCTCTGCCACGGTGTCCAGGGCACTGTCCCAGGAGGCTGCTTTGAGTCGACCGTCTGCACCGCGGACGAGCGGTCGGGTCAGCCGGTCAGCGGTGTTCAGCACCTCGGTGGCGGTCCAGCCTTTTTGACATAGCCGGCCGCGGTTGACCGGAAAGTTCGTTGGCTGCACCTTGACCCCGACCTCCGAGTCGCCGCGCAGCTGCGTGCCACACTGCAGGGCGCAGTACGGGCAGTGGGTGTTCGCTTCGGGTACGGGGGCGGGCAGTTCAGACACTGCTGATTTCCTTCACGGGGTCTGTGTCCTTCTTGTCCTCGGCCGGAATGCGGCGCAGGTAGACGGTTCGGAGCACGGCCATGCACAGCACGTAGTAGGTGAGGAAGGCGATGAAGGCGGAGGCGCCGGATCCGGATCCGTTGGTGTAGGAGAGCTTGAACGCGAGGTTGATGGCGGCACCGCCGAGCGCGCCGATGGCTCCGGCGATGGCGATGACCGCACCGGACAAGCGCCGGGTCCGGGCGAAGGCATCACTCGCGTTGCGGCCGGAAGTGACCTCGTCCTCGGCCTTCTTCGCGAAGACGGCCGGGATCATCTTGTATGTGGAGCCGTTGCCGAGGCCGCTCAGGATGAACAAGGCGATGAAGCCGGCGATGAACGTGCCGAAGGAGTTTTGCTTGGACGCCACGATGAGTACGACGGTGCCGACACCCATGCCGAGGAAGTTCCAGAAGGTCACCCGCGCGCCGCCCAAGCGGTCGGCCAGCCAGCCGCCCAGCGGACGGGAGAAGGATCCCAACAGCGGGCCGAGGAACGTGTAGCTGACGGCTTCTTGCGGCGAGGCTCCGAATTCGTTCTGCAGGACGAGGCCGAGAGCAAAGCCGTAGCCGATGAACGAGCCGAACGTACCGATGTAGAGAAGCGAGATCCACCAGGTGTCGTGGTCTCGGACCGCCTCGCGTTGGGCGCCGGGCTCGGCCCGTACGGCGTCGACGTTGTCCATCTTCCAGGCCGACAGCAGTGCGACCACAACGATCAGCGGCAGGTATACGGCCGCGACGTACGAGGGGTGGGTATCGCCCGCGACGGAGATGACCGTGAGTCCGATGAGCTGGACCGCCGCGACGCCGAGGTTTCCGCCGCCCGCGTTGAGACCGAGTGCCCAGCCCTGATGGCGCTGCGGGTAGAAGGCGGTGATGTTCGTCATCGAGGAGGCGAAGTTGCCTCCGCCGACGCCCGCCAGAGCGCCGATTGCCAGGAATACCCACAGAGGGGTGCCCGGTCGCTGCACGAAGTACAAGGCCAGGAGCGTGGGCACGAGCAAGATCCCGGTGGCGAACACGGTCCAGTTCCGTCCGCCGAACCGGGTCACCGCGTAGCTGTAGGGCAGGCGCAGCAGTGAGCCGACGATGGTGGGCGTGGCAACCAGCAGGAACTTCTCACCAGGACTGAAGCCGAGGCCGATCTCGGGAGACATGAACAGGACGAGGACGGACCACAGCGTCCATACCGAGAACCCGACGTGCTCGGAGAGGACGGAGAGGATGAGGTTGCGGCGGGCTACACGATGGCCTCCTTTGTGCCAGGCATCTTCGTCCTCGGGATCCCAGCCGGTGAGCCAGCCGTCTCGTCGGGCAGATGTGTGAGCCATGTTCACTCCGGGTGCGTGACGGGCTTTGTGGGCACAGACAGGCCCCGGCGAGGGTTGCTCGCCGGGGCCCGGCGTATCGGTTGAGCACCGCTGTTTCAGCGGAAGGGGCGGAGCGCGTCTCAGACCGAGGGCATCGACAACGAGACGGTCTGGAACGCGGCTTGTGGCGTCAGGCGGCTCAGAAGCTGAGGTCCAGTGCCTTGACCTTGTCCCGCTCGCGATCCGGGTGGCTGTCGGGGAAGACGAAGCAGCGGGTGTTCTTCAGCTTGTTGTCCTCGACCTTGGCCGTGGAGAAGATCACCACCGGGACCCGCTCCCCCTTGTTGAGGAAGTCCGCGCGGAAGTCGATGATTGGCGCGTCCTCGCCCCATCGGCCCAGGAAGTCCTCTACGACGTCCTGGTCGGCGTAGATGTGCCGGATGTGGTGGCCGACGTAGGTGTCCGGCTGCTCGCTCGCCCCGACGATCGCGACGTCCTTCCAGTTCGCGTGGGCGACCGTGCCGTCCTCCTCGATGAGATGGATGGCGACCGGGCAGTTGTCGTAGTACGCCTGGATGAACTTGAGCGCGTCCTCACCGACCGGCGTGTAGGACTCGTTGGCGTGGTCAACCTGTTTGATCCATGCCTGGGCGGTGGAGGAGCCCTCGCCCGACGCAGGGGACGGGGTGGGGTGGGTGGTGACCGGTCGCAGGGCCCAGAAGCCGTAGGTCTTGCCGTCGACCTCACCGAAGCCGACGTTGGCGTACCCGGATGCGAAGTCGGGGTTCGTGAAGGTCGCCGCCTGGTTCTCAACCGGCGTCCCGGCCGCCAGCAGGGCGTCGTAGTCGTCGATACCCAGTGCATCGGCGAGCTTGGTGCCGGCCGCGGCGTTGCCTCCCAGAAGCTCCGCGGCGGCCTTGTTGGCCAGCGCCACGGTGCCGTCGGCGTCGGTGACCAGCATGCCGGGGGAGGCCCAGTTGAACAGGTCGAGAAGCTGCTCGGAAGAGGGGTAGTTGGACATGGTTGTCTGTCTGCCTTTCTCTTGTTACAAAACCTTGCGGCTGTAGTTGAAGACCTGACCGGTGGGTCCGTTCGACGGGAACTCGGCGATGGCGACGATCCACTCCGCCACGGTGCGCGGCGACTTGAGCCAGTCCGTTCCGAATCCCGCGTTGATGGCGCGGATGATCTGGTCGCTCACCTCGCCATCCAGCCCAGCCATCGTCATGGCGGTTGCCACGGGGCCGGGACGTACCTCGTTCGCCACGACGCCGTCGTCGGCGAACTCGACCGAGCACGCTCGCATCAAGGTCGTCATCGCGGCCTTGCTGGCCGCGTACGCCCAGCGTTCGGGCTTGTAGCCGTTCGCCAGGCTCGCCCCGACGAACGTCATTGAGCCTCCGCCGCTCTGTTTGAGCAGCGGAGCCGTTGTCTGGATGAGGTTCAGTGCCGTGCGGATGTTGGTCTCGTAGGTTTCCGCCGCTACCGGCCACTCGACCTTGACCAGGTCGACCGGATCCGGTGAGGCGCCGGCGTTGAGCACCACGGCCTTGACCCCGTCCGCGGCGGCATCGGCGGCGGAAGCGAGAGCGGCCTGCACAGCTTCAGCGTCACGCAGGTCGGCGACGCAGTCGACGTAGCTGTTTTCCTTCGCGAGGGCAGGGTTGCCGCGTCGAGACAGGCCGATGACGGTGTACTTCCGGCGGAGGAACTCCGTTGCCACGGCCGCGCCGATCCCGGACGAGGTTCCGGAGACCACCGCCACCGGGGAGGCGTTGACTCCCATCAAGCGGCCTGGAAGACGGCCGTCTCGATGGCCTTGAGCGTGCGCATGGACTCGATGGTGATGACGCCCGGATCCAGCTTCTGACCGTGCAGGCGCTCGATCTCGATCACCATCTGGACGAACTGGAGGCTGGTCACCGCGCCCGACTGGATCAGGTCGGTGTCGTCCTGGATGTCGAGCGGCGCCTCGTGCAGGCCGTCGAGCCACTTGCGCAGCGACACTATCTTGCTTTCCACTGTGCTCTCTCTCCTTCTTTACCTTGTCCTGAACTCGACAGAAAAGTCGGTGGGATGGGAGAACGACTGGCTCTCCATGCCGAGGCGATCGCGGGTGATGACGACGTCCGAGCAGCGCTGGATGATCTCCTGGATGAGCAGAGAGAACTCCGTCTTGGCGAGCATCGCTCCCGGGCAGGCGTGTGCTCCGGCCGCAAAGGGAATCGAGCCCTTCAGGCTCCTGCCCGTCTGAAACCGGTCAGGGTGGTTGAAGACCCGAGGGTCGCGGTTGGCTCCGGCTATCGAGGCCAGTACCGCCGAGTGCCGTGGTACTTCCACGCCTTGAACGGTCAGGTCCTCGCTTGCGAACCGGACGATCGTCTGCACCGGTGGATACAGCCTCAGGACCTCTTCGATGTACGCGTCCCGGATCGCCTCGTCGAGAAGTTCGTCCAGGCGGAAGATGCCACGGCCCAAGCAGTACACGAGCGAGGTGATGAACGCGCTGCTGGTTTCGGTACCGGCCAGGAAGAACAGCAGCGCCGTGGACCGCACTTCGCCGTCCGTCAGTGAGATGCCCTTGCGGTCTCGGGTCCGCTCGATCGTCTCCAGCAGGGACTGTCCGCCGCCGGTCCTGGCAGCCCGCTGTTCTTCGATCAGCCGCAGCAGCTCGGCGACGTTGGCGTGCGTCTCGTCGGTCTCCTGGGTGGGATAGTCCAGAAGCCGCGCCAGCGGCCGCGTCAGCTTGTGGAACCGGTCCTCCAGCGAGGCGTCGATACCGAGGATCGTGCACACGATTCCGTACGGCACTTTGTGCGCGAAGGAGTCGTAGAAGTTGTCAGTCTCGATGCCCGCCAGGCTGTCCGCCAGGCCGTGAATGAGCCTGGGCATCAGCGCCTGTTTGTACTCCGCGATGCGCCCGGCGGACAGAATCGGCGCCAGTAGGGCGCGGAAAGCCCTGTGACTCGGCCCATCGGCGTCGAGCACATTGGGGCCGAAGGCGCGCGCGCTGGCCTTGAGTGGGTGCTCAGCCACGATCAAGGGGTGGGCCAGCGCTTCCTGCACGGCCGCGTTGCTCGTCACGGCGAAGAGCCCCTCGTCCAGCTGGTGCACGTCAGCCTCTGCCGGCAAGTGCCGGTACCAGTACGGCTGTGACAGAAGACTCGCCGGAGACCCCATCGTCGCTACGCCGGGCATGTCACATGCCCCCCGACGCCCAGGCCGCTGATACCGGCCAGCAGCCGCATAGCTGAGAGCCATTCGGCGTTGGTCAGTCCCATGGAGCCGGGTTCCGTGTAGAACGCGGTGAGCGATCCGTTCCTACCACCGGGGCCATATATTTTGCAGTGGAAAATCGCCTGGCCTCTGAGTCCCTCAGAAGGTACGAGAGGCACGGCTTCGGTACCAGCAAACCCGACCAGCCCGTCGGTGCCCAAGGCCAGGCTTCCGAAGACGATGGCTATTTCCGGGGTGAAGTTTCGTCGGATGAGCTCAAAGGTCAGCTTCAGGCGTTCTTCGGGGTCGGGCTGTGCGGAATAGCGATCGAGGAGGGCGTTCGCCGCCTCCTGTACTCGTTCAATCCGTCGCTTACTCTGGATGGATTCGAGCGCAACGGAGAATTTCTCTTCCGTACGATTCTGTGTACTCAAGATTTGATTCCTTGCCTGTGCACGGGGTCTGGCACCTGTGGTTCGGGAATCTGGGCGGGCGCTCAGGAGGTGTAGCCGAAGCGCGCCGAGAGCTCCCTCTTGTTGATCTTTGTGTTTTCCAGGAGCGGCATCGAGGAGACGAAGTGCACCTTCGAGGGCACCATGTAGGCAGGCAGTACTTCCCTGAGTTGACCCTGCATTTCCAGTTCGGTCATCGCCTTGTCCGGCTCCTCGGCGAACAGGATGATGCGCGGTGTTCCGTTGCGGTCGGGGATCGGCATGATGACCGATCTCATGCTTCCGAGAGAGCGGACGGCCGACTCGATTTCCGCCGGCTCGATTCGGTGGCCGGCGATTTTTACCTGCGCATCTTTGCGGCCGGCGAAATTCATGACGCCGGTTTGATCCATACAGCCTTGGTCTCCGGTCAGATAGACAGGGATCCTGTTTCCGTCGACTGTGATGTGCTGGAAAACTGCGGCTGTCTGGTCGGGAGCGTCCAGATAACCCAGGGCAAGTCCCGAGCCTCCGATGGCGACCTCGCCGATCTCGCCGCGCTGGACCGTAGCGCCGTCGCGGATGACATGCAGTTCCGTGCCGGGCACGGGGAGGCCGGCCGGCACACCGAGGGCCGTGTCGGTGTCGTCCAAGGTGATGCGATGGGTCGTTGCGAACACGCAGGACTCGACGGGGCCGTAACCGTTGTACAACTCGATGCCCGGGTAGGTGTCGAGGAGCTTCCGGCAGGTTGCAGGGGGCGGCCTGTCGCCGCCCAGGAGCACGGCGCGCAGCCCGGCCAGGCAGTCGATGTCGCCGCCCGCGATCACATCGAAGAGCGATGGCGTGAGGAAGAGGTGGGTGGCGCCGAAGTCACGGACGTAGCCTCGGATAGCCGACGGCAGGAGGAGATCGTCCTCATGGACAACAGCGGTACCGCCGCTGAGCAGCATGCCCCAAAGTTCCAGGGTGAAGGCGTCCCAGGCGACCGCCGCCGCATTAATCATCACGGGATGCTCGCCGAAGTCCATGAAGCCGTTCGGGGCGAAAAGCCTGGTGGTGGCCCGGTGCGGCGACAGGACTGCCTTCGGGATGCCTGTGCTCCCCGATGTCCAGAACAGGGTCGCGCAGGCGTCCGGCGGGACATCCGGCAGGGCAGCTGATGCCTCGGAGACTGAGGACGTCCGCTTCAGGTCTTCGAAGGTTGTGTGACTGATCTGCGCCTGTTGGAGGAGGCTGGAACCCGTGGCGTCCGCCAGCACGACCAGAGGGTGCATGCTGCACAGGAGCTGAGAAATGCGGGGGAGCGGCCACCTCACGTCGAGGATGCCGTAGGACCCGCCGGCCATGAGCACACCGAGGATGACGGCGGCCAAATCCGGTGACCTACGGGCCGCCACGGGGACGATACTGCCGGGCTGGATACCGCGGTCGATCAACTGGCGGGCGATCTGATGGGACTTGCTCGCGAGTTCTGCGTAGGTCACTGCACTGTTGGCGGTGACAATGGCGTTCCGGTCGGGAAGCTGGCGTGCGACCCGTCCGAATGCTTCGTGGATGGTTATCTCTGTATTGGCCCTGCCGAACATGCTGCTGCGCACGGTCGATCCCCCATCGGCGTGGTGATAGCCGGTGAATTTAGCCGGTGAATGTTGTCGGCGGGATTCAGTCGAATTTCATCGATGACGGAAGGATGGAACCGGGGGCGAGGTCGAGTCGCGGGGGAGCGGAGAATTCCATGAGAACGGCGCCCTCCTCGCCGACAAACGTGGCCGTGTGGCGCTGGCGCGAAGGTATATAGGCCACGTCGCCGGCGTTGAGTTCGTACTCGATCCCTTCGCAGATGAAGCGGATCGAGCCCTCGGTGACCACGACCCACTGCTCGTTCTCATGCCAGTGCGGTGGGAGGTTCAGGTCTCCGGACTGGTCGGCGACCACCTTCAGGCAGGACATCTCCTGGCCGAACGCGAAGCGCCGTGAAAGTGCGATTCCTTCGGCCTTCAGTTCCTCGTGGTCATCCCAGTTAATCTTCATAAGATTTCTCCTTGCTGACACACAGGATGGACATCGTGGACGTTTTTTCATCCGCGATACATTGCCTCGGATGAATGCTTTCCGTGCTGGACCAGACGCTACGTAACGACGAAGTTACTTTCAATGGCCGTCTCAAATATTGAGCACTGCATTAGGGAACGAAGTGACGTTCCCTGTTGCAAGTTGGCCGGTACTCCTATTGTGCGCTTCCGGAATTTTCTGCCTCGCGCTGCTCCGTCGACTGGCCGTCGGGCGAGTCCAGGACGCGATCGGGAAGGCGCATTCCCATGACTACAGGGATGACGAATACGAGGAGCAGTGCGTAGAAGGCGGCCCGCAGGCCGCTCGAATCAGCCAACCACCCGAACGCGGGTGAACACAGGCCGCCTGCGGCCATAGCGAGTCCCAGAGTCAGACCGCTCGCCGTCCCTGGACGGTTGGGCAAGTAGTCCTGTGCGAGCGTGACTTGCGCCGCGAAGGGCAGGAACATGGCTGTGCCGAACACGACGGTACTTGCCACGAGCACGGGGAATGCCGGCGCCCAGGCGATGCCCACCAAGGCGGGGAGTGCCACCAGGTATCCGATCCGCACCGAGGTCATCCGGCCGTACCTGTCGCCGACCCAGCCGCCAAGCAGCGTGCCCACTGCTCCCGCCGCTGTGTAGGAGGTCAGCGTGGCGGCCCCTGCGGCTGTGGACTGGCCCAGATCACGCTGCGCGTGCAGTGACACCAGCGAGGTGACCGTGACGAAGGGGATGGACCACCCGATGATGACGACCACCAGGCGGGCGAAGGAGCGCCAGTCGTCTGACCGTGGTGGCTCGTCCGCCGACGACCTCGCTGATGCACCGGCCACCAGCGGAGTCGCCTCCACGTAGCCCCGCCAGCGCATCCAGGGGCCCTTGAGCACCCACAGGAACAGCATGACCAGGGCGGGGGCTGCCAGCAGGTAACTGCCGTCGAATCCCGCCGATCCGATCACGAGAGTCACCAGCGATGGTGCGATGGAGCCGCCTACGGTTCCGCCGACGGAGAAGATGCTCATGGCCTTCTGTGAGGAGCCGCCGGCGGCACGGGCCTGGCTCGTCGCGGGCGGGTGGTAGGCCGCGATGCCGATCCCCGCCAAGGCGACATAGAGCCAGGTGATCATGTAGTTGCCGGACAGCCCGGCCGCCACCACCCCCAGGGCCGCGGTGATGAATCCGGCCGGTACGAGCCAGGTCCGCGGCTTTCGGTCGGAGAGGATGCCGAAGAGCGGTTGGAACAGGCTGGAGACGCCGCTGGACGCGAACGCCAGGCCGGAAACCGCTGCGTAGCTGTAGTGACGCTCGGACATGAGGAACGGCAGCATCGCGGGGATCGCTCCCTGGTACAGGTCGTTGACCGCGTGCGTACCGGCCAGAAAGCCGAGTTGCCCTTTTTTCATCGAAACGTCTGTCCTGTTCGCTGTGATGCACATCCCATAGACCTCAGGTACTCAGGTCCTCTGAGGTGTTACCTTAGCGAGCGCTGCGGGGCACCGAAAGCCCTTACTCGTGAGGGGTGTTGGGCTCGCCGCGCACGCCGCGCACGCCGCGCACTCTCTGCTCCCCGCTGCCCCCGAGAGAGACCGCAGCATGCCCGGTGGCTGGCAAGCCGCCCTCACCGCTGTCGATGGGCCTTCCTGTCGGACGAGGCATTCACGCAAAGGAGCTTGTGATGAGCATCAACGCCCGTGTCCGGGTGTCAGAAGGACTTGCTGCACTGGAGGAGGAGCCAACGCGGCTCGCCGGGACGCTGGATCGTATCTACACAGGCTGGGCCCACGGCTCGGGGGCGGCGGCACTGACTGTGCCGCCGTTGTTGCCGGTAGCTGACCTCGCCACGCTCGACGTCTACCGGAACTTCCCTCAACTCGCCCTCGTATCCTCGGCGCTGGACGTTGCCACGGCAGGGACCGAACAGATCGAGCAGGAGGCCGTCTCGGGAGGGTTCGCGCCCGGCTCACTGCGCTCAGCCGGTCTGGCACTCCCGTCCAGCGCCTGCTACGGGGTGTACCTCCATTTCAGGGGTCGGCAGGTGCCGGAGGGCGGAGAGCTGGTGACCCTGCTGGGGCAGTGCTTCCGTAACGAGGATCACTTCGACGGACTCCGCCGACTCAAGGCATTCCGGATGCGCGAGGTCGTGGCGCTGGGAACCCCAGACCAGGTCACGGCCCACCTCGATCACTCCGCCCACTTCCTGGAGACCCTGGCCGGTGAGATCGGTCTGCCATTGGAACGCCGCGCGGCCTCCGACCCCTTCTACGACCAGTCCGGAGAACGCGCCACCTTCCAGCAGATCGTCCCGGTCAAACACGAGTACGTGTACAAGGGCATGGCGATCGCCTCCGTGAACACGCACCACACTTTCTTCGGCGAGCGATGCTCCATATCGCTGCCCAACGGCGCCCCGGTGTCCACCAGTTGCGTCGGTTTCGGGATCGAGCGGTGGCTTCAGGCCCTGGCCGATCACTTCGACGAGGACTGGGGCCAGGCTCGGGAGGCTGTCGAGAAGGCCGAGAAGTCGCTGTCCTGAGGGAGCGCACGCGGCGGAGTGCTCCGGTGGGAGCGCACCGCCGCGACAACCTTCTCAGCCGACTTGTGGTCTGGCCGGGCGGTTGGCCCTCACACTCCAACGCCCATCGACGCGGGTGAGGCGGATGGGGTGATCGAAGCACTTGCTGACCTGGTCGCTGGTCAGGACCTCGTCGGCGGGACCGGACGCCAGACAACGCCCGTCACGCAGCAGCATCACATGGGTTGTCCCGGGAGGCAGCTCCTCCAGGTGGTGGGTTACCAGGACCGATGCGAGATCCGGGTAGGTGTGTTGAAGCGTGTCGATCCGTTCGATGAGCTGCTCGCGGCCGGCGACGTCGAGGCCGGTCGCGGGCTCGTCGAGTAGCAGCAGCTGCGGACTGGGCATGAGAGCCCGAGCGATCAATGCACGGCCCCGTTCCCCTTGGGACAGGGTGGGCCAGCGTGCACTGTGGCGATCGCTGAGGCCGAGCAGGCCGATGAGATGGTCGGCATCGGCGACTTGCCGGGGCGTCGGCTTCCAGCGGGGCACGCGTTCGATGGTGTTGGTCAGCCCGGTCAGGACAACGTCCTCGACCTTGAGGGGCGAGCGCAGATCGTGCCGCGGGTTCACATGGCCGACGTACGAGCGCAGTTGCCGCATGTCGACCCGTCCCAGCCGGTGGCCCAGCACCTCCACGATGCCGCGAGTGGGGTGCGCGAGCGCCCCGAGGAGACTGAGCAGGGTACTCTTGCCCGCCCCGTTGGCGCCGAGCAGCGCCCAGTGCTCACCGGCTCGTACGGTCAGCGATACCTCACACAGAATCGGATTGCCGTCGCGGACGACATCCACATCTTCCACGCGGAGTACCGGGGCTGCACTCACGAGGAGGCCCGACCAGAGCGGTTGACGGCGGACATGACGGCGTGGACCGATGCGGTCAGAACCGAGGTATCCCAGCCCGCTCCCCAGCAGGTGACCTCGTTCACGCGGCACTCGGCGTAGGCGACGGCTGGGCTGCCCGGTCCTGTGCTGGTGGAGTGCTCGGTGTAGCTGAGGATGTCGACGGTGATTGCGACACTCCGGAGGGCATCGGCGAGGGCGGACAGGGGCCCGTTTCCGGTGCCCCGGCAGGCGCGCTCCTGTCCGCTGATGTGCAGAGCGCAGGTGAACCGGTGCTCGCCGGGAGCTGGTTCCGTGGCGCTCCAGGACGTCAGTGTGACCGGGCCGTCCAGTGCCGGGGTGATGTAGGTGGTGCGGAAGAGTTCCCACAGCTCCTTGTGGGACAGCTCCTGACCGGTGGCGTCGGTGATGTGTTGGACCGCGCGGGAGAAGTCCGGGCGCATCGTCTGGGGCAGGTCCAGGCCGTGGTGGGTGTGCAGGAGGTGGGCGATGCCTCCTTTGCCGGACTGGGAGTTGATGCGGATGACTTCTTCGTACGTGCGCCCGATGTCGCCCGGGTCGATGGGCAGATACGGCACGGCCCATGGGGCTTCCTCGACGGGCAGGCCCTTCTCGGCGGCCTGTTTGGCGTGGTGGGCCATGCCCTTGGCGATGGCGTCCTGGTGGGTGCCGGAGAAGGCCGTGTGAACGAGGTCGCCCCCGTAGGGGTGGCGGGGGTGGACCGGCAGTCGGTTGCAGTATTCCACCGCCTCGCGCACTGCGTCGATGTCGGAGAAGTCGATCATCGGGTTCACGCCCTGTGCATACAGGTTCAGCGCCAGGGTCACCAGGTCGACGTTCCCGGTGCGCTCGCCGTTGCCAAACAGGCAGCCCTCCACGCGCTGCGCCCCTGCCAGGACAGCGAGTTCGGCACAGGCGACGCCGGTGCCGCGGTCGTTGTGCGGGTGGACCGACAGAATCACGGACTCGCGGCGCGCCAGGTTGCGGTTCATGTACTCGATCTGGTCCGCGTAGACATTGGGAGTGGCGATCTCCACCGTCGCGGGCAGGTTGTGCACCACCGGCCTGTCCGGGCTCGCTTCCCACAGCTCGGTCAGGCTGTTGCACACTTCCAGGACGAAGTCCGGCTCGGTGAGGTTGAAGACCTCCGGGGAGAACTCGAACCGGATGTCGGCACCCGGCTGTTCTTCGGCACGGCGCATCAGATAGGCGGCGGCATCCCGGATCAGCTCGTGGACTTCGGCGCGGGAGCGGCCCAGGACCACATCCCGCCACGTGGGGGCGGTCGCGGTGTAGAGGTGCACGAGGGTGCGGGGGAGTCCTTCGACGGAGGCGATGGTCCGGTCGATCAGGTCCTGGCGGGCCGCGGTGAACACGGAGACGGTCACGTCATCGGGGACAGCGCCGCTGTGGGCCAGGTGACGCACGAAGTCGAAGTCGGTCTGGCTGGCGGAGGGGTAACCTACCTCGATCTCCTTGAAGCCCATGGTGACCAGGAGGTCGAACATCCTGCGCTTGCGCTCGGTGTCCATCGGCTCGGCCAGGGCCTGGTTCCCGTCGCGCAGGTCGACCGGCACCCACAGCGGAGCCCGCTCGAGCCGGTGCGACGGCCAGGTCCTGTCTGTCAGGGGCAGTGCGACCCGCTGGTCTGCGGGCTGGTAGCGGTGATGGGGCATCGCGCTCGGGCGCTGGGGGTTCCACCGGGGCGCATCCGCCGGGACGCCACCGGAGGGAGTGCGCAGGGTGGGAAACACCGTGCTCTGGAAGGAGGAAGCCATCGTGCGGAACTTCTTTCAGTCGGCCATACGATGACCGGCGCAGCCCGGTACCCCGCTGCGGGGTGCCGGTCGTGTCAGGCCCCGCAGCGGCAGCCGAGGAGAAGAAGCTCGTGCAGCAGCATGGGGGTACAGTAACGACAACTCAGCTCCTCAGACAACCCGAGAGGTGTGGGAAGGTGAATCTCACATGGCACTAGGTGCCTTGCGGCCGTCCCCTTTGGTCGAGCAAGCTACTGAGCACCTGCGCGAACAGATCACCGGGGGTGAATGGGCCGTCGGGACGAAGCTCCCCGGCGAGACCACTCTGGCCAAGTCCCTTGGTGTGGGGCGCTCAACCGTTCGTGAAGCTCTGCGGGCACTGGCTGGCGCCGGCCTGGTGCAGGCACGCCAGGGAGCCGGTGTCTTCGTCATCGCGACCAAGCCCAAGGAAGACTGGGCCACCCAGTTGCGCCAGGCAGTCATTACCGATGTCTACGAGGTCCGGATGCTCGTAGAAGTCGAAGCCGCGCAGTTGGCCGCGCAACGCCGCACCGACGACGACATCGCCGCTCTGCATGGTGCCCTGGCCAGGCGCCGGGACGCTGCGAACGGGGGCAACGCCGAATTCGTCGAGGCCGACATCGCCTTGCACGAGGCCGTGGTCGTCGCGGCGCACAACCCGGTGCTCACCGGATTGTTCACCGAGTTCGTACCTGTGCTGCAACGTCGGTTGCTCGATCTGGTCGAGCTGCTCAGCCTGCGCTCCGACAATCCGAATCATGGCGATGAGGGGCACGCCGTACTGATCAACGCTGTCGTGCGGGGAGACGCCGAGGCAGCTGGACATGCGCTGCGGGACGAGCTCAAGCAGACACTCGCCTTGCTTCACTCCCTCTGACCTCGTCGTCCTTTGAGAGAGCGGTAGTCATGCTCGACGCCGAACCGTGGATACGGTCCTTCCCCGGCGCTGCATCGCCGGCCACGCCCTGGACGGTCCTCTTCTTCCCACACTCAGGTGGCTCCGCCGGCTCCTACCAGCACCTCGCGGCGCGGCTGGCCGACATGGCGCAGACGGCGTGTGTCCAGTACCCGGGGCGCGCGGAACGCCAACGAGAACCCCTCTTCACCAATGTTCACGTCCTCGCGGACCAAGTGGCCGAAGTGCTCGCGCGGATTCGCGAGGACGGACCGGCAATCTTCTTCGGCCACAGCCTGGGGGCGGCGGTGGCCTATGAGGTCGTCCGTCGCACGCCCGACCAGAGGCAGATCGTTCTCGTGGCCTCCGGGCATCCTGCCCCTTCTCGCATCAGGCTGCCTGCCTTGGATTCCGTCAGCGAGGGCTCGGAAGACCCTGACGAGCCGCTGATCGAACTGATCAGCTCGCTGGGGGGCGCCGATGCCGACCTTCTGGGCCATCCGGTGCTGCGCAGAATGTTTTTGCCTGTCATACGCAGTGACCTCATGGCACACAGCCGCTACCACCCCGAAGCCGACTCGGCCGTCAGCTGTCCAGTTATCGCGCTCATGGGGTCCATGGATTCCCTCACCAACCCCCCTGACGTACAGGCATGGGAGCGGCACACGTCCTCGACGTTACGGGTGCACGCGCTGCCTGGGGGGCACTTCTTCATCAATCAGCACACCGAGGAAGTGGCGGACATCCTGCGCGGTGTCATGGCAACTGATCCGAAAGCACGGCGAGTTCACTCGTGAGGGCCGGCCAGCGGCTGGCGCGGATCATCACGGTCAGGACCGGCGAGGCCGGTGACGGTTGGCTCTGCCCGATGTCCTCGTACCCCCACGACTTGTAGAGCGCGTGGACCTTTCCGTCCCCGGCGGCCGGCTTGACCATGAGCGTGACGTACGGCTCGTCGCGTGTGGTGAGGAGGGCGTCGTGGATGCGGCGGGCGGTGCCGGTCTTCCGCCAGGCCGGCCGGACGCCGATCTCCTTCAGCGCCACGGCCGGACGCTCGGTGTACTTCTGTGCCGGCGTCGCGACCCAAGGCCCTCGTATGGACCGAGGAACGCATCCTCCACTGGAAGCGCACCGGCGAGAAGCCCTCGTCGGTGATGGTCTGGACGCCGGAGCACACCGGGCTCTTCCTCGACCATGTTGCGGAGGACCGCCTGTACGCGCTGTTCCACCTGATCGCGTTCCGTGGACTGCGACGGGGCGAGGCGTGCGGGCAGAAGTGGACCGACATCAACCTGGACGCCGGTCTCATCACCGTCGCCAAGCAACTCGTCGTGGACGGCTGGGAGGTGATCGAGGACGACCCCAAGACCGACGCGGGCACGCGGACCATCGCGCTCGACTCCGACACGGTCCAGGCCCTCAGGCGGCACCGCGCCCAGCAGGACAAGGACCGTAAGGAGTGGGAGAGCGCCTGGGTGGAGACCGGCCGCGTGTTCACCAAGGAGAACGGCGAGATGCTCCACCCCGCCAATGTCACACGGCGGTTCATCGAGCTGTACGAGGAGATCGATCTCCCGCCGGTCCGGCTCCACGACCTCCGCCACGGTGCCGCGACCCTCGCCTACGCGGCCGGGGCCGACCTGAAGGACATCCAGGAGATGCTCGGCCACTCCTCGATCACCATCACGGCCGACACGTACACGAGCCTGCTCCCCGAGGCTGACCTGGCGATCGCCGAGGCCGCCGCCCGGCTCGTCCCGCACGCTCGGGTCACCTCCGAAAACGCCGCCCCCGAAGCGGAGGCCGAGCCCGACGACGCGGAGCATCCCAGCCCGGAGCCCGTGCCGGATGATGCTGATCCGTTGGGAGAAATTCCGGAGATCAACTCTCCGTCCGCTCACGCAAACGGCGCCGGACGAGACATCCGAGGCCGAGTAGGAGCCCTCCCTGGGGGACAAACCCCAGGTCGGAGCGGTAACGTGCTGTGCCCCCGGCAGGATTCGAACCTGCGACACCCGCTTTAGGAGAAAGATCGTTTCGGTTTTGGGGCTGATGGGGCGGGAGTGGGCTGACCAGGCGGAAAGCCGGGTGAGTGGCGACGGCGGGCTTCCGGGTGGGCTCTGGCCTGCGCGGATTCTGTCCCAACGAGTCCCGGACGATCCTGGGCGCTGTCGAAGTGTCCCACGCAGTACGTCCCCGTTGTGTCCCCGTCGGAGGGGGCGTGTCCCCGTGGTGTCCCCGTTGCGTCCTCGGTGGGCTGGGACGGGTGAGGCGGGTGTCCGGCGGTGGTTCGGGGTGCTGGTAGAGGCAGGGTTTCTGTTCTGGTGAGCACCGCTCGGCCTTCGCGGGTTCACTTCGTTTGCCGTGCCGCGATCGGCGAGGTGGCGGCGGAACGCAGACTCTGGTGATCGCGGTGGCCAGATGGCCATCTTTGGTAGCGCAAGTGGTTCTCTCTCGACTACGGCCTTGCCCGATTCGCCCTCGTATTGGGTAAGTACGGTGCAGTAATGATCCGGCCAATCTTTTGCGCGGCCTGTATGCCCATAAACAAGATCTTTCGGGCATTAGTGAGCTCACCGCAGAGCTCGGCTAAGGGTTTGCCGACGCTGGGGTCTGATGGCTCTACCGCCGCCTCCGCGCACACGTCACTCTGCACATGGGAGCAGCCCGACAGGGGAGGGACGCATGTCGAAGTTCGGACCTTTTGAAGGGCATCAAGCGGGGCACGATCGGAATGCCGAAGCCGAGAGGCAGCTGCGTGGGAAGGGCCTGGCCGAACTCTGTCCGACGCAGAGGTTCACAAACCGGCTGCACGTCAAGCAGTCCTTGCTGCCGAACACAGGCGATCTGGTGGTCGCACCAAGCTCCGCGAGGAGCTCGCTCCCGGGACGGACGCGAGCCTCGATCAAGCGCTCTGAAAAGGATGAGACGGAGACGGCGGTAAGTCCGGTCATCAGGAGGCTCGGCGCTGCGACGCGCATGAAGCCGGTCATCAAGCTCAAGGCTAAGGAAGTCGTGGAGCCCGTCCTCAAGTTCAAGCGCGAGACGGTCACGAGGGCTATGTTCAGGCCCCGGGCCAAGCTTGCCAAGGATAACGTGGGCCCAGCTGTCGAGATCGAGTGCGAGACGGTTGCTACACCCGTCGTTAGGTTCGAGACCAAGACGGTCATGATGCCCGTGATCGAATTCGAGACCGAGACGGTCGTGAAGCCCTTCGACGAGCATGAGACGAAGCCCCAGTTCATCTTCACGAAGGAACGCCCTCGGATCAGCCCTCTTGGGCGCCGCCTCGACTGCGCGAGCACACTCGTCGCCACGTGGCGCAGTCCCGAGGGGGGAGCCGCCGAGCTGCTATGGGTCGGCGCCAAGGAGAAGACCGGCATCCTGGCTACTGCTTTCCGCGTGGGGGTCAAGATCCTCAAATACAAGATCAACCCTCTGTCGGCTATCTTCGACCTGGTCAAGGTCGTCACTGACGCCGTCATCAAGGACGACCCCGGCAGTGACGCAAAGAAGCTCCATGACTTCGCTCAGGCTCAGTTCCTCAGCGCGCTCAACGCAGGGCTGTGAGCACGACGTTCACTACTCTCCGGAGACATTCCACTGGCCGGTGTCTCCGGCGAAGCCGCTGTTCATCGCGAACTGAACCTTGGCGATCTTGGAACTGGTGGGGATCTCGAAGGTGATGAACCCCAGTCCAGTGTCGCCGGGTGAGATGGTGACGCTTCCGGGGAAGCTGGGGCCAGCGGCGGTGTCCTCGACGGTGGCCTCGAACTGCTGCCCCAGCGTGTCCACGATCTTCGCTCCGTTGCTCGGGGAGTCTGTGTAGACCGCAGCGCCTGTGTTCTCGAGCCGGAACTGGACAGCTATGAATCTTTTGTCTGCACCCGGGGTGGAGAAGTCGTTCGCAGCGGCGGCTGGATCAACGACTTTGACCACGGTGACGGCGAGGGCTTGGCCGTTCTCGTCACCGGTGAGGTCGAGGGTGTCCCCGACGGCTGCGGAGGTGGCGGGCGAGGGCGGTGTGCTGGGCGCTTCAGAAGAAGGTGCCTGTTCGGTTGGGGCGCTCGTCGCCGATGTGCTGCTGGCTGGTGCGGTGGTGACTTTCGCGCCGCTGGAACAGCCGACCGCAGCCGACACTACTCCGGCGAGGATAAGAGCAAGAGCGCGGCGCATCAGATCACCCCGGGAAACGTTGACCCGGTAGGACGTGGTCAATGTTCCTCCTGTCGGAGGGCGCGTGCATCCGGAGCCAGTTCCTCTCAAGGATCAGGCTCGGCAGGAGCGACATACCCGCGGCAGCCGCAGTACTCGTAGCACCGTGCGTCCTCGGGGGGCGTGGGCGGCACGCTCTGGTGGACGCCGCGGGCGTGGCCGCAGTCGGGGCGGGCGCAGGGTGGGTAGTGCTGGTTGTCGTGTCGGTATGCGGAGAGGCCGGCCTGGTACATCGTTTTGCCGACGCGGTGGATGGGCTCGGTGTCGGAGGGGCAGCCGCCCCAGCCGGTGTCGTGGCTGAAGGCGAAGGTGCCCGCGAAGGCGAGGGCGCCGCAGCGTCCGCAGCGGTACTGCTGACAGCCGTGTTCGTTGGGTGGGATGGGCTCGCCGGTGCAGCAATCGATCTTCAGAGATTCGAGGTACGTGGCGCGGCGAGCGGCTCGGGCAGCCCGGTCGGCTTCGAGGGCGGACCGGCGGTCCATGGCGGCCTGCTTCTCTCCGAAGAGGTCGAGCTGTGTCATGGCAGTTCTCCGGGCCGATGACATGTAGAAGGTGCGAGGCGGCCCTACGGAGCGCCTCGCACCCGGGACGTTGGTCACTTGTTGGCGGTTTCCTCAGGTGGCTGTGTCTGCTGCGGCTTGGTGTCCTTCGGCTTCGTTGTCCTGGCGGCCGCTGCTGTGGAGCGCCGTGACCGGCGTGTAGACGGCTGCTTCTTCTGCTGGGCCTTCTGCTCGGTGGGCTGAGCCTTATTGGCTGTACGGCGTGGGGTCTTCGCCGGAGCTGGGCCCTTCGCGGTGGTCTTTTGCGGCTCGGATTGGTCCGTGGCTCGTGTGGTGTTGCTGTTCGTTGTCGCGGTGGTGGCTGCTTCGTTTTTCTGCGCTGCCGGGGCGCGGCGCGAGCGTTTCTTCGGGAAGGCGCGCAGCCGTGGGCGCCTGCCGTCGAACGCCGGCAGGAGACCCGTGCGGATGTTTCGTGCCGTGGTTGCGGCGGGCGGGTTGTTCGTGAAGCAGACGCCGACGTTGTAGCGGGTGTCGGGAGTGAGCTGCTTGAGGCTGTAGGCGTATGCCTCGGCGTCTCCCTGGTCCTCGTACTCGCGCGGCGGCACGTCGAGTGCCCACGTCTGGACGGCCGTGCCTCGCCAGATGTGCTTGATGCCGATGCGGCGCCCGTCGGGGTGGGCGAGGTACGCGGACAGGCCGGGGTGTGGATGGCTGTCAGCGTCGACGGTCCAACCGTCGCCGAGTCCTGCTGCGGTCTCGGTGACGAACTCGTCGAAGTCCGCAGGGAAGACGCGCTGCTTCTTCGGGGCCCCGGTGTCCTTCGGTGAGGTCGGCTTCGTTGGGCTCACGAATTGTCCCTCTCGGTCGTACGGTGTGGGGTCGTGGAGGCGTTCACGCCGCTGCTCCTTCGAGGAGATGGTCAAGAGCAGTGAGCAGGCGTCGGGACCTGCGCTCGAACAGGGCCTGCTTCACAACCGCGTTGCGGTGCCTGATGACCGCGGCGCGTTCGGCGAGGGCCTTGTCCAGGCCGCCGTCGGCGTCGGCGAAGGTGTTGGCGCACCAGATCGCGACCTTGGGGCCGAGGTCCCAGACGATGGCGTTGACTGCGGCGCACGCGGTCGCCAGTGGGTCGATGTCGTTGCCGAACCAGGAGAAGTCGTGCGGGTCCAGGCCGAGTTCGCGCATCTGCTGGGCGACGGAGCGGAACATGCCTCCGCTGCCGATGGCCGGCTCCCGTACCGACATGCCCGGCTCGAAGCGGTTCCCGTCGACGAGGACGCGGGCCATCAGGTCGGTGATGCACGGAGGTGTGTGGTACTCGCCGCGCCACTTCTTGTCGCTCTTGTGCCGCAGCCCTGTCAGCAGCGGGCTGAGGACGTCCGCCTCGGAGCGGTAGTAGGGGTCGTCCCGAGCAGTGAGGCTGAACAGGCCGTTGTGGACCGCGGTATGGACGACGGCCTGTACGGCGCGGAGCTGATATTCGTCGGGTTCCTCCTCAAGCCAGTCATGAAGAGGCCGGGCGACCTCGATGAGGTCGGGATGGGCCATCCACTGGACGCCCCAGATCTCCCGTAGGAGAGGCGGGAACTGGGCGGGTTCCAAGGTGAGGAGCCAGTCGCCGATGAGCGGTTCCCGGAAGAAGGTCAGGGCGGCGATGGTGCCGAGGGGGACGTCGATGCGGTTGCCGCCGTAGTGGCTGCACCATGCGTTGATGGCGTTGTCGGCGACTTGGCCGGCGTGCCGGTGCGGGTCACTCGGGAGGGCACGGCCCCTCGTACGGGTGGGTGGTGCGGCTCGCGGCTTGGCAGCTTCCTCATCGCGGCGCGTGACGCGCTCCTGGAGCTTCTGCTCCACCTCGCCGAACAGGTCGAACTGGACCACGGCACTCATCGCCCCGTCGTTGCGGCCGAGGCGAACCGGTGGGCAGGGTGCCAGCCGAGGGGGAAGGTCAGCACAAGGGTGTCCCTTTCTCGTGATTCAGGCATGGGTGGGGTAGGGGGCCGGCCGATGTCGTGGCGCGGCCCCCTGGCGCGGTGTGGGTGGGCTGGGGCTATCCGCCGTGTTCGGCGCGCCAGCCGTTGACGTACGAGCCGACTTCCTCGGCGAGGGGCTCGAGGGACATGTCGCCCGGCGCCTCGCCGTCGTCGGTCGTCGCGTCGTAGATGACCTTCGCCTTGCCGTACGTGTTGTCGATGTGTACGGCCTTCCAGCCGCCGATCTCGCTGCGGTCCGCGTGCCAGGGCAGCGACTCGCGGCCTGCGATCGCGACGTACTGTTCGCCGTCGGTCGTGAGCTGGACGGTGATGTTCAGCTCGTTGCCGCACCAGTCCACGCCGACGTCCGTGCAGTGTTGTTCGAGGGCTTCGATGACGTCGGCGTACAGGGCTCGGGCCTTCTCCTCGTCGGCGCGGCGCAGGAGTTGGACGGCGCTGAGGTAGTGAAGGGTCATCACGCCTCCCTTGCGACGGCCGGCGGAGTGGCGTGGCGGCTCATGCTCAGTTCTCTCTTTCCTTCGTGGGCTGGCGAGTTGGGCGGTTACGGCTGGCGTCTCGCACATGGCGCCGGGGGCGGGGCGGCAACTCGTCGACCAGGTGCACGGGGCCGTTGAGCGGCCCCCGGTCGAGCTCCTCGGTGATGTGCGGGGGCACACGCGGCACCTGGCCGGCGTGAAGGGTGAGCTCGCCGCTCGCGAACGCGACGGCGACCGTGCCGTCCGGGTCGACGCGGGTGACGCGTCCGTAGAGCGGCAGCTCGGGATGCCTGACCCACTCGCGGACGGCGAGGGGCGGTAGGTGCTGTGCGCAGAGGCCGTGGTCACGCAGCGAGAGGTGCGGGGCCGACGGGAGCCAACAGGGCTGGCCGTCGGGCCGGGGGTGTTCGCAGCTGCGGGCGATGTGGCCGTAGCCGTCGCAACGGATCAGGACGGGTCCCGGCCACGGCTCTCTGGCTCGTACGACGGCGAAGGTGACTGCGCCGCACGGGCCCTGGTCGTGGTGGGCGACGTACTCGATGGTCAGGCCGATCAACGTCGGCCAGGTCCTCAGCATGTTCGCCGCGATGGTCTGGGCGTGCACGGCGGGGACGGAGGTCCTGACCGGGTTGGCGTTAGGCAGGGGCATGACATCTCACTTCTCGTCTGGGCCGGGTTGAGGGAGCACGAGGAGCGCTTCGCGCATCGCGGGTCCGCCGACGGGCATGAGGTGCCGAGCGCGCAGGTGGGGAAGGGCGCGGATCTGCAGGGTGAGCGCTTCGATCTGCCGCTCGGTCTCCTCCGGCCACAGCCGGCGGCCGCAGTCGTCCGGTGTCGGCTTGGTGATCGTGCCGCCGGGCTCCGAGAGATCCTCGCTCGTGATGGCGAGCACCTGGCAGGTGTCGCCGACGAACTCGACCGTGATCAGGCGGGCTTCGGGGTGGTGCGCGCGCACGAGCTCGGCGATCCGCTCGGCTCTGTCGGCCGGAGGGAGGTCCAGCACCCAGCGCCAGTCCGGCCTCGGTTCGGATCGTACGGCGCTCCATGCGGCCGAGTGCAGCCCGGCGAGCGCGTCGTTCAGGCCGTCCGCGAGTTCGTCCAGGTCGAGGGCGGAGGTGGAGGTGTCGGTGGCGCGGCGTAAGTCGAGCACCAACTCCTCGCTACCCGCGTGGTGTGTGGCCCACAGGGCGTGCGGCTCGATCGTCCGGTCGTGTGCGGAGTGGTCGAAGGTGAGGTGCGTCGTCTGCGGGTACGCCTCTACGACGAGCGCGGTGACGTGGTCGAGGACTGCGATCTCGTACTGGGCCTGGGCCTCGTTGAAGGCGTCGACGGCGAGCAGGCGGTGACGCAGGGCTGTGACGGTTCGATCCGACCCGATGTTGGTCATCACGGGTGTGTCCTTCCTGGAGTGGGCTTTGATCAGGTGCGCGTGGCCTCGGTGAGGGCCGACTCGCGGTACGGGAAGACCAGCTGCCACAGCTGTCCCTCGTGGTGGGACTCGACGTCCACGCACAGCGTCAGATGGCGGGCGCGCAGGTGTGGCAGGGCGTAGAGCTGGCCGAGTAGGTGCGCCAGTTCGTGGAAGACGTCGTGTGGCCACGGGCTGTCCTCCGACTCCGGCGAGCAGTGCGGGCAGGGGACGCCGACCGTCCCGCCGCCGCTGAGGGCGAGCTGCTCGAAGCCGACGGCGATGCGTCCGTGGTCGACCTCGAAGCGGCAGACCAGTGATTCGGCGCCCGGGACATGCCGCCGGACGACTTCGGCGACGGTGGCGGCGCGGTCGGCCGGCGGTAGGACGACCCAGCGCCGTCGGTTGCGGTGTTCGAGGACGGGGTGCGGTTGGATCACGCCCCAGTGCTGGAGGAAGGAGTGGGGCAGGATCCGTCCGAGGTCTTGGACGAGTTCGTCGACGTCCAGCGGGCCGTCCCGCCAGCTTCCGTCCGCATCGTCGTGCGGGTTGTACAGGACGTGGCTGATGTCGCTTTCCGGCTCGCGGACGCTCCAGATGCCGTGCAGTTCTACGGCGCCGGGCTCGTGGACGCTCACTTCCAGGTACGCGGCTTCGGGATGGGCGAGGCGCACGCGGGCGGCGATGTCGTCGTGGACCGCGAGGAAGAGGGTCTCGCCCGCCCGGACGTACGCGGTCGCGAGTTCGTCGAGCGGGAGTTGGGTGGGGCGGTGCTGCTGCTTGCCCATGGGAGTTGGCTCCTGGTGATGCGCGGGTGGTCAGGACGTACGGCGCAGGACGACGGCGGCCGCGTTGTCCGGGCTGTGGTCGCCGACCTCGCCGGTGAGGAGGTCGGCGCCCTTGTCGGGGTCGTCGCAGAGGAGGGCGGCAGTGATCGTCTGATCGGTGACGCCGGCGCTGATCCCGTCGGTGCAGAACAGGAAGGCCACGGTGGTGTGTTCGGGCACGGACGTGGTCACGAACTCGTGGTGCGCGACCGTGCGCGTGACCATGCGGTCGTACGGCGCTAGCGGGCCTTGTCGGGCGGTGTGCTCTCGGATGCGATCGCCAAGGGAGTGGTCGTAGGTGGCGCGCTGCAACTGCCCGTCGCTGGTGAGCAGGTAGGCGCGGCACAGTCCGGCCCAGGCGATCTGGATACGGCTGTGATCGGGGTCGAACAGCGCGGTGACGATGGACGCGTCCGCCGTGTTCTCGCTGGCCGCGAGGCGGTCGCGGGCTGTCATGCAGCCGAACTCAGGTGTCGCGGTGAGAGTGGCTGTGACGGACTCCTGGGCGGCCAACCGGGCGGCTTCGACGGCCGCGACGGTGTCGCCGATGCCGTCGGTGACGGCCACGGCGATACGGCCCGTTGCACGATCGCCGCCGACGACGAACGCGTCCGCCTGTACCTCGCGGCGACCTCTCAGCTGGGCGCCGCCGACACGCCAGGGGGTTCGGGACATGGATGAACTCCTCGTTCAGGAAAAGGTGTTGGGGGAGTGGGGTCGCCCGGGGCCGGACCGCTCGCACCGGCGGCCCCAGGCGTGGACATCGCGAGCGCTACGGCGCGGAGACCGCGGTGAGCTGCGACGCGACAGACGTGGTGGTGGGCGTGAACTGTCCGCAGGCGCCGAAGCGTTCGCCCATCCTGTGTTCCGGCTCCCACTGGCCGCAGCGGTGGCAGGACGGCTGACTGCGGCTGGGAGCCGGGCGGGCGACGTATGCCCCGCGCACCCGCGCGTAGGTGAAGACGATCACGCCGGTGCCCTCTTCGAGACTGGCTGCGCCTCCGCCACGGTGCAGGGCGCCGTGCAGGTGGGAGCGCAGAAGCGCGCTCGACCAGTCGAAGCCGAGAAGCATCTCGTCCGGGCTCTCGTAGGTCACGCGGTAGGCGGAGAAGGATGCTTCCCCGGGGCTGGTGAGCGGGCGGGCCCAGAACTGGACCGGGCGGTCGTCGTCGTGCTGCTTGGGGACGGGTGCGATGGCGGAGACGATGCGCAGGATCACGTCGCCGCTGTCGCTGCGGTGGTCGAGCCCGGCCTGATGGGCGGCGTGGGCGCACAGGTCCTTGAAGCCGGAGACGCCGTAGGCGGCGAGCCAGCGGTCAGGGGTCAGTTCTCCGCCGAAGTTCCGCCGGAAGTCGGCGCGGTCGCGGCGCTGGACGGCGGCAATGACGCTGACGGCGCGGTCGATCGTGTCGGGAGCGATGCCGTGCCTCGCGGCTTCGGCGTGCAGTAACTGCTCTCGGGTGGGCTGGTCCACTTCGCTCTCTCCTTCGTGGATTCCGCGGACCCTCGCTGTCCGGAGCCCGCGGTGATGGGCGGTGGGGCTACGGGATGTCCGGGGGCCGTTGGCCGAAGTGCTCGGCGGCAGTGCCGTGCAGGACGCTCAGCCGGGCCGACAGGCGCTTGCCGAGCGTGCGGCCGTGCATCTCGATCCCGCTGTCGTCCGTGACGGACTCCAGGCACCAACGGCGGTGACCGTCATCGAGCGTGAAGTCGTACAGCGCGCCGGGTCGGGAGCCACGCAGCGTCAGGACGCGTACGGGACGGCCGTCCGGATCGATTCGGAGGGTGGGCTCGCCCTGGACGCGGGCGGCGAGGACTATCGCGACGATGTCGGGCAGGGAGATGCTCATGGATTCCTCGCGATCTGGTCGGGACTTTCAGTCTGATAGTCGACGGAAATCATCTGTCACCACACATGTTGTGGTCGTGGAAATGCGGCGCTCGGTCAGAAGTCGCGATACAGGTCCATCCGGCCAGTGGTCTCGCGGAGGGCGCAGACGAGTAGTCGGCCGGCACCCTCGACGCCGAGGACGTCGGTGATGAACTGCATCGGGGTCACTGGACGGCCGATCGCTTCGCCGTATGTACGGGTGAGGGCTTCGCCGAGCTCGCGCGCCTGCTCTTGGGCCTGCTTGAACTGCTGAGGGGTGACGCCCTGGGCGGCGAGTCTGTCAGTGAGTGCTTGCCGTTCGCCGGGGGTGAGTTGCCGGAACATCGGTCGAATCCTCCAGGGGCGGGTTCCGATTTGGTGGCATTGATAACATTTTATCAATCCTGATCACTCTCCGTCAAGTGTTCTTTATCTGTGGGTTTGTTGAGTCGAGGCTGGCCGCGGCGCATTGCCTCACGCGCGGCCTGGCGAGGACCATCCAGAGCACCCTGAGCCTCGAGTTCCGCGGCGAGGGCGCGCCGTGCCCTGTCCTCTTCGAACCAACGGCGGTCCCGGCCGCGGGCGCGCTCGTCATTCTTTCGTTTCTCCTGCGCCGCAACAGCGGCACGCCGGGCACGCGGGCTGGTGCCGCAACCACGGCAGTTGGCCGCCGGGGAATCCGGGTGTGCCGAACAGTCGCCGGTCCCGCGACGGCCCTCACCGTCCGCCGGGGGCTGGGGGGCGTTGCTCTGGTGGTTCTCTGACGGTTCCCCGGCCAATCTGGCCGGTTCCCCCGCCGAACCTGGCCGCTGGTCAGATTGGCCGCCAGCCGTTTTGGCCGCCTGCTTCGTCCGCCTTCCGCCGACCTTCTTCGTGTGCTTCTCCGCCTTCGGTGCCGGAGAGCCGGAACGGGGAGTCCGTGAACTCGACGGCGGTGGCGTCCGAGGGTGCGGGGCGTGGATCGTGTAGCGGTTGCTGGTGCGGCGCCCGCCCGAGAACCGGGCGCGGGAGACGATGAACCCCTCCTGCTCCAGCCATTCCAAGTGCCGGCGCACGGTGCGCTCTCCTTGGCTCGTCTTCTCCGCCAGGGTGGCTTGTCCGGGGAAGCAGGACCACGCCTCGTCGGCGAAGTCGCACAGGGCAAGGAGCACCAGCTTCGCGCCGGGCTTGGAGATGTTCTGCCGGAAGGCCCAGGCCATGGCCTCGATGCTCAACTGCCGTCCCCTTCCGCTTCCTTCCAGGCCGACCGCCAGCGGGTGACGGTGCGCGGCTCCACTCGGAGTCGCTCGGCGATCTCGTCCGCGCCGAGTTCCGCCCGGGTCATCAGCCGGGCGGCGAGTTCCTGCTCGGGCTCGTTGAGACCGGGGAGCGGGAGATCGGCGTTGACCACTCGCTCGATCGCCAGGAAGTCGATGCCGGGCACGCCTGTGGCAGTGGTGCTGAGGTAGATCCGACGTGTGGGCTCGCGGGTGAGCTCGGTCGGCGGGTGATCGCCGTACGTCTGGGCCAGGATGGTCGCGAGCCGTTCGCGGAGCGTGGGTGTGGACATGGTCCCCTCCAAGGGCTGTCCGGTAAGTGAGCGGAGACCGAGGCCGCCGACGATCTGTGTTGCGGCGCGGCGGCCCCAGGTCGTGTGGTGGTCAGTTCGCCTCGGGCACGCGGGAGACGCCGATGGTGCGTGAGGTCCGCCCGCCTGGCCGCATGGGGATGCCGATGCTGAGACCCTCGAGGACGCGGATCATCGCATCGGGGTCGGGCTCGGGCGGACGCGGGTTGCCGCCGGACCAGGACAGCTTGAACGCGCCGTAGGTTCCGGCGTCGGCGGCGTCCAGCATCTTGCGGGCCTTGGCCTTGCGCTTCTTCGACGCGCTCTCCACCTCGGCGGCGTCCGCGTAGGCGCGCAGGGCCTCGGTGACGGCCGCCGTGTCTTCGGCGAGGATCGTCTGCGGGGCGCGGTCGTCGGGGAGTTGGCCCAGATTCCAACAAGCCGTCTTGAACGGGCAGTTGTCGCAGATGATCGACAGGCCGGGGCCGTCGAGGTCGCGCGGCATTGCCTCCGGTTCGGGGCTGGCCAGGATGTCCTCGGCCCACGCGAGGGCCTGCTTCGTGACGTCCTCGTCGTACGGGCGTTGGTGGACGACGACCTGCCCGTACTCCCGTCCCACGTATCTCAGCCGTACGACGTCGACCGGTAGCGGTTCACCGGTCGGCAGACCGGGGTGGTCCCTGAGGCCGCCGGTGCGCAGCAGGTGGGCGTACAGGTGGACCTGGAACCACTCGGCCCGGCTGGGGCCTTGGCGTACGACGACGTCCAGGGCGCGGGTGCTCTTCGTCTTGACGTCCTCCACGACACCCAGGTCACGGGTCTGCGGTGTCCTCGCGGCAGGGTCGTGGAGGTGGTCCGGAGCCCAGTAGGCGTCGGCGTGACCGAGGATCACGCCGTCGGTGAGTTCCAGCTCGGTGCAGGCGCCGTACTGCTCCCGCAGGACGCGCAGGATGCCCTCGTGGAGCCAGGTGCCGAGGATGGCGGCGTGCATGTTGTCGGCGAGGTCGGTCGGCCAGGTGCCGTGGACCTCGTAGGCGGCGCGGCGTCTGCATAAGCCGATCGACGAAGGGCCGAGGAGGCGTTGGCGCGAACGGGGGCGGGCGCGGTCGTCTCGGTGTGCGCCTTTCCAAAGGTCGGGGACGGGGATGCCGAGGTTCTCGGTGATGTTGTCGGTGGGCATGGTGATCTCGCACTCTGTTGGGAGGTCTGCCTGTGATGGCCGATGGGCAGTGCGGGTTACTGGGCAGAGCGTGGAGTGGCCTGGCTCTGGGAGGACTTTCGTGCCGCGGTCTTCTTTGTGGTGGCCTTACGCGCCACCGCCTTCTTGGCCGACGCGCGTCGGCGCGTGATCGGGGCGGCGGTCATGGCCGTCGGATCGGCCGGGGAGGGGGCATCGGCACCGGGTCCGCCTCCCGCCTGCAGTGCGTCGAGGAGGGTACGCAACTGCTCGGTGGTGGCGTCCTGATAGGAGACGCCGAAGTCGTCGAAGCACCGCTCGTTGACGGTGTCGAAGCCGATATCGAGATGTTTCGCAAGCTGCTGGGCTTCGCGGCGTACTTCCTCCAGTTCGGCACGCGGATCGACCGATGGCGCCTTCTCGTTCTCTTGCGCCGCCTTGGTATCCGCCGCTGCGTTGTCGTCCTGCACGTCGACGACTTCGCCCTCGACCACATCTCCGGCATCGCCGGACGAGGGGTTCTTTCCGCCCTGCTCGGATTTGTCCGGCTGCACTGCTCTGCCGCTCTTCAGCTGCGCGGCGGCGGCTTGGACGCGCTCGCGGGACTCCGCCGCGTCGGCCGCGTGCAGCTCCTCGTCGACGTGCAGGCCGGACAGGTCTGCGGGGCAGGCCCGGCGCAGAGCAAGTGCTTCGGCAACCTTGCTCAGTTGACTGGCTGGCATCTGCGGCCACAGGCCGCCGAGCTTGTACTCCTGGGCCTCGTAGTCCCACACCTTCGGTGCGTACTCCCGCCAGTGGGCGACGGCGGGGAAACGGGAGTCTCCACGCCAGACGACGACCCTGCACGCGGCCGGAGGCTCGTCGCGCAGCCACACCGTGTGCTCGCCGCCCTCGGCGTCGTACCAGACGAAGTCCTCGTACGCGATGGACTGCCCGGCTCGGTCGGCGGCCCGGCGTGCGATCAGCCGGTAGCCGTCGATGCCGGTCTGGATGGTCCAGCGGATCTCGCCGCGGGACTTGCGTTTGATCATGTAGATCTGCCGGCCGAACGGGTCGAGTCCGGACGCCTTGCAGTAGTGGAAGAAGATCCCCAGCTGCGCCGGACTGGCCTCGGCCAGATCCGGGAACGCCGCGCGCAGAGCGCGTAACTGCTGGTCCTCGAACGCCTTCTGGTCCTCGCGGATCGCGAGCCAGGTGACCGGAGTGTCGGTCACGTCCCCTCCAAGTAAACTTGTTCCCCAATAAGACGTTCATGTGTTGCAACACATGTTGCATATAATCGAAGTTGATAAAAATATATTTCACTTGACCCTCGACGTCAAGTTCGAGGTGTGATCGCCCCTGCTCGCGCGCCGGCCGTGCAGCCGGAACGCGCCTACGAGGCCCTGACTGTCGATGTGTGCCCCTTGTCTCCGAGGGTAGCTGTGCATTGCCTGGACACATGTTGAGGGAGTCACGTTATAGGCAACAGTCACGTCGCGCACGGGGGCCGGTCGCTGTGTGGGTCACTTCAACCCGGATCGTAGAGTGACCGTCGACTGGATTGGGAAGTCTGATGGTGTCCATGGCGGCAGCTGCAACAGGCTGATCGGTAGGTGGCTTGAGAGACGCGAGCAAGGGGCGGTATGTGGCTTGATGATGTGCTGCCTGACGGATTCGTCCTGATGGACAACACCACGATATTCGGTGCCCTTAGGGCTTTCGAGTGGGATCCGTCGCGCACGCGCCGGCTGCCGTCCGGTGTGGATCTGCGATCGCTCATGGACGTCTTGGAGGCCATCGTCCTGGTCGAAGGCTTCACCGTCGACAACTCCAGCAGGGATGACCACGTCAACTGGCGCGACCTGTATCAGATCAGCCGTGCGAACGGAGACTTCTTCGGGGAAACGTCTCTTGTGGGGGGTTCAGGCTCGGTGCATGCTGAGCTGCTCCGGACGAGCGCAAGGCAGGTACGGCGCCTGCTGGGGACAGGTCACTTGGTCCAGAGCCTCGAAATCATGCCCTCGTCCGACGACCTGGAGATCCTGCCGCCGCTTTATCACGATTCGGCTCAGTTCATGGAGTTCACGCTGGCGGGCGTTGACGATGGGTTCGAGCGTGCGGTCGCGCGTGAGCTGCGGGCCCTCGTAGGCATTCTCGAGACGCAGACGGCAGCCGTACGCAGCTTTGCTCTCTTCGCTTACCGCGGCTTCTACTACCAGGGGTTGGCCTGTGCAGCCTGCGCACCGTACATGCCGCACGCATGGCGCTCGATGCTGTTCAGCAATCAACCGATAGAATCGCGTGCCCGCTTCAGCGACCTGGTGATGGGCAGGGTGGCCAGGATCAGAGAAGCGGTGCGCGGCCAGATCAACGACGAGTTCGGCGGCTCAGCGATATCGGCTGACTTCCCACTCATTGCTTCCTACGTCATCAGCCAGTGCGCCACTCGAGGTGCGCTCCTGAAGACCGCGGTCGAAGTGCGGCGCAGCGCCAAGGCGACCGCGTTCCGGAACTGGGTACATGGCATCGACCGCAAGCTCCGCGATCAGGAAGATCTCGTCACCATCAAGGCGGCCCAGGATGAGCTTCGTGCCCTGGTCCACGAACTCGAGCTCGAACTGGGGCTGACCAAGCGTGAAAAGCAGCAGGTCACTCTGACGCTGGGTGTACCCATGTTCTCGGCCGGGACCACGACCCATGTGCCACGGTGGCGCACCCGTCGGCGCCTCCGAATGCCGGGCCGCCGACCCCATCTGGTGTTTCTCCGCGAGCTGGCACGCGAGTCGACACGTCTGACCCCGTTTGCTCTCGCTTTTCAGCGACTCGCACCGTGAGCGATCCGAAACCGGTTCGCCTGTCCCGGGCGCCTAGCGTTTCGGGCGTACGGTCATGGAGAAGCCGGAGTTCAGGAGTTCCGCCGCGAACGCCGCAACATCCTCCACTGAGTCCTGGCCGGGCCGGAACGTCCGTGCTTCCGGCACGGGTTTCGGCGTCGGCTTCGGTTCCGCGGATGTCTTCCGTCCGCGGGGCTTGATCTGCTCGCGCTCGCCCGCCCGGATTCGGTCGATGCCCTCCTGGACGGTGCCGCGTCCGCGTTGTTCGGCGTCCTTGAGGACGGTGTCCAGTAGCCACAGCGGCGAGCCGGAGACCATCGCGTCCTCGGTGGCGAAGCTCCTGCGGACCCGCCACTGGTAGACGTCCATGTACTTCTTGCCGAAGACCCAGGGGATCTCCTTCAGGCCGACGACGTCCGGCAGCTCCGCCGCGTCGTCGACCTCGTACCCGCCGTCGATACCGGCCTTGTACTCCTTCAGCCGTTCGGGCAGGTGCTCGCGCGTGCCGTCCTGGGCGAGTCCGAGCACGGTCGGCAGGAGCCAGTACGGGTTTCCGGAGATCACCGCATCCGGCTCGTTCAGCACTCCGCGGGTCTTCCACAGCTGGGAGGTCTGCCGCTCGACTCCGTAGAGGAACGCGATCTCCGCATGTCCCAGCAGGTAGGGAAACCTCTTCTTGGTCACGGTGTCTCCGGCGCTCGCGGCATAAAACGCACTTGATGCGTCAAGCATAGTTGACCCGACGGTGCGCGCTTGACCTACCGCTCGGCTCGCCGCGACCAGTACGCGAACCAAACCGCATGGAAAGCAGTTGGAGAGTCGCAGCCCGAAGTGAGCCGGGCGGCCAGAATGGAGCACTTCAGGATGAGTGAGAGGTGGATGTGACGGTGTATCTGGCAGAGGCTGATCCGCGTTGGGCGAACCACTCTGGCGAAGAGGGGCATTACGACCACCCGGAATGGGGCCCGGAGGACTTGGAGCGCGCCACGGTGTTCCTGGCTGAACTCGCGCCGCAGGCCCGGCAGGTATTCGAGTACCTGCTGCGCAACCCCGGCCGTGAGATCCACGGCACGGAGCTGGTGGACAAGGCCCTGGACGGGCCGAACGAAGTCGATCAGGTGCGCCGCGTGGCAGGCGTGCTGTCCGGAATGAGCAAGGCGCAGGGCAATAGTGGGCGGCGCTATCCGTTCTACTGGTGGGAGGCTCCCGAGGGCAGCGCGGGCGCAACGTACGCGGTCCGACCCTCGGTGGCAGCGGTGTTCCTGGCCACTCAGCTTGGGCAGTAACAGGGGTGACCCGAGCCCGGGCCGGACACCCTGTCGCTGCGCTTCGTGGTCACCGGCCGAGCGCCGACCATACGGCGATACCGAGGGCGACCAGACCGGTTAGCGTGCTGATGGCGGGGAGGGGCCAGCGAGACCGTTCGAGGGTGGTGACGCGGGCGTCGATTTCCTCGATGGCTTTGTCGGTCTGGTCGGATCGCTGGACCAGGAGCGCGAGTTGGCCGTCAATGCGCGCGAGCCCGACTTCGAGGGCGCGGCGGAGTTCGGCGAGCTCCAGGGCGATCTCTCCGTCGGGCATGGCGACTGCTCCTCTGGTCAGTTGATGGTGATGGAGGCGGGGTCGGTTCTGGCGGGGAGCCACGACGCCGTGCCGGAACGGCCGAGGAGCGAACCGACAGCGCCCTTCGCGACGGCGAGGCCGGCCGGGATCGCCGCGATGGCGGCCGACTCGAGCGTGGACAGGTTGACGATGTCGGTCGTGCCGGAGGCGAGGAGGAGGGCGAGGAAGGCCTCGACGTACGTCAGTACGGAGCGCTCCGCGATGTCGGCGAGGAGCTTCCGGGTGCTTTTGGCGGTGGCCATGGGGCAGGTGTCCTCTCGGGTTATGGGTCAGGGCTTGGGAACGCGGAGCTTGGCCCAACTTGTCGGGCCCGGGATGCCGTTGGCGTCGCCGCCGGAGTAGCCGAGCTTGCGCTGCCAGGCGGCGTAGGAACTGCGGTCGGTCTCCGTCCAGTTGGGGCCGGGGCCCTCGCTGTACTTGCCGCAGCCCTCGGCTACCAGGCGCCTGCCCATCGCGGTGATCAGGGCCGAGCGTCGGCCGGTACGGAAGTAGTCGGAGCCGGGGAACGAGGCGTACGCCGGCTCGTCCTCCGCGGGCGTGGTGCTCGTCGGCTTGCCGCTGAGCACTTTGGCGACCGCCGTGCGGAAGTCGTCCATAGCGATGCCAGCCGGGTCCGGCTTGCCGGGCTGCCACTCCTTGTGGCCGATCACAGACCGCGCGCTCCAACCGTGGGCCTCGCACAGGGCCGCGCTGACCTTGTACATGGCGTCGAGCTGGGCCTGCGGCCATGTTTGACCGCCGCCGGTGTTGATGCACTCAAAGCCGTAGAAGTGCGGGTTGCCGTCGGTGTTGGCCTCGTTGTCCGGCGGGAGGGGCTTCTCCGCGATGATGGCTTTGAGGACGTCGTCGTCGCCGGATCCGGCGTGGTTGGCGCGGCCGTAGCCGACGAGGTGGACGGTGCCGGAGCGGTCGATGACGCCGTGGCAGAGGGGGCCGGGCAGCGCGGTGTAGCCGGTGCGGCAGAGCTCCACCATGGCGGCCTCGGTGGAGTACGGGCCGGTGTGGTGGATCATGACGCCGTTGACCGGGCCCCAGGCGCCCTTGTGGTTGCGGTTGTGGGAGCGCCAGCTGCCGTGCTCGACGACGCGGACACCGGACGACTTCAGGACGGCGAGGAACTGGTCTGCGGATAGTGGCTGGGCCACGTCGTGACGCTTTCTCCCCCGCGCCTCCGCGTGCGCTGCTCGCCAGGAGCCACCCTGACGGTCCCTCGGGAAAAGGCGCATCGGCTGCAGAACGGAGGGTCGCTCGGCGAATGGAGCCTACCGCAGCGCAGGCACCGAGCCAGAAACCCCAACAGCCGTCAGCAGGACGGTTCCAGTCAGGTGGAGCCGACTCCATCAGCCAAATATTACCGCCGGGTAATTATGACAAACTGCAAGATATTTTGCCGTGCGTGGCCTTACACTGCCTGTGACGTGGCGTGCGGTGGAGGGGGTTCTCCTTGGTCACTCTTGTTGCTTTGCGACTACGCTACTCCGGTGACATATCAAAGGTTCTGCTCCTGCGTGCATCCGGGATCAGGGACGGGCCGCCTGGGCGTAATCGCTGGGCCATGACTGGCATCCTGACTTTCGCTGCAGTCGTCGCGGCACCTTTCGCCCTGGCGTTAGCGCACGACCTTATTGCGCAAATTTCGACGGACACCCTCTCGCGTCGTTATTTCTGGCTTGCTTACTTTTCTTTCGTGGATGTTCTGTGCGTCTGGTCGCAGTGGGTTTCGTGTCACATGTTCCACAGCCTTACTCCCGACCTGGATGACATGCTCAGTGCGCGCGGGAAGGGCGCGGTTCACGGCTGGCTGGATGCCAAGACCTCGGCAGTGGCTCAAGGGACAGTCATGATGAGCGGCGCAGGGTCTGCGGCCTTTCTGGTCTACATAGCCTCCCGCTCGCCGAAGATGACGCAATTGCTCTCCATTGACCTGGCCTCTTACGTTAGCGCAGCCATTACAGGAGCCTGTGTTTTCAACTGCATGTACTGGCTTGCCCAAGGTGCTCACTTTGCACGCGTGGTGACACGCCCGGGCTACCTGGAACTCTCCTGGATTTCTCCTGCCAACACCCCCGGCGTCGAGCTTCTCGTCCGTTGTTACCGTATGGGATCTCTTCTCGCGGCTGTCGGATCGGCTGCATGCATTTTCCCTTGGGTCTACTGGATGAACCATGCGGAACCCACAATCTTGTTGAGGATTGCAAAATGGTTCCTGGTCGTCTTGTCGGCGGGCGTACTCATCCCCATATCTTTTGTGCCTCAATGGAGGCTGTCGATGGCCGTGTCCGAGTATCGAATATCGGTGATTCGGAGAATCAGTAGAGAGTTACCCGTTCATCCGCCGACGCAAGGCAGTCAACTGACGAATGATCTCGCTCTGCGCGTTGATATACTCGAGAAGGTCTCATCCAGTCCGTCCGGAGTGATTGACAAGCAGTCAGTTGCGGGAGCTCTCTTGGCGCTCGCTACAGCATTGATCCCTACCCTCGGGCAGTTGATGCTGCGTTGATCCATTCCTTTCAGGAGGAATTGCGGCGCACTGCCTTTTTGTCGTCGCGCTCTCGGCGTTCCGAGATCAGCGGAGCTGGAGCCGCGTCACCAGCCCTCGATCAGCCGCTCGGCGAGATACGGTGAAAAGGACCCTGCAGGGATACCGACGCCTACACCGCACGAGCCGTCCGAGTCACCCGGGACCTTGATCCAGAGCAGGTAATCTGCGTCACCGACGCCGATCGAACTGGGCACCCCCAGGCGGCGGCCGCCCGGGTTGCACCACTCGACGTGCTGCCCCTCGGCGTCCATCGCGCCGTTGCCGTTGCGGGAGGTGTCCACCACGAACCCGGTGCCGGTGACGCCGAGGCGGGCCAGTTCTGTGGTGATCTGGGTGGCGTAGGTGCAACAGACGTCGACGGAGTCGAAGTTGGCGACGTTGACGGCGAAGCCTCGCACCTGCGCGACGCCGGCGTCCTTCAGCCGGGCGGCCATCTCCGGCGGGCGGATCCAGGTCGGGTTTCCCCCGTCGAGGTAGACGGTGGTTTCGGGCAGCGTGGCGAGGGCACGCGCGGCATAGGCGGCCAGGGTGGTGCGCTCGGCGCGAGCCGAGTCGCTGGGTAGGTTGCCGAGCTGGGCCAGCGAGTCGGGTTCGAGGACGACGAGGACGGGCCGGTCGCCGATGCCGGCCACGGCGGCGTCGATCCACGCCCGGTAGGCGTCCGGGGAGGCCGAACCGCCCGAGCTCTGGCCGCCGTTGTCCCGGTTGAACATGTTGTACAGGGCCACGATGGGCATCTGGCCCTGAGCGGCCGCGGCCGCGACGTACGCGTCCAGGTCGGCCTTGATGTCCGTGTTCCAGTCGCCGAACCAGCGGGCGGCGGGGCACCGGGCGATGGACCGCCGGATCTTCTTGGCGCGCGGGTCGTCCGGGTTGGCCTGCAGCCACTTGGCGGCGTTGGAGTCCGGGTCGGTGTAGAAGCCCTCGCTCGGGGTCGAACAGGTCAGCCGGACTTCGGTGAGGTGGATGGTGACGGGGCTGGACTGGCCGAACTGGAAGGACACCTGGCCGGAGGTCGCCAAAGTCGAGGTGAAGGAGAACACGAAGTGCGTGTCCACCGTCGGCACGTTGAGCTGCTTCTCCACGACCGGGGTCCACGGGTCGACCCCCATGCCGACCTTCACGGCCATGACGGCGCCCTCCTGCGAGGCGCGGGCCGTGAACGACAAGGTGTAGCGGCAGCCCGCGCGCAGGGTGACGCCGTCCTGACCGAACACCGCGTCCCACAGGTTCTCCGCGTCCGTGCTCGCGGTCGCCTCCAGTCCGGCCGTACCGGCAGCGATGATGACCATGTCGGTGCTGCCCGACCACCAGCCGGTCGTCCCGTTGGTGAAGGACCCGTTGACGACGAGGTCTCCGTACGTGGGCACAGCGCGGCCGCTCCTTCGCTACTTGGTGTAGGTCACGCGCAGCCGCGGCGGGTACGTCTGCCCGTACCCGCGGGCCCGCCCGTAGTAGGTCCTGTCGGTGGTGTTGGGGTCCAGCGCGATGCCCCGCCAGGTGGTGGAGTCGAAGACGGCCCTGATGTCGACCCACTTGCCCTGGTTGCGTTTCCAGGCGACGGTCTGCGCTTCGGTGTCGCAGGAGAACTTCGCCGGCCGGGAGGCGTGTTTGTGCGCCCGGATGACCGCCTTGCCGCCGGATGCGTAGTACCAGTGGTCGAAGTACAGGTACACCTCAGCCTTTTCGATTTTCGCGCCGGCCAAGTCGGTGGCCAGGGCGGCGGGAAAGCCGATCAGGCTGGACTGCACCCCGTTGTTCGCGGAGTAGTAGCCCTGCATGCAGGAGGTGCCGTAGTAGGCGTTGTAGCCCGAGCGGTTCGCGTACGAACCGGACCACGAGCACGCGTACGTCTTCGTGTACGTCTGCACCGGGTCGTCGGCCGTGCCGCCGCCCGTGTTGTAGCCGCCGGTCAGCGGCAGTTCGGGACCGGTGTCCTCGACGTAGAAGACATTCGTGCGGCCGGTGGTAGTCAGGCCGAGTTCGAGGGTCTGCCCGGTGCTGCCTCCGGAGTTCTCGAAGGAGAGCAGGAGCCGGTGCAGGCCGGTGCCCAGGGTGGTGGAGCTGGTGATGTGTTCCAGGTCGACCTGCTGGAATCGGCCGGTCTGCGCGGGCGTGTGGATCGAGGTCTCTCGCAGCGTGGAGGTGATCGTGGGGCGTGCGGTGCCGCCGTCGCGCAGGTAGAGGCGGATCTCGCCGTCGGTGGTGGTGTCGAGATCCGCGGTCGCCCGGAATCCCACCCGGTACAGGCGGCGTGCCTCGGCGGTGAACGGCAGCTCGAAGTAGCCCATCTCGCTGCCGGTCGCGGTGACCGTGGAGCCGGGGTGGGCGCGGGCGACGACTCCCTTGGGCCCGGCTCCCAGCAGGTCGGTGACGGGTTCTCCGCCCACCGTCAGTTCGCCGGCAACGTTGACGTCGTTGAAGCCAGCGCTGCCGTCGGTGTCGATCGTCGCCACCGGTTGGCCGTCGCTGCGCAGGGTCAGGTACTGGGGCTCCCCGGTGACCAGAGACACGGCCTCCTCGCCCGCCTCGTCGAAGAGGCGTACCCCCTGCGGGCCGACCTCTGCGCGGGCGCCGCCGGTCACCCGGCCGAAGATCTGGTGGGCCTCGGCGTTGTCGAACACGACCCAGCCGGCCGTGGCGGCAGAGGCTTCCAGGCACAGCACGGACTGCGTGGTTCCCTGCGGGGCGGCGACCTGCCCGTTGATGCGTTGCCACATGCCGGGTACCGGGGCGGTCGTCTCCACCACGCCGTAGCCGAGGACCGTCCCGGCGGCGTTCTCCCACCGGGCGAGGATCTTCACGCCGCTGGCGTTCAGGTCGTCGGAGGTGAGGATGTCGACGGCCAGGTAGAGCTGAGTGCCGGCGAGGACGGGGACGGTGGCCAGCGGTAGCGTGAAGTAGGTGGGGGTGTCGGCCAGGCAGTCCGTGCGGACGCCGACGCCGGTGCGGTTGCCGCGGGCCAGCGACCACGGGGCGCCCGCTGCGGCGATCGCCGCAGCGATGACTGCGCCCTCGAAGCTCGGGTCGGGGATGAAGTTGGTGCCCTGCCCGACGGCGATCTGGTCGGGGGTGACCGAGCCGACCGCCAGGTGCGGGGTGATGATGGCGCCCACGGCGATGTGCCCCTGCTGGATGACGCCGGTGCCGACGTCCGCGGAGGCGGCGCGGCGCGCGGTGCTTTGCACGGCCGCGGAGGGCAGGCTAGGAGTGCCGGAGGTGTTGACCGCGACCAGGCGCGCCCAGATCAGGTCGTAGTAGTTGGTCGCGATGGTCACCGACGCGCCGGACGCGGCCTCGATCGTGGCCGCGGGCCACATCACGTCCGGCTCGGCGTCCGCCGAGGTCAGCAGGTGCACCTGGACGCGGGAGAGGTCCAGCGGAGTGGCGTCCGCGCCCGCGAAGGTGCCGTCCCAGGTCACGCGCAGGCCGTTCAGGACCGGCTCCACCTGAGGTGCGGATGGAGCAGGCGGGGGAGGACCGTTAACGGCGTTAATGGCTGTGGTGCCGTCCAGTTGCTGCCCGATGACCGCGCGGAGGGAGCCGCCGGCGTCGTACACCTCGACCGCGCCGTCCTCGATGGAGGAGTACGCGAGGCGGGAGGTGCGCGCCAGTTGGGTGTACCGGCGCTCCAAATCCGCGAGGCGGGCGGCGAGTTGACTGAGGCCGTCGGCCACGGTCAGTTCCCGTAGGTGAAGCGGTCGGCGCGGGCGAGCTGCAGGGTGACGCGTTCGGGGTCGTCGCCCTGGGGCGGGCGGATGGTCCAGCCGGTGATGCGGCACCAGCCGTCGAAGTCGCTCCACTGGTCGTGGAGGGAGACGCGGACGTCGTCGCCGATCTGCCAGGAGCCGATCGGAGCGGCTGGGTGGTCGACGACCTGGATCTCGGTGACTTCGCCAAGGATCTGGCGGGCGATGCGTTCGGTGCGGGCGCGGGCGGCGAGGAGGTCGTTGGACTTCTCGGCCGGGGCTTCGAGGACGTACTCCAGGCGCAGGCGGCCGTTGCGGATCGCGTCGACGGCGCGTCGACGGCTGCGGCCTTCGCCTGCGCCCAGCGCGATGACCACCTGGGCGGAGGCGTCGGCGTCGTAGATGACGGGGATGGTGGTGGCGACGTTGATGCCGGAGGCGAAGCCGATGTCGGTGCGGCGGGCGCCGAGGCGGGGCCAGCCGAGCCGGATACGGCCGAGGGCTCTGCCCTCGCTCCAGTCGGTGGTCTCGGTCCACTCCGGGCCGCCGTCGGTCGCGGTCATGTCGTCGACGACCTGGCCGAGGACGGGGGCCTCCCACCAGTCGGTGCGGTACGGCTCGGCCGGGGTGCCGGCCTTGGCCTTGCTGGTGGTCGTGTCCACGGTGACGCCGAGGTCGCCGTCGGGTTGTGACTGGGCGTAGGTCCAGGTGTCGCGGATGACCTGGCAGGGGTCGGCGTAGGTGTACGGGCCGCGCCCGGCGAGGTTGCCGTGGACGTCGTGACGGCGGTGCAGGTAGCTGCCCCATCCGGCGGCCTCGATCGGATACGAGCCGCCCTGGGGTTCGGCGCGCCAGATCAGCCCGCCCCACAGCAGCGTGCGATCGCGTTCGGCGGTCAACACCGTGTTGCCGGGGTCGAGTTGGGCCGGGAGCAGGTGGGCGAAGTGCGGGGCGAGGATGGCGGAGAAGTCGCCCGCCGCGTTGAGGGCGAGGCCGAACTCGACGTCGGACAACGGGAGATCGGCCGCGAGCAGGTCGCCGGTGAGGGCGTGGCGGGTCTGGTAGCGGTAGGCCGGCACGGCGTCACACCACGCCCTCGGTGAACTCGACGTCCGCGATGAGGCTGGTGGCGGCGTCGACGCCGAGGTTTCCCGTCACGCTCTTGCTCATGTAGGTCTGGACGTACAGGGTCTGGGTGGTGCCGCGCAGGGCGGTCGGGATGGTCAGGCTGTCGGCGAGGACGATCGTGCTGCGCCGGGTGTTGTTGCCCTGGTCGTCGTCGATGGCGGTGTCCTGCCCCTGCACGGTGCCGAGGACCTGCTGCATGCGGGCGTAGACGTCGGCGCTGTCCATCCGCAGCCCGGCGAACGTGGTGACGAGCTTGGCGGTGACGGCCCAGGACGGTACCGGGATCCGCCACGTCGCCGGGCCTGGCCAGGTGTGCCACTTGTCGTCCTGGTAGACGAGGCGGGACAGCGAGCCGGGGAACGCGGTGTAGAGCCTGCGGTCGCGGCGCGGGTTGGCGATGGACCGCAGATCGCTGATCATCGCGGTGGTGATGACGGAGGTGTTGGCCGGGATATCCAGACGGGCCAGCGCGACGGCGGTCATCCCGGACGGCACGGCGGTGGTCGTGGCGGAGACGTTGGAGACCACGTGGAAGTAGCCGATCTCGTCGCTCGCCGGGTCGCGGGTGCCCTCGTATTCAGGATCCTCGACACGGAGCACGAGAAGGTCGGAGCGGGCGCTCGCGCCGGTGGGGGCGATGGGGACGATGGCGTCGCCGACGTTGTACTGGGTGTAGGAGCCCTGGCCCCACGCGGATCCGCGTACGACTGCAGAGCCGTCGCCAACCCGCACGCCCGCGCCGGGAGTTGCGAGCTGGCTGACCTTGAGGTCGTTGCCTTCGGTGACGCCCTGCGAGCCGCGGGCGAGGTCGCGGACCATCATCCGGAAGGCGCGGGCGGCGTGGGTGCCTCCGTGGGTGAGCAGTGGCGGATTGATCAACGTCACGTCGTACGTCCTCCGGTTCACAGGGCGGCGTAGGCCGCGCGCCAGGTCACGGCCAGCCGGGTGGAGTTGGTGTAGTCGCGGGCGGTCCACCACAGTTCGCTGGTGCCGGGTGGGATGGTGAAGGTGTCCAGGCGGGAGGCCGGGGAGAGGGCGGGGGCGAGGTTCCCGGTGCCGTCGCGCAGCGCCCAGCGGGTGCCGGGCCGGGTTTCGATGTCGATGTGCTGTCCGCTGCCGAGCGCGACGGCCAGCTCGATGACCTGGCCCGACTCGACATGCCGGATACGGGGGTTGGCGCACGGGCCGGTGATCCGCAGCGCCGGCCACGCGGGGAGGTCACCGTCGTTGGTCATCCAGCCGCGGCGCTCGTCGGGGACGGCGACGCCCGTGGTCAGGGGTGCGACGAGCGGGGCACGGAAGCCGCCCAGCCCGTCGACGGAAAGCGCCAGGGTCAGGGCGGAGGCGTCGTCGGCGTGGAAGCGCGGGTCGAGGGCCGCGAATTCGATGTCCAGCGGGATCCAGCCGTGCAGGGCGTTCGCGGTGCTGGTGGCCTCGACGCGGCGCAGCCGCCCGTACAGTCGACGGGTCGTCCGGCCGGGCCAGCGCAGGCGCAGCACCGCGTCAGCGCCGGCCGTCCTGCGTACGGTGAAGTCGTTCGCGGCACGCTGCAGTTGGGCGAGGAGATCGAGGGCGCGTGCCGGGTTGGCCGGCGTGCGGATGCCCGCTTCGATGCGGATGGTGCGCGGCCCGTACAGGTCGACGCCCGCGAACGCCCCGTCATCCACAGGGTTTTCCACATCCTGGGTACGAAGATCGGGTGCGCCCAGCCCCTCGACTTCGCCGACCAGGATGTCCGTTCCGGGGCCGAGGAGGACTCCGGCCAACTCGATCTGCCAGTCCACGAGTTCGGGCATCACAGCCGCCCTCCCCGCTGGGCGTTGCGCAGGCGGCGCATTACTTCGGCGCCGAGCTGCTGTGGGGTGGCGGAGGTGTCCGAGACGGTAACCGGCATGGAGCCGATCAGCGGTTGCTGCTCGCGGACCACGACGACCTGAACGTTGCCGGCAGGGTGCGCCTCCACCGTGCGGATCGGTGCTGAGTCCCGTGAATCCGGGGCGAGTTGGAGTCCGAAGCGGCTCGCGACATCACCGAGTACGGCGGTCGCCGAGGCGCGCTTGGACGCAGCGAGCGGGATGAACGCCTCGCCTCCGGTGCCAGCCTCCGCGAACTTGATCAGCGCGGTGGGTGACGAGTAGACGCCGGGCTCCCATACGCCGCCGTTCGCGTACGCCAGGCCCCTGCTCGCCTTGGCGAGATCTGCGAGGAAGCGGGTGGCACGGGAACCGAGCGCGGACTTGATGCGGGACTGGCCGAGGTCCGCGACCTCGATGATCCGGTCCTCCTCAAGGCCGGTGCTGTCGGCGACCTTGTGGATGCCGGTGGTACTGGTCTTGATCGCGCTGATGATGGTGAGCAGGTCGGACAGGTCCTCGGTGGCCAGGGTCCTGGAGGCGGCCTTCGCGACGTCGTTGGCCTTCCTCGCCTTCTTGTTGTCCTTCACGGCTTCGGCGGCGAGGGTTTCGGCGTCTGTGTCGCCCTGCTCCGCGAGCATCGTCGCCAGGTCCGTGTAGCCCATCGCGGACAGCTTCGTGAGGTTTGCCTCGAACGCCTTCTGGTCCTTCACCGCAGCCTTCAGCTGGGTGGTGAAGTCGGACAGCGTGACCTTGGCGATCGCGCCCAGCCGTTCCAGGTCCTTCGTCATCTCCTTGACGTACTTGGAGCTGCCGGTGGCCATCTTGCGGGTGAGTTCCACGCCGTCCTCACCCATGGCCTCCAGGGCGTCGGCGACGTCCTGACCGGCACGTCGGGCGACAGTGGCGAGGTTCCTGCGCCAGGCCGCGGCCTTCTTCGACGCCTTGTCGAGGTTCTTCTCGAACAGGGCCAGGTCGAAGATCTCGACCTCCTTGCCCTTACGCTTGACGGTGCGCATCGAGTCCGAGCGGATCGACGACACCGAGATCAACTCGGCGGCGCTGGCAGGGGCGTACGACCAGCCGGACAGGCCGCCGTCCGCGTGCCAGGTGACGTCACCGCCGAAGCGCCGGACGACCTCCCCGACGATGGCCTTGCTGCGCGGGCGCTTGCTCACCGCGAGCGGCACGTACGCCTCGCCCTGCGTCTCCGGCTCGGCCCACACCCGCCAGGAGCCGGCCGGGGCGATCTGGGCGACGTGGTTCTCGCGTCGTACGCCGCCGTCGGCGAAGTAGTCGACGACGGCACCGTGGGCGCGGGCCTGGATGGCGTCGGGTACTCCGTTGCCGTCCCGGTCCCAGGAAGTGGCCTTGAGGGCGACGCCCACGCCGATGATGGAGCCGTTGATGTTGTTGATCGCGCTCTGGATGGTGGCGACCGAGGTGAGAGATGGCTGGGTCGGGACGGTGACCTCGGCCTTGCCGTCCGGGAGAGTGCGGATCTTGAAGCCGAGGTCTTCAAGGGCCTTACGAGCGGCGGCCGTTGGGGCGCTGATCGTGACCGTCTTCGCGTTCGGCGTGGCGCGCAGCTTGTCCTGCATCGCCTGGAGAGAAGCGAGGGCGCCCTTGGCCGCGGCGCTGACCTTGACGTTCTTGTTGCCTGGGACGGCGGCGAGTTCGTCGACGAGAGTTTTCAGAGCGCTGCGGGCGCCCTTCGTCGGGGCCGTGATCTTGATTTCGCGGGTGCCTGGAACCGTCTTCACGGTGAAGCCCAGGTCCTTCAGCTTCTTCTGGGCGTCCTCGCTGAGCGAGTCCACGCGGATCGTGGTCGCCTTCGGCAGTCGGTCGAACTCGGCTTGTACGGCGAGGAGATCGGCCAGCGTGGAGTCCATGCCCTCGGTCTCCAGCAGCAGCGAGACCTTCGACGGCAGCAGGCCGAGACTGTCGGCCACCGCATCGGCCTGCTTGCGCGTGAGCCCGTAGCCCTCGGCGGCCTTGACCGCGGCCGCCCGCGCCTTGACCATCTGCGCGCGGGCGGCGGCCAGCGACTCGGGCAGCGACTTCCCGTTCTGCTGGGCGAGGGCGTATGCCGACACTGACGCGTCGGCGGCCGCGTCGCTCAGGGAGGTGAGGGACTGGTAGAGCTGCTGGCCGTTGCGGGTCGTGGTGTTCAGGGTGCCGTTGCTGTTCAGCAGGGCCTTGCCGAAACCGTCTGCCTTCTCGATGCCGTTGTCTAGGGCCTCGTTCACGTCGAGGACGGCGCTGTTGACGCGTGCCTCAGCGGCCTGGAGGGAGATGCTGCCGCCGGACAGCAGGTCGAGAGCGTCCTTGAGGGCACGGGTGCGGGTGTCGGCGTCGGCGGTCTTGTCCGCGAGTTCGCCGACCGAGGTCTTCAGGCGGTCGTACGCGCTCGTGCCCGTCCCGGCGCCCCGGACGCCCTCGTTGTACGACTTCGCGTCGTCCGCCGCCTGCTTGAAGTCCCCCGACAGCCCGGACAGCCCGCGGCGCAGGTCGTCCGCGGCCCGGCCCTGCACGTCGAACGCCTCGCCTCCGATGCCGCTTTCGGAGTCCAGCACCCACTCGGTGTGCTCTTTGGAGACGGCCTTGAGCCGTCGCTGGAGTTCGGCCAGGCTGGTGCCCTGCTCGGTGTAGGCGTCGACCAGTTCCGACAGCGGGACCTTCGCCTCGCGCGCGACGTCGACCAGACGCTGCTGACCGTCCAGCGTCGTCTTGATCTTCTCCTGCATCAGGTTCTCGGCGGCGATCGCCCGGACGTTGTCGTCGACCGCGCCGTTGGACTCGCGCAGGGACTGGGCGAGGTCGGAGATCCGCTGCCGGTGCTCGGCGGCGGCTTGGGCGGCCTTCTGCTGCTGGGAGGCCAGAAGCCCGAGGCCGAGGGTGGCACCGACGAGCGCGACGCCCCACGGGCCACCCATGAACCCGACGAGGCCGGACATCGCACCGCGCAGGCCGACGCCCGCGGCCCGGGTCATGCCGGTGAGCGTGCCGGTGAGACCTGTGGCCGGGCCTTGCGCGCTGCGGAAGGCGGCGCCCATCTGGCCAACGACGGGGATACGGGTCTGGAGGACGGCGAAGGCAGCTCCAAGCCGTCCGATCGACGTGCCTGTCGACGCAGCGAGGGTCTGCTGCACACGCATCTGCGCGCCGAGGCCCCGCCACGCGCCGGTCACTCGTCCGCTCACGGTCGAGGCGAGCCCGGTCAGCACCGGGGCAAGGCGCCGTGCGAGGAACATCGCGGCGATTGCTGTCTGCACCGGCCCCGGCAGCGCACCGAACGCACGGACCAGCGTGCCGGCCACCTCCCCGACCGGAACGAGCACGGCGGAGAGCCCGGCAACCGCGGACATGGCCAGGTTGGCCGCGGCGACGAGGATGTCCAGGCTGTTCGCGGCTCCGCCCGTCTCATCGCCCAGCAGCCCCAGCGCGGAGGCGACCGGCTCGACGCCCTGGGCCGCGTTGTCGAGCACGTCACCGAGCGCGCGAGCGGCGTTGATCAGCAGATTCAGCCCGGAGGCCAGAGCGTGCTCGCCGAGCTCCCGGAGCGGGCCGACGAGTTGCTCTGCCTCCTCGATCAGGCCACCGAGACCGCTCCGCGCCTGGTCCCTGAGCTCCGGTCCGTACAGGGTGGCGAGGTCGCGCCCGTACTCGATCGCGGCGACCAGGTACGGGGTAGCGGACGACAGACCGCGGGTCATCAGCCGGGCGACGTACTCCAGGCCCGGGGCCATCGCGTCGTACAGCGCGAGGCCGGTCTGCCTGGTCTGCTTCTCCAGCAGCGTCATCGCGCCAGCCAGGCCCTGGCCACGCGCCGCCGTAATCTGCGCGGCCGCGCCGGACTCCCGTACGGCCAGGGAGAGCGCGTCGAAGGACTCGGTGCCCTGGTGGGCCATAGCGATCGCGCCGGACATGGCCGGCTTGCCGAACGCCTTCTTCACCGCCTGGGTGAAGTCCTGCTGCGACATCTCGTGCTGGGAACGGGAGAGTTCCTCGATGACGTACCGCAGGCCCTTGAAGTTGCCCTGTGCTGTCCACGCCTCGATGCCGAGGGAGGCCAGCCCCTCCTTCATCTCCTTGGTCGGGGCGGCGAGGTTGGCCATCATGCCGCGCAGCGCCGTGCCCGCCGTCTGGCCGAGGATGCCGGCCTTGCCCAGCATGCCGACGCCGGAGGCCGCGTCCTCCATGCTCACGCCCAGGCCGGCCGCGACCGGACCGGCGTAACGCATCGCGTAGTAGATGTCGATGATGCCGCCGGAGGCGTTGTTGGCGGTGGCGGCGAGGATGTCGGCGGCGCGTCCGGCCTGGTCGGCACCGAGGCCGAACTGGTCCATGATGTCGCCGAGGTACTTCGCGGAGTCGGCGGCGTTCACCCCGGCAGCGGCGGCGAGTTGGAGTGAGGCGCGGGTGGCGCTGATCGCCTGGTCGGTACGGAATCCCGCTTTCGCCAGCTCCACCATGGCTTCGGCGGCGTCGGCCGCGGTGGTGGTCGGCAGTTCGAGGTCCGCGCCGAGCTGGTTGGCCATCCAGGCGGCGCGCTGCATCTGCCCGGCCGTGGCCCCGGTGACGGCGGAGAAGACGTTCATCTGCCGCTGGTAGCGGTTGCCCTCCTCCAGCAGCTGGCCGGTGCCCAGGATCAGTGCCCCGCCGGCGAGAAGCCGGGACAGCGCAGCGGCCTGCTTCCCCACGCCCCTGAGGGAGCGCTCAGCCCCGCTTGCCTCGGCGCTCGTCCGGCGGAGACCGCTGCCCGCCTGGCTGCCACGGGTCCCGAGCGCGCCGAGCCGGGTTGCCGCCGTACGGGCCCGAGTTCCCAGGGTGTCGATCCGCTGGGCGGTGCGACGGCTGGAAGCGTCCAGCTGTGCCAGACGCCGGTCGAGGTCACGGGTGCGGCGCCCGAGATCCTGAGCCGCGTCGGCGGCCGAACGCAGACCGGAGATCAGGTTGTTGGCCTGCGCGGTCAGCTGGACGGTCAGGCTGTACGTCGCCACCCGCCCTCTTCACCTCCCTCTATGTGTCGTCGCCGCGGTGCAGGTGCTCGTACGTCCGCCGGGGCAGGAGCGTGACCTTGATGCCGTAGCCGGCCCGCCCCTCGGGCACGCGGTCGCGTTCCTGGGCGATCAGCTCGCAGCCGGGGCAGCGCACGGTGTCGGTGACGTAGGCGTGCCGGTCGTCCTGCCACTCCGCCTCACGGGTACGGCAGTCCGGGCAGAGCGAGCGCTGCCTCGCCTGCCACGCCAGGGCCTTCGCACGGTCGAGTTCGGACCAGCGGCCGTCACCCCCGAGGAAATGCGAGTGCGGGATGCGGTAGGTCTCGCACAGCTCCAACTCGGCCCTCAACTGGGGATCGGCCGTCAGTCTTTTCCCAGGTCTGCTCGGGACTCCTGCTGCACTTGCCAGGCGGCCTCCCACAGGGCGTTCGCGTCCGGCGCCGACCAGGAATCCAGCAGCTCGCGGGCCTCGGTCTCGCTCATGCCGTCCGTGCTGGAGGCGGCGATGAGCGCGGCGGGGAAGGTGTCCGGGTTGAACGCCGCCCCGTCGGCGGCCTGTTGGTCGGTCGGCGGATGGGCGTGGATGAGCTCCTCGAGAACCGGCCGCGGCAGCGCGCGAAAGCGCAGAGAGACGGAGGCCGTGTCGAAGGCTCTGCGTGCGGCCGCGTACCGCTCGGCGGCCGTAGTCGCCCGGGCGGCAAGCGACGCGTTGTCCGGATCGCTGTCGGCGAGAAGCTGGGCACGGACGGCGGCGCGCTTGGCTTCGTCGTAGTCTGTGCGCCGCGCTGCGTCGTCGCAGATCTGCAGAACGCGCTCTGGCAGGGAGCGGCGGCGCAGCCGCTCCATCTTCTGCTCCCACGTCACCTCGCGCCTGGCGGCCATCAGCTGCCCCCACCGGAGGCGGCGGGCACGGCGGCGTCAAGCGTCGGCGGTGAGGTGATCGAGAAGACCGCCTGGAACTTCGCGGCCTCGTTGCCCGCGTTGTACTGCGGGGTGCGCGAGGCCACCTGGACGGGAAAGCTGTCCAGGGACTTCGAGCCGGGGATGTCGCCCTTCCGCAGGAACACCACGTAGCCGACGGCGCCCTTGGGCAGCAGCGTCTCGACGGCGTCGCTGAGCTGGTCCTCGTAGAAGGTGATCGAGGAGTTGTCGGCCTTGTCGTTGCCGGGGATGGAGGAGGAGAACGTCGACGCCATGTCGGGCGTCTCGATCGACTCGTTCGTCAGCGACCAGCCGTCGACATCGCTCATCGCCTCGGTCAGGTCGGTGGAGTTCGGGGCGGAGATCTCCGCACGGGTGGGGATCCTGGTCGGGGCGGCGATGCTCTTCAACCAGAGAATCTTGGTGATGCCGCGCCGCATGAAGCGCTGCTGAGCCACGGGCACTCCGAAGGAGAGAACCGCGCCGGGCTCGTCGGCCGGGCGTCCGCGTGGCTCCGCGGTGAGAGGAGGATCAGGCAGGCGTCACGGTGATCGTGAACCGCTGCACGTAGGTAACGATACTGCCGTGCGATCCGTCAACCGGCTCGCCTTCCGCGTCGTAGGCCAACTCCCGGTCGATCACCCGGAGTTCAGCGACGGGAATGTCCGTACGCCAGCCGTTCTGCGTGCGGTCGAAGAGCGTGGCGCGGACCTTGTCGCCGAGCCACTGCACCTGGTCGGCTCGCTCGCCGACGCTGGTTGCCTGGTACGTCCAGGTCGCGTCTGCCTGCCAGTTGGCGAAGGACGGTCCGGAGAACTCGCCAGGAAGGCTGTCGAGGGTCAGATACGGGAAGGCTGCCGGCTGTCCGTCCTCGGCTCGGGGCAGGACACCGAGCCCGCAGGGCCGACCGGTGCCCGCGGCGAGGACGTTCATGAGCGCCCGGGTCAGCGGCAGCCGTGGTGGGCTCATCGCGGCAACACCCCCGTGCGCAGGGCCTCCAGGAAGCCGGGCTCGGTCTGCCGGAACGCGGGCTCGATGTGCGGGTAGGGCGGCTGCCGGTACTGGCGCCCCAGCTGGTCGACACCGACGAAGCCGTACTCCAGTCGCCGCGACTGCGGAGCGTCGGTGAACACCACGGCGCTCACGCGTCCGTCGGCGACGGTCACCTTCACGTCCCAGGATGCGCGGTACTGCCCTGTGATGACGTTCGGCCCCGGTCGCCCGGAGGCGTTCTTCTGGATGCGGACGCGGAGCAGCATGGCGTGGTGCCGGGTGATCGCCCGCGTACGGGCCCGGACAGCCGGCCCCATCTTCGACAGCGCGGTCGCCAGCTCGATCGGGTCTCGGAACACGGCTGCATCGGGGTGGGAGTTGGGGTGCGGATTCAGACTTGGCATGGCGGAGCCTACGGGAGCTGGGCGCTACAACACGCCTGAGGCTGAGGCCAGTTGGCTCTCGTCGAACTCGGTCCTTCGCAAAGAGGGCAGCGACAGTCGGCTTTCCCCCGTGGCCCCCGGAGAGCGCTGGAAGCTGCCGCGGATTCCGGCTGCATTCGTAAGACTTGAGCCGAAGTTGAGCTGAGCGGCAAAGCGAGTTGATCTCGATGGTAAAGCGATCACCAAGCTCGTTGACCTTTCAAGTTTCGCCGGGCTAGCTTCCAGTCACGCCGCAAACGACCAGACCAGCGCGGTGCAAGGCGGGGGGCGCGTCAACGGCGATCGGCCATGTCCCCGCAGAATTTCTCAGCCGCACTTCGTGGGGCTTCATTTGACCCACCGAGCGACCCGCAAAAGCGGGGAACACCGGTGAAATCGGGGAATCGGGGATTTCTTTCGTGACCGAAATATCTGGCAGACGTCTGTCTCTCGCCACTGCCTTGAGCGTCGTCGCCGCATCGGCGGTGATCGGCCTGGGACTGTCGTCGCCGGCCAATGCCGTCTGCACACAGAGCACCAGCGACTCACCGGGCTGCGGCAGCACCAGCAGCCCGTCGCCCTCGCCGTCGGACACCGACGTCAAGCCGACGGACGGCGCAGCGCTTCCCTCCAGCGGGCCGACGATCACCGCGGCGCCCAGCCCGAGCACCCTGGCTCCCGTGTCCGCCGCCGCCACGGTCAAGGGGGCCTTCACCCTGGGCAACGGTTCACCGCTGGCCGGCGCCACGGTGACCCTGACCCCGGTGGACGAGGCGCTGCCGGCGGACGGCAGCACGATCACACCGACGACCGTGGGCACGGCGACCACAGCCTCGGACGGCAGCTGGTCGTTCACGCTGCCCTCGACCCTGCCGAGCAAGCTGCAGACCTACGCGGACGACAACGGAGGCGTGCTCTCCTTGGAAGCGTCCTTCTACGGCCAGGCCCCGGACGGCACACTGCTGACCGGTACCGACTACGTGGACGCCGGCGTGGCCACCGGCGCCGCCACGACGGAAGGGTCGGCCGCGGCCCGCGCCGAGACTCCGCAGACCGTGGCGATCCACCCCGACGTGGACGAGACGCAGGTGACACCCGCGGACTCGACTCTGGTCGACAGCGCGGACACCACGGACAGCGCTTCCGACACGTCCGCGAACACCTGGCAGTCGGCGGACGGCACGTCGACCGCCGACTTCAACCCGGACAAGGTGGACGGCGTCGACTACAGCGCCGTGAAACCCGATCTAGGCGGTGGCTGCATACCCACCAAACACATCATCAAGCAGCACGACTACTACACCACCATCGGTGAGGGGCACGCCTTCTACGACACCACCGCCGCCTTCGAGTACAACAACACACTGTCCAGCACATGGGGCATCGCGACTAGCGTCGACGGGGCGCACTGGTCGATCACCGGAAAGATCTCCCGCAAGAACACCACCGGCCACGCGGTCGGCTTCTCGAACCAGGGGCCGCGCTGGGCCAAGCGCTTCCAGATTCCCATCGAATACCAGGACGTCGACCACCAGGTTGCCTGTCCCTACAAGACCACGCATACGTACTCCATCGTTCCGGTGAAGTACGACATTCCGTCCGGGGGCGCTGTGGCGAGGTACGGCGCCGATGTCAGTTCCAAGGACGGACCGACCCCCTTCCGGAATTCCAACCCGGCCTACCGCGCGGTTCTCGCAAAGAAGACGTACGCGACCATCACCTCCGGAAACTCGATCACCTACGGTGTCGCAGTCAAGGCGTTCGGGGTGTCGCTCAGCCTCGACACGGAGTACGGCGCGTCGCACTACCAGAAGATCTCTGCCGGATCGGGCGGCCAGGAGCACGACATCTGGGGCGCCAAGGGCAAGATTTCGGGGAACCCCGGTGTCATCTACTCGTACTAGCGGCCGCGGCCGCGCCCTGTCCCTCGCCGTGGCGGCCCTGCTGGCCTGTGCGACAGGTTGCGCGGGCTCGACGGGCGGCGGGGTTGCCACGGGGACGGCGCTGCAGGGGGAGGGGCCGACAACGACCGGGGCCATCGGCTTCTCGGACGTGAAGGTCGGTGGCATCTACCGCATGGCCTTCCCCCTGACGAGGAACATCTCCAAGCAGGCCGTCTCCGTCACCGGCGTCAAGCTCCTGAACATCCCGGCGGGCGGCAAGTTGCTCGGTTACTCCGTCTACTCGGTGAAGGACACGCCCGGCTACCGGCTGGGCTACCAGGAGACCGCACATCCCACCGCCGGCGACGTGGATCTCGACAAGTACCCGAACTATGCGGGGCACCCGTACACCATCAAGCCGGGGGTGCTCAGCGACAAGTACGCGGTGGTACGGCTCAAGGTCACCGCAAAGGTGACCAAGCCCGTCACGGGCTGCGAGGCGGACTACACCCAGGCCGGACGGACCTACCACCAGACCCTCACCTGCAGGTTCCAGCTCGACATGGCCTGAACGAGCTCGACGGCACGGCCACCTCCTGACCGTACGGCCCACCTGTGACGCCCTGCCCCCGACTGCCGGGGCAGGGCGTCATGTGTTCCCGCAGGCGATCCCACCGGAATGGGAGCGAAGTCCCCGTAGCCGTGACGTCATTCAGCGGACTCCAGCCGCAGGAACCGTACGACGACATAGGTTCCAACACCGATGTCAGTCACGCGGAACCGTCGGCCCACGAGCTGCGGATCGCGCACCGAGCGGGCAACGCTCAGCACATCGTCGACGGCCGCCGACGGCGCGGTGAGCGGCAGCAGTCCCTGATACGCGGTGGACGCCGACTGCGCTGCGACAACGGCGTCGAGAGACGGCACGACGCTGAGCTGCCCCGAGCGCACGATCGCTCCCGAGCCCTCCCACAAAAGGACGGGAGCCGCACCAGACGGCTCCAACTGGCCTGTTACCTCATCGAGTTCGTCTCCGGTGACTCCCGCCCTCTCCCGCCACAGCTGAAGTTCGTCGTCGAGCAGTTTCTCCACGATCCGACGCATACCGGAGAGATCAAGCGCCACGGGCCCACTCCGCCAGTTGCCTCAGCACGGCGGCCGTCGTGCCGCCCGGTACGTTCTCCAGGTCGATGCGGGCAAGAGCCGCTCGTTCCACCTCGATGGGATCCATGGCCCCGAGAAACGCGGCCGCCGCGGGACCAGGCTCGGGCGGGACTCCGATCCGCACGCGAGCCAGTAGATCCAGCGAGGCCGGACACTCCCTGGTCGGCGACAACTGCAGCACGGCGAGAGGGAGGCCGTCAGGCTCGGCGTGCACGTCGACGGACGTCACGAAGTCGCTGACGTCGTTCCCGTCCACGGCGACCGCGTACGAGCCGCCGCTCATCGTCATCTGGAACCGGTTCGGTGTCGTCACCGGCGGAGCCTAAACCCTTGTCAAGCGCGACGGAGGAAAGCTAGCCAATCACTCAGAAACACCCCATACCGCGACCTTCATCCGCCACGATGCCCCCATGAACGAACACGGATTCCCGGAGAGCACCGAGCAGTTCGCGCTCTGCCTGTCCGAGCTCCAAAGCAGCCTTGATCCCGAGTCGTACGAACTGCTCCTGCGCATCCTCAAGGGCACGAACGACGCACTGGTCCACCGCAACGCCGATGTCGACATCGACCTCTCGCCACGTGAGCAGGAGCTGTTCACGCCCGAGTTCGGGCAGCAGCTGCACCAACTCCTCAACCTCCTGGGCCCATTCGGCGCTCACACCTTCGTCGACTTCGGCACCCTCACGGACACGGAATCCGCCCGGAGCGAGGCCGAACGGGAACATCTCCGCAGCGAGGTCGAGGGGATCGCCAAAGCCAGCGGACTCGAGCCATAACCACGCCGTCGGAACCGACCTACCGGAGACGCCATATGCCGAGACAGAGAGACGAGCAGGCCAAGGCCGAGGTGGTCCCCTACGAGGTGGCCATGCACCGCGCCGCGGAGATCTGGCTCCAGGCGGCGCTGGTCCGTGAGTGGCTGCCCTCCGGCTACGCGGCTCGGCGGGCTTTCACTCCAGGTGGACCGTCCCTCGAAGAGCTGGAGGCGAAGATCCTCGCCACCCGCGGTGAGAGGAACGTCCTGAGCGCGAAGTACATGTACAAGCGAGGGCTGCCCAAGCCGAAGGTGTCGGGACGGACGGCCGTCCTCCTGGACATTGACCGTGCCGCCGCGCTGATCCTCTGGGAGCGCGAGCAGGCCCATTCGAAAACGGAAAGCCGCCAACGCAGCGCCTCGGGCGACCGATGGCCGGAAACCGGCTACATGACGCCGCGCGAAATCGCACGTGAAGGCTGGCAGCCAGGGCTCGGAGTGGAATCCGTGGACGCCCTGGAGGAGATGATCTGGGCAGAGGTCCGAACCAGGCTCCTGGACCGTCAGCGGCCGTGAGTTGAGGTGCTGATAAGAACCGTCGCAGTACCACGAGCGGAAGTTCGCTGCGGTTGGTGCAGTTCCCCGCCTCGGCAGCTCATCCGCCGGTGACGAGTGTGACGTCACCGACCACCATGGCCTTGGGTAGATCGGGGAACTCGTCGGACCCCAGCGCGCGCGTGAGGGCGTGCTCGATCTGCAGCGCGGCCACGTCGGGCATGTCGTCCCATGCGCCGAGATCGGTGACGTGCGCGAACACCTGGCCGGTCGGCAGCCACCGGAAGGTCACGACGATCAGTGGTCCTGCCATGCCGATGTCCAGGACCTCCACCTGTCCCCACGGGGACGGCGGCAGATGCGGCGGCGCATCGCTGCCGAGCGGCGCGTAGGCATGCCATCCGGGTCCGCCCGGCGGAGTTTCGGGCGACGGCTCACGCTCTCGTGCCTCCCTCGCCAGTTCGGGCAGAACGCGGGACAGGTCCTCGACGACGGAGCGCATCAGGGAAGCATCCATGGTCGTCCTTCTCGTTGAGCCCGGGACCCCGGCCAAGGCAGGTGCCACCCTACGCTCGGCCGGGATCCCAGAGCTCTGTGTCGCGGTCAGGGTTGCGTCAGAGACTGGTGTTGACCCACTCGGGGCACTTGTTCTCTTCCTGATATGAGGCGTTCCTGCAGAAGGCCGTCACGACGCCCATTTCGCGGTTGTCCGGCGACCCGGTGCCCTTCGTGCGCTGTTCGTACACCTCGACGAACTGTTTGACGCCTTGAGGGCTCTTGAAGTACATGCCGTACAGGTACCGGCCGTTCTTCTGCTTGAGGCCGTGCGAGTTGTTGTAGATCACGACGAGCATGGGGTCCTCGTACAGGTTGTGATCCACGAAGGCGTGGGTGTAGCCGAAGCCCTGGGGGTTCGCCTTCCCGACCCGGATCCATACGGGGTGACCCTTGTCCGCGTTGTCCTTCATGATGTCCATGCAGGACCAGGCCCGGTGGGCGCCGTTGTAGGTCGTCCCCGACGGACACGAGCTCGACGGCTCCGGCGGCACGGAATCGGGCGTCACCGTGTCTGCGGCGGTGGTGTCCGTGTCGTCGGCGGTGGTGGTTGTGTCGACTGCCGCGAGATCGGCCGCATCCGTGTCCGACATACCCGCCGCGCTCGCGGCTGCGATGGCGTCGGCATCCGCCCCCGTGGCGTCGGCGTACGAGTGCCACGCCCCTTCGGGCGCTGTGGTGGTGTCGGTGGTGTCGGCCTGTGGTGTGTCCTCGGCCGAGGCCGTGGCCCCTCCGGCAAGCAGACTGGCCCCGAGGACCAGTGCCGCGAGCGTATATCTGGCTTTCGATCTCACAGTTCCCCCAATGAGTCGAACATGACAAATGGTCGGGAGTCACGTTATGCAGCCCTCGTCACAGAAGACACACAGTTGAGCGGAAGCGGGGGCGGAGTTTGCTCTTCCGTGGATCTTGCGCGGCGAGCTGGAGCGCTGGTCCACTCTTTGCCGCTGCCGGAGTACGACCCAGGGGCGAATGGAGCCGTACCAACAAGTGGCCCTTCCCAGCTCAGCTCAAGGCCGGCCGAGAAGGGCCACCGCTGCTCCCGGCAGGCGCTGCCGCCACCAGCCGTAATCAGACCAGGACCAGGCTCGTCGTCTACCGCGCGTACCGCCCGTGCCGGATTTCCCGAACGAACGCCGAGAACGAGTCCGGAGCGAAGAGAAGCGCCGCCCCGTCCGGGTACTTGCTGTCGCGGACAGCAACGCCGGCGCACGCCGTGTCCGCCAGGTCAGCTATCTCGATGCAGTTGTTGCCGGCGCCGTCGGAGTACGACGACTTGAACCAGCGCGCGCCGGCGCTGGTGAACTCGGGGGCCATGTGGGTACGGGTGTGGGTCATCAGGTGCTCTCTCGCGTGAGTTGTTGCAGGAACGCCGGCGTTTCCTCCGGCGGCAGCGCGGATGCCGTGAGGGCGTTGAACTTGCGGGTGAACCGTCCGACCTCGCGTGGCTTGTCGGAGACGGACGTGGCGCTCCACGCGTTGTCCACCTGCACCGAGGTCGGCATCCCGTCGTCCAGGTGCAGGACCGTGAAGTCATGCACGGACAGATATCCGCGCAGCGTCTGGGGCAGCACCTGAACGCTCACGTTGGGCAGGGACGCCACCCTCGCGATCTCCTCGTACTGCTCCCGCATCACGTCCGGATCGCCGACGACGTACCGCAGCGCGGGCTCGTACAGCACGGCCCTCAACCGCAGCGGCTCTTCGTCCCTGGTGAGCGCTTCCTTGCGCCGGAGGCGGACCCGGACGTTCTTCTCGATGAACTCGCTCGTGGTCTCCTCGATCGGCTTCGCGAGCTCGTACAGCGCACGTGCGTACGCCTCCGTCTGCAGCAGGCCGAGAACGAGTGCCGGATGGAAGGCCCACGTCTCCCGCGCCGCGGTCTCGATGCCGACGAAACGAGGCATGCCGGACGGCATCGTGGACCTGAAGGGCGTCCACCAGTCCTGGCTCGCGCCGTCGCGCTGGATCCCCAGGAGTTGGTCGACGTCGCGGTCGTCGGTCACGTCGTACAGCTCCAGCAGCGCGCGCAGATCACCAGCGCTGCGCAGGTCCTGAAGCCCCTTCTCGACGCGGTGCAGCTTCGTGACGTACAGCCCGTTCACGACGCCACTTCCGACGACTTCCTCAAGCGTCATCCCAGCCCGTTCGCGCAACTGCCGCAACTCGTAACCGAGTTCGATACGCCGCACGGTGGGTCGGGGTTTGGCCGCCATGTGTTCGCCTTTCCATCGCATGCGTTCGCCGAAGCCGCGATGCGCGCAGTCTGACACGCGATACGCGCGCTGCAACAGACCATGCGCTTGCGGTGTCATGTGCCATTTTCGTTCGCGGTGAAATTTCTTTAGCTGTTTCGTTGCGAAGCAACTTTCCCACGGGGCACGGTGGTTGGGCCACAGAGCGCGCCCTGCGCTCCTGATCCCCCTTGACCTGCGGAAGGGCTGGGCGATGGTGCCTGCAGTTCCGACAACGGCTTTGCCCGCTCCCCCGAGTCCCGCAGGAGCCAGGGCCGCGTCCACGGCTCCGGCACTCGCGTGGCATCCATCGCCCGTCGACGTCGCCTTCGTGCGGGATGTGTCGCGGGTCGAGCACGCCCGGCGTATCGGGAGCGCGTGGCTGCGGAACGTGTGCCGCATGCGCGTGGCGCGGGTCGATTCGGCGGAAGTGGTGATCTCGGAGCTGATCACCAACGCGGTCGTCTACGGGCGCGGCAACTCGGTCGGCCTCCGGATGCGGCACGTCGGCGGGCAGGTGCGGCTTGAGGTCAACGACTACTCGCCCTCCGCAGTGCCCGGACCGGTGCACGTCGGGTGGGAGATGGAGAGTGGGCGGGGCCTGTGGCTGGTCGACACGCTCATCGACGAGCTCGGCGGGAGATGGGGGTTCACCGTCGACGGGGCGGTCGCCTGGTGCATCTTCCCGATCGCGCCGATCGCACCCTCGGCCTCGTACGAAAGCGGCGGGCCTGGTCCGGAAAGCCGGGGGCACGACCTCGGATCGAAGAGCAGGCGCCGATGAGGGCGACGCCCGGAGCCACGATCCGCCGGCAGGTCCGACCGCGCCGGACGGGCACGGCACTTGTGGGCTGGGGGCTTCGCCATCCGCTCCGGCTCCTACGGCGCTACGGCTTCGGCTGCTTCCAGTTCGCGTTGCTGGTCGTACCCGTGCTGCTGATCATCTGGTTCGTCGTCGACCTCGGCGATCTTGCCGCGCTGCTCCTCCCATAGGCGAGCGAGAGCGGAGCGACCGGTTCGCCACATCTCGGAGAGCGTCCGCACCTCCGGATCTCGGCACACCGCTCACCCACCACACCCAACTCAGGGAGTTCCTCATGCCTTTACCGTCAGTGCCGTCGTATCGCGTGCCACTGCCGAAGGACTTCACCGCCGAACTGGCCGAGTGCGCCACGTCCCTGCCGGACTGGCAGCTCTCCGAAGGGCTGTTGTCCGCGGAGTCCAGCACCGCCTGTCGGCGGATGCTGTCGGAGCTGTCGCACACCGCCGAGTTCGTCGCCACGTGCGACCGGCTGCTCAACTCACTTGAGAGTGAAGGCTTCGCTGTGCTGGAACTGGCCGGGCTTCTCGACACCGCCGGCACCGTGGAGACCGGGCTGCAGGCCGTCACGGCGCTGGTCTCCCTGATCGCCACCCCTCTCCGAGCTTTCGACCGGTGGCCGTTGTGGAAACCGCTGGGCACCAACCTGACCATCGACCCGATGCGGGCGACCGGGGTCGGCTACAACCCGATGCACCTGGACATCGTGAACTCCACCCGCCCGCCCGACTACAGCGCGCTGCTATGTGTACGCCCCGACCCCAAGGGTGAAGGGCACAGCCTCGTCTCGCAGATCCGCCGAGCCGTGGAACGACTCGGCTACGACGACGCCGAGCTGTTGGCGCATCCCCGCTATGAGGATGGGGCCTTCGACGACCTGACCGGCGTAGGCGAGGAGTGGAAGCCGTTCCCCGTCATCGACGGGTTGCCGCCGCTGGAGGGCTTCGTCCGGTTCACGGCGAAGATGCTCGCCGAGGCCGACCCCGACGACCCATACATGCAGGCGGCCCGCGCCCTGGAGCGCGAGCTGATCACCGGGCAGCACAGGTTCCTGCTCGGCCAGGGCGACATGCTCATCGTCAACCAGCACCTGAGCTGCCACGGCCGCGAGGCGCTCGGCGCCGGCCAGGAGGACGTGCCAGAGGACGAACGCCGCCTGCTCCTGCAGATCTTCCTGCGCCGCGAGGAGGTCACGCCATGACCGCCTCCTCCGTGCCACTTCCCACCCCGACCGTCCGCCCGGCGTCCCGCCCCCGGATCACGCTGAAGACGTGGCTGGCCGACCTGACGTACACCCAGCAGACGATCTCCGCGGAGACGATGCCGCAGGCGATCGGGGGCCTGGCCACCTACGCGGCCACGAAGCTGGACCTCGCCCACCCGATCCGTCTCTTCAAGTACCCCGAGGCGTTGGCGGCCGCGCTGGATGCGGACGGCCCGCCCGACGTGATCGGGTTCTCGCACTACATCTGGAACAGCCACCTCTCACTCGCCTTCGCCGAGCTGATCAAGAAGCGTTTCCCCGAGACGATCGTCGTCTTCGGCGGCCCGCACTACCCGCTCCGCCTCCCCGACCAAACCGACTTCTGGCACGAACGGCTGGCGGGAAAGGCCGACTTCTACGTCGACGGGGAGGGAGAGCCAGCCTTCGCCGAACTCCTGCACACCCTCAACGAGTTCGCCTGCACCGACGTGCGCGGCTACGTCCCCGGAGTGCACAGCCTCGCAAACGACGGAACACTCCACGCCCCACCACCACGCCTGCGGATCCACGACCTGTCCTCCGTCCCCTCTCCGTATCTGTCCGGCCGCATGGACGAGTTCTTCGACGGCAAGCTCGTTCCCACCGTCCAGACGAACCGCGGCTGCCCCTTCAAGTGCACCTTCTGCCAGGAGGGCACCCAGTACTTCCAACGAGTCGCCAAGAAGCACGAACAGCAGATCCGCGACGAGCTGCACTACATCGGCCGCCACATGAAGCCACTGCTCGAAGCGGGCTCGGCCCGCAACGAACTCCTCATCACCGACAGCAACTTCGGCATGTTCCCCGGGGACCACGAGACCTGCCGGGTGCTCGCCGAATGCCAGCAGCTGTACGGCTGGCCGCGCGTCGTCAACGTCACCACCGGCAAGAACCAACGCGACCGTGTCCTGTCCGCCGTCGCCCAGGTCCCCGGCACGATCAGCCTCTCCGGCGCCGTCCAGTCCCTCGACCCCGACGTCCTGCGCAGGATCGCCAGGTCGAACATCGACGCCGACAAGCTCATGGAGATCGCGCTCGCGGCGGCAGACGCCGGCGCTGGAACGTACAGCGAGGTCATCCTCGCCCTGCCCGGCGACTCGAAGGCGAAGCACCTCGGCACGCTGCGCCAGCTCGTCGACGCCGGCTTCGACCGCCTGAACATGTTCCAGCTCACCCTGCTGCCCGGCAGCGAGATGTGCACCGAGGAGTATCGACGGAAACACGGCCTGGTCACCAGGTGGCGGGTCATTCCGCGCTGCTACGGCACCTACACCGTCCTCGGCGAGGAGCTGCGCGCCGCCGAACTGGACGAGGTCTGCGTCACGGTCCCCGACATGCCGTACGAGGACTACCGGGAGTGCCGGGTGATGGACCTGCTCCTGGCCTCCCTCTACAACGGCGATGTCTTCGCCGTCCTCCTGGCCATCCTGCGCGCCCACCAGATCTCGCCCATGACCTGGCTGGAGCGTGTGCGGACGCTGCCCCACGGCTCCGCCCTGACGGCGGTCCTGAAGGAGTTCGGGGTCGAGACCGACAACCAACTGTGGGAGGAGCGGGAGAGGTTGCTGTCGTACGCCACCGAGAACATCGACCAGTACGTGGACGGCCACCTGGGCAACAACCTGCTCTACACCTACCGCACCCGGATCCTCTCCGAGGCCCTGGAGAACACCGCGGACCTCGCCGCCCGCGCCTGCCTTGCCGTGCTTCGCGACATCGGGGTCGGAGTGGGCGGCGGCACTCAGGTCGAGGCGCTCGTGCGCGAAGGTGCCGACTACCATCGCTTGACGCTCTCCGAGATCTTCCGCACCGACCCGCCCGAGGCGCTGCGCCAGACGGCGCGCTTCGACCTCGATGCGTTCCTGGCAGCTGCGCGGCGCCGGGAGAACGTCCGCGATCCGCGACGCTTCCGGTATGCGGAGGCAGGGGTGCGCGAGTTCGTGTTGACCGGCGACCAGCAGCGCACCTTGGGCACGTATCTGGGGCAGTTCGGGACCACTCCATGGGGCGTCGGACGGCTCCTCACGAAGGTCCGACTGCCTGATATCGTCCGGCAAGTCCGAATGTCCCCCGGCCCGGGCAGCGCCCCGGCGCCCGCCGGAACGGAAGCCCCCACGACGTGACCAGCGCCGACCTCGACCGCCGCCTCGCCGCCCTGGGCCGCCCCTTCCGGCTGATTGTCACGGGCGGCGGGACCGGCGGTCACACCTATCCCGCCCTCACCGCGATCCGTACGACGAGTGCTCGACTGGCCGGTCTGGGTATCGGCCTGGACGTGTTGTGGGTCGGCACGGCCACCGGGCTGGAGGCGCGCGTTGCGGAGCGCGAGGGCATTCCCTTCAAGACGGTTACGACCGGCAAGATCCGCCGCTCCAGCAACCCGCTCAAGCTGGCCTCGCCGGCCAACATCAAGGACATGGGCCGCGTCCCGCTCGGCGCTGCTCAGGCCCGCGCGATCGTCTCCGAGTTCAAGCCGGACGTCGTACTGTCTACGGGTGGCTACGTCGCCGTACCCGTCGGCTTGGCCGCCAAGTTCTGCCGCCGCCCGCTGGTCATCCATGAGCAGACCGTCCGCCTGGGCTTGGCCAATCGTGCCCTGGCCCGGGCGGCGACGCGGGTCGCGGTCTCGTCGGAGTCGACGCTGCCCCTCCTGCCGGAGTCGGTCCGTAACTCGGCGGTGGTCACGGGCAACCCGGTCCGCCCTGAGGTCCTGACGGGGCGACCGGACAAAGCGATCAGCACGCTCGGCCTGGCCGGCTTCGACCGCACCTTGCCGACGGTGTACGTCACGGGCGGCGCCCAGGGCTCCGTCCAGATCAACACCGCTGTCCGCGCGATCCTGCCCTGGCTGCTCACCCAGGCCAACGTGATCCACCAGTGCGGCGCTACGTCCATCGAGGAGTCGCGCCAGTACGCGGCCCAGTTGTCGGGCGATGCCCGGCCCCGCTACCTGGTGACTGACTTCGTCGGACCGGAACTCCCCGACGTGCTGGCCCTGGCCGACGTCGTCATCTCCCGCAGCGGCGCCGGCACGATCGCCGAACTCACGGCCCTCGGCAAGCCGGCGGTGCTGATCCCGCTGGCTACGTCGGCGGGGAACGAGCAGGAGCACAACGCGCTGCACCTGCAGCAGGCGGGTGCTGCGATCGCCCTGGTGAAGGGCGCGGTCACTCCGGAGGGCCTGCGCTCGGCGGTCAGTCCGATCCTCGCCTCACCTGAGAAGCGTCAGCACATGGCTCAGCAGGCCCGTACCGCCGGGCGTCCGGATGCGGCGGATCGTCTGACGGAGCTGCTGCTGAGTGTGGGGGTCTGACGAAGTCGCCAACGAGTCAGTCGGCACGGCAGGTTCAGCTCTTGTCGCTCGGCGTGGCAGAGGCGACCGGGGTAGTAGACGACCAGAAGTCAGAGCGAACGTTGGGGTGGGGGATGGGGTAGCTGTAGGCGGGCCCGTTGGGCGAACTTGTCGGATCGGCAACGTCGGATGGTTTGGCGCACGGGGTGGCCACCTCGAAGAAGACCTGCCTCTCCGCGCCCACGGTGAGGTCGATGCCAAAACCATCGGTTGACTGGGCATAGATCGCAGGAAATTTCTCATCCCTGTCCACCGACTTGATGTGGTATCCGCTCTTCTCCCAGGAACGTTGCACCAATCCCAGGAAGCTGCCCAACCTCTCCTGGGAGATAGTCGTCATGACGACCCGACGCCTTGAGAGGTCACAGCTACCAGTTGTCGTTGCACCGTGAGTCCAGTGAACCTCGGGCTTAATCGCGTCGAACGTGGCGTCGAGCATCGAGTCCGCGCGGTCGGCCGCTTGTTGCATCGTAATTTTCATAGCGGGCTTCTTACTCTCCCCAGACGCGGAACTTGCCGCATCCTTTGCCGCGCTGCACCCTGAAAGCAGGCATGTGGCAATAACGCCAAGTGTGAGCAGTTTCTTCAGATTCGTCATCGCCATTGTTCCATCTTAATTCGATCGGATTCCCCTGCCACGATCTTGGCAATATTGGTCGCTGACTGTAGATCTTTTTCCGGATTGAAGTAGTTCGAGTGAGCGGGCGCCGGATCGTGGAGCGATGGCATTGGACCGTCGTCCACAGCGAAGCGGCGGGCACCGAATTCCTTGCTCGCCGGGTCGGTTCCGAACCAGATCTCGTCGGGATCACTCGTACTGTCCCCGATGTCGTAGCCCGCGACTCCGCCAACGGCTGCACCCCACGCGCCACCGACGATGTCTCCGAGGAAACCGCCGCCCGACTGATGCCCTAGAACGGTTCCCGCGATAGCGCCAACGCCCGACCCTACGCCGAGCCCGCCCGCTTCCCTGTGGTTGGGAAGCATTGTCACCGGGTCATTTTCTGCCGCACCGACGAAGACGTGGTTCTTGCCGACGTTGAGGTCCGCCGCGTTGTCGGCACCGGTGCCAGGGCTACCGACGAGGATGATGTCGTCGACCCCCGGGATGCCACCTTCCCGCTGGGCCGCCTGGCCGACGGTGAGTGAGCCATAGGAGTGGCCGATGGCGGTGATGTGGGGGTCGGCATGCTCGTTCGTGGCTGAGATGCCGGCCATGAAATTGTCGTAGGAAGCCGCCCCGACCTTCGCGTCGTGCATGGACATAACGTCCGCATTGTGTATGACTTCCGATGCTGGAATCTGCGGCGCGTCATATCCCAGCCATACGATTGAGGCGGAAGAGGGGTCGTATTTCTGTGCATCGATGGCCGTGTCTTGGGCCCTCTTCAGATCGTTTCTCGCAAAGTCTGCGTCCAGGGCAGTTCCGAGGCCGGGTACATACGCCGATACGTTCTTGGCGGCATCCGGATTTCCGTAGGAAACAATCGCCCGTCCGTTGCCCTGATCTCCGATTCCGAGAAGGTACATCGGTGGTGAACCCGGGACCGGGTTCCGCAGCTGGGAATCGATCGACTTCAGCCCGTCCAGAATCGTCTTCGACTTCTCGTCGTGCTGTCCTGAGAGTTTCCCCATGAGGAGCTGGATGTTCTCCCGGTTCGCCTCGTCCCGCACCATGGCCGGGATGCCGTCCAGGTTGCCGACCACGTCCGGGTAAACCGCCAGGTACTCCTCCCGCTGTTCCTGCGTGAGGTGGACCCACCAGTCCTTGCGAGCGGCGGGGGACTTGTCGAGAGGGATGTTGTCCTTCAGGTAATCCGCTTGGGCAGCACCCACGGCCTTGACGTCGGCGGCAGCGTCGGCCCAGGTCTTCGCGTCGACCGTGAGTCCAGGGCCTGCCTTGAGTTTGCTCAGTGCCGTTTGGTAACGCTCATCGATCTCCCGGGCCTCGCGCAGAGCGTGGGCGATGCGGTCGCCGATGTCCTGTGCCTTGGCATGGTTGGGGTTGGGATTGATCAGGCCGGGTGTTCCCCCAGGGCCGGTGCCAGGTGTGTACAGCCCGTTCTCGTTTGGTGGGAACAGCCCCTTGTTGCCCGAGGTGAGCGTGCCGTCGTTGCCCACCACCGTCCCGCCAGGGATCTTCTCCCCGGTCATCGTGTTCTCGCCACCGGCGGGATACCCGATGCTCCCGTCCTGGTTCACCGTGAACGACAGGGTGGCGGCATCATCGAGTGCGTCCTTCAGCCGTCGCTGAGGGGCGGCGAGTTCGGTGGAGAGACCGTCCACAGAGGAACGGATGAGTCCACACTCGGCGTGGATGTAGTGGTAGTTGCTGCTCAGGCGGTTCAGGCGACGGATGGCTGCTTTCGCCGCCTCGCTCTCCTGCGTCTTTGCCAGGGAGCCGGACATCTCGGCATCCACGCGTTCGGCCGAGGCGTCCGCGTGGTGCGAGACTTTGGCCCAGCCGTCGGCCGCGTCATCCAGCTCCGACAATGATAGATCCCGCAGTTGCTGCCAGGTCAGCGTCGAGGTCACTGGCCCTTGTCCCCTTCCGAGACGTGCACAGCGCGCGCCTTGGCGGCCACGGTGCTGTCGGTCTCGCCCATGTCCTTGGCGACGGCGCGCAGCTTGGGATCCAGTGACTCGCACTCGTCCCGTACGGCCTCCAGCCGGTTTTCCCAGGAGGTGAGCACGGTCTTCAACGCACTGAGGCTCGCCAGGCCGGAAGCACCGCTCGACACGCCCGTGTGGCTGGACTGCAGGCTCTTCTTCGTGGACTCGGTGCTCGTCTTCAGGTCGTCCGCCGTATCGGCCGCGCGGCCCCACGGCCCGTTCGTGTGGCGGAGGCTGCCCGAGTCGTCGCCCGTCCCGGTCTTCGCCCCACTCGCCGGGGCGCTGCCACCGGAGTCAGGCACCATCTGATTGAGCTGCATATGAGTGGAGTGGCGCTCGGCCGCCGCGGCCTTCATCTGTTCCCACTCGTCCCATGCCACCGGCGATACCTCCCCCTGTGCGCCTCCACGGCGCTGCCTGAGCCTGCTGGTGCGGACGTTATCTCGTGGTCGCAACGCACTGTATCCGCGCGATCTGCCACGGCGACTGAGTACCCATACTCATGCCCACGGACGTGACCTGCTGTCACAGTGGTTACAACGGAGTGAGACCGCGACACAGCGCCCTTGGACGAACCGTCGGAGGACCGTTTCGCATCGGCCATTCACGGCATGGTCTGCACGCCTGGCGACAACTCGCTCTCGCCCTGCCGTAGCCCCACAGCAGGTGAGAGATGGCAGGGGTGGGGTGACCCGACGTGCGACGGGGTCGGCTTTCAGCCAGCCCCGCGCCGTAGTGGCAACAGGATTCCGCGAAGACACAAGATCGCGACTATCTTGCAGGAGTTGCTTCTGTTACCGACGGGGATTGCAGAGGCACTGCCAGTGAGAGGCCAAGGCGCTTACAGAGAAGCTGGCCGTACGGGGAGGACGTAGTGGCGGTCGACAGCACGGGAGATCCGCAGCCAACTGCTGCTGCCCTGGGAGGGGTTGCGGGCGCGGTCGTGGCTTCGGGCATCGGGCCTTTCTCGGGTATCGGTGCTGCCGCGGCACAGGTTCTGAGCATCGAGGGCGAGACGCTGACCACCTTCAAGAAGCGGGTGGATGACCTCCTGACTCAGCTTGAGAAGTCGAAGGCCGCCCCGCACAGGATCGCGGACGGCGCTCTCCCGGCCGGGCGTCTGGGCAACTTCGACGAGGCCGACGCGCTGCACACCTCCTACACCCGAGTGCACTCCCAGTTGGAGAAGCTGTCCAAGATGTTGGCGCTTCAGATCGAGGGGCTGGTCGTCACGGTCGACGCGTCGAAGGCCGGCTATCACGACCTCGATGACGACATCCGCTCTCGACTGAGCCGAATCAGGGTAGAAGCCGACGAACTACGCGCTGACCAGCCGGGGTCGGGAACGAAGGAACCTGTCAGCGACGCCTCGGGGGCTCGTGGCCAAGACCAGAAGGCTTCCCAGCCCTCGGATGCGGAAGCGGGCGGTCTGTGATGTCCCTGTCGATGATGGGCGACGCCACCGCATTCGTGACGGGAGAGGCGGGACAGCTCCATGTCTGATCTGGGCAGCCGGGCCTGGCAGATGGTCAAGCAGGCCCGGTTTGCGGCGCATGACCCCGAGCAGCTGTGGTCCATGGTCGAGCCCGCGGACGGAGCGACGGCCACGGAACTCGGCGATCTGCTGACCCAGGCCGCGAAGACGATCAAGGAGATCGGCACCGATCTGCGGACCCATAGCCTGGCTGTCGAGTGGGAGGGCGAGGGCGGTGAGGCGTTCCGGACGTGGATCCACCAGGCCGCGCTGGCCACCTTGGGCCTGGGCGACTACAGCGAGACCGCGGGCAAGTGGCTTGGCCACGCGGCGAGCACGCTCCACGAGGTCAAGCCCCAGTTGGAGATCCTGCGCATGCAGAGCGCCACCGCACGGTCGGTACTCGACGCACACGCGGCGAGCGCGACCGACGTCGGCAACCACGGCGGCGGCCCCACGGACACCGAGGTGACGAAGGCCAAGACCTCGTACGGCAACGACAGCGCCGAAGCGGCCGGTCAGATGATGAAGCTGGCCCAGTCGTACACCGCCTCGACGGAGCAGATCGACGCGCTGGAGGCGCCCGAGTTTCCGGAGCTGCCGAAGCAGTTCGTGCCGACCAAGGTTGATGGCGGAATCCACATTTCTGCCCCGTCCTCCGGTGGCGCGGCCGGCCAGGGGGCGACGACACAAGCTCGGGTGTCCGGGCACAAGGCCGCCGTTGCCACCAGTTCAAGCGGAACGAGCGCGGCGCCGCAGGTAGCCTCACGCCACCACACGGCGGACCTGCCGGTAGTGCCAGACGCGACGCCGGGTCGCCCGGCTGACACGACGAACACGGCGATCGACAGCGTCAGCACGCTCCCGTCCGCTCCAGCGGTTCCCCCGTCCACTTCGGGTCTCCCTTCGGGTTCAGGCGGTGTGGACGGCAGGACGTCGTCGCCGACTGGGCTACTGCCACCCGCGCTCGGGGCCGGTACGACGATTCCGCCCGGTGTTCGGGGGAGCGAGGGGCGATCCGTGTACGGAGGCCGAGGCCCTGTGCCTACGGCGTCCGGCTCTGGTACTTCGGGAAGTTCGCGCGTACCCGGGCGCGGACCAACCGGCCCCTTCAGCTCCGGGATGTCAGGTAGCCAGCGAATCCCTGGTCGTGGGCAGGCCGTTTCTGGCGCGGCCAGAGGCGCCAACGGCATCACCGGCGGCCGCCCCCTGTCGTCGACGAGCGGACGAACAGCTGGTGCGATCCCCCGCGGCACCGTTGTCGGCGGTACCGCGAGTGAGCGGCAGTCTCCAACGGGGCGCGGCACCGTGCCGGGTGGAGCCCGCACTGGCTTCACGCCGTACGGCAGCAACGGCCGTACGGCAAACCCGGAAAGTGCGTCGAAGAGCGCGCGCCTGCCTGCGCAGTCCGATGGGATCGTCGGGGGGCAGCCCAGAACATCCCGACAGCGTGGACCGGCAGGGTCTACCTCCGGAGGCGCCGGACTCGTACGGGGAACGGAGACAGACGACGCACGGCGGCAGAGCGGTGGAACAGCCGCCCGCGGTGCCTCCGCCGTCACCCGTGCCCCGTACGGTGGTGACCACTCCGCCCGCAACGATCGCTCGCGCAACCGCACGGATCAGCGGGCGGAGGGCGGGGAAGACAGACCGAGCACGCCACGCCTGCCCAGCGGGCCCGACGAACACCCACGACGAGAAGGATGACCATGCGCACCGGCAGCAAGCAGGCCACACGGCACGGCCAGATCGTGGCAGCCGTCGCCGGCATCCTGTTGGCGGGCGTCGCCGTCACGCCCGCGCATGCCGACACCGTCCGCGACCGGCAGTGGTACTTGGACGCTATGCAAGCCGAGCAAATGTGGAAGACGAGTACCGGCAAAGGCATCACGGTCGCAGTCATCGACACCGGCGTCCAGGACGACATCCCCGACCTGCGCGGCCAGGTCGTGTCGGGCAAGGACTACTCCAAGCACCCCGGGGACGAACACTCGGACTACGACGGCCACGGCACCACCATGGCCGTCCTCATCGCCGGGACCGGAGCCAAAGGTCGAACGACGGGCTCCTACGGCCTGGCCCCGGGGGCGAAGATCCTTCCGATCCGCATCCCGGACTTCATCGAGCAGAGCCGCAGCGACGGCAACCCGGACGACTACCCCACCTACATGGCCAAGGCCATCCGGTACGCGGCCGATTCGGACGCCCAGGTCATCAACATCTCGCAGGCAAGCACCGCCCATTCACGGCAGCTGAACGAGGCCGTCGCCTACGCACTGTCCAAGGGCAAGCTGATCTTCGCGGGCGTGGGCAACACGGGCAGCGCCCTCAACGAACTGGAATACCCGGCGGCCACGCCCGGTGTGGTCGGTGTCGGAGCGATTGGCAAGGACCTCAAGGCGACGAAGGAGTCGCAGCACGGTCCCCAGGTCGATCTGGTCGCACCGGGCGAGGCCATGGTCGCCGCTTGCCTCGGCGGTACGGAACTGTGCAAGACACACGGCACCAGTGATGCCACCGCCATCGCGTCCGCGTCCGCCGCCCTGATCTGGTCCAAGCACCCCACCTGGACGAACAACCAGGTCCTGCGGGTCATGCTCAACACCGCGGGCAAGCCCAAGAACGGCAAGGAGCGCACGGACTACCTCGGTTACGGCACCGTCCGCCCCCGCATCGCGTTGACGAACCCTGGCACCCCCGGCTCAGCTGGCGTGTACCCGCTGCCCGACTTCAAGCAGGCCGCGTCCAAGACGCCAGAGTCATCAGCCTCCTCTTCGTCGAAGCAGGAGAGCACAGCGCCAGACGTGTCGACGAAATCCGGTAGTGGAGGCAGCGCAACGCCCTGGATCCTCGGGGGCCTTGGCGGCGGCGTACTCATCGGCGGGGCGGCGTACGCGGCGTGGTCCGTCCGCCGGCGGCGCCGTGCTCAGGTGGCATCACGTGTGTATCCGACTGCTCAGGATCCTGCCCAAAGGGTCTGGCCGCACGGAGACAGCAACCACGTGGGGACCCCGCGAAACTGAACCGGTGGGCGCCGCGCCGGTGGGAGCACCCCCAGCAGGGATGGTGAACAGCGGCCAGCCAACGTCCAATTACAGCCTGTTGCCGATCAAGTACCCGCGATAGCCTGCCTGGTGCCCTGTTCGGCACAACCAGCGGCACGCGAGGGGGATCGTGGAGGGGCGCGACGCGCGAGGGCACTATGAGGAGTTGGCGGCCGAGTACGACGAGCACTGGGTCTACGGTCCGGACTACATTCCCTGGATGTCGGGCCGGATCACGGAGGCACTGCGGCTGGGCCCCATGGACCGGATCGCTGACATCGGCTCCGGTACGGGCCTGTTCGCGAGGGAAGTGGCCAAGCAGCTCCAGCCCCGCCATCCCATTCTGTGCGTCGATCCTTCCGAGGCGATGCTCGGTCAGCTCGGCTCGCCGCCTCCGGCCGACCTGACACCCGTCGTTGCTTCCGCCGAGGAGATCGCTGAAGGACGTACGGGACTGCCGTACGAGCAGCTCGATGCGATGTGGCTGAAGGAGTCGGTGCATCACGTGGCCGATCCGGCGCACACGCTTCGCGGCCTGGCCGAGCGGCTGGCGCCGGGAGGCCGGCTGCTGGTGGTGATGCTCCCGGCCACCATCCGGTACCCGCTGTTCGAGGCGGCTCTCGCGCGCTTCGAGGAGCTGCAGCCGGACCCGGCCGTCATCGAGGGGCACCTGCGAGCTGCCGGGCTGGAAGCCGGTCTCAGCTATGTCGAGCATGAGCTGCGCATCGACCGAGACAAGTATCTCGGCATGGTGCGCGCCCGCTACATGTCCCTGCTCTCCACCTTCAGCGACAACGAGATCGAGAAGGGCATCGAAGAGATGCGAGTCGCTCATCCGGAGCCCGTGCTGGTGTTCCCGGACCGGTTCGCGTTCGTCCTCGGCCGGCGAGATGGGGAGTCTGCGTGAGCACCATGGTCGATGAACGGCTGCGGCGCCTGCGGAGCGAACTCGATGACCACACGCGGATCGCCGATCGGCTGGGGCTTGATCTGGAACGGCCGTTACGGTCCCTCAACGACGGCTATCCCGAGAACGCGGTCGCCCTGGTCGGGAAGCTGACCGAAAAGCTGCTCAAGGAGCTGTGGCGTCACCACGAAGTCGAGGGCGACCCTTCGACGAAGGCTCTGAACGACTTGGTCAAGCGCTGCCGTCCGTACATCCGCAGCAGCACGGTTGTGGATGCGCTCGAAGACATTCGACGGCTCCGCAACCGGTCCACGCACGACGGGTACGACATATGTGACGAGGACGGGCTGCTGGCGGTGCGCCGGCTCGTGGACGTGCTGGTCTGGTTCACCGACACCGGGAGTGCGGCCCTTCTCGGCGGTGAGCCCGACGTGGTGCCCGAGGTGGCGCGCCGTTGCGAGTTCCTTGCGGGGCTGTACGTCACCCTCGGCTACCGGCAGGCGAAGCGGTTCGTCCTCAGCCCGGACACGGTCTACCAGTTGTTCTGCCGCGAGTCGGGGATGCGGCTGGAGTACGTGGAGTTGATGCTCTCCAGGGACGCCGACGACCTGAGTACGGTCCTTGCCGCCAGTGGTGGAGAGCTGTTGCGCACTCGGCTGCCCAAGCTCACCCGGTTCGTCGTCCTGGACAACGACGGCGGCGCGGGACCCGGCGCGCTCCATCACATGCTGGGGCTGGACTTCCGCATCGTGCGCTACGACGGCTTCGTCGACACCCTCGTCAATCTCGACGCCCACCTCGCCGATCTCACCTCCGCCGCCACCCCGGACGAGCCGAGGGCCGCTGTCGCCGCGGCGGCACTGACCACCGATCCTCGCACCGGCGAGTCGAAGATGGAGCAGTCCACCGACGCGGCGGGGCTCCTGACACGCCTGGCGCACGGCAGTGCGAACGTCCTGGTCACCGGTCGTCCGGGGAGCGGCAAGAGCACCCTCCTGCGCTCGCTGGCCGTCAACCCGGAGATCCGCCGCTTCCGCTTCTACTTCGACCTCGGTCTCAAGCCGAAGGACGAACCGTTCTCCGAGTACGCGGCCCGCCTCCTCGCGCCGGCCATGGCGTCGGACCGCTCGCGCGCCTACGAACTCTTCCTCTATCTCATTCGTTCCGGGACCGCTCTGTGCGTGCTCGATGCCGTGGACGAGGGCGTCGAGGAGCCAAGCCCTGCCGGTTTCCTGCGTCTGTTCACCGATCTCGCGGCCGTGCTGTCCGCCGAATCGGCGGTGGTCATGAGTTCACGCGTGTCGTTCCTCGCGGACTCGCCCCAGATCCGTCAGCTGCTGGACAGCGGCGCGGGCCGCTCCGAGCAGCTGGTCGAGCAGATGTACGCGAACGGCGTCGACCCCTCACGCGTGCCGCACTTCCACGTCGTACGCCTGGCCGAACCCGAGGAAACCCCGCTCGAGAAGCGCCTCACCACAGCGCTCAACCTCCCCGCGGGGAAGCCGCTCGCGGACATCCTCGGCGCTCACATCACGCGGACGCTGGCCGAGGGTGGGCAGCCCGACCTGGAGCAACGCCTGCCCGCCACGTTCGGACGCGCTTTCCTCACCGACCGCACCGTGTTTTCCCTCCTCGACCTACACCGGCAGCTGGGGGCCAACGCATTCCAGGACGGACGCCTCGATCTCGATGCCTGCGTGCTTGCTCCGCTGCTGCGGCCCGCCGGGCCCGATCACGTCGCCCTCGTGCACACGGCATACCAGGAACTGCTGGCTGCCAGGTTCCTCGCCGAGCCCGCGAACCGGAACCTGGCAGCGGACCTTCCCGGCGGCGGCTTCCTCACCGAGCAGGTGCGCGCCTTCCTCGCCGGCATGCCCAGCGACCAGGAGACGGACGACTGCGTGCTGCCCGCGGGGGCGTACCTGGTCGGTCCGGCCGAACGGCTCCTGCTCCGCCGCGTCGAGCGTCCCGTACGCTTCGACCGCCACGCCGTGACCGTCGCACGCTACCGCCGCTTCCTCGACGCCCTCGACGCGGACGGCACCTCGCAGTGGGACCACCCCGACCAGCCGGCCGACGTCACACACCGCCCCTGGACCGACCGGCTGCGGCGGCACGACTACTACGAGAATCCGCGCTACGAAGCCCACCCTGCCATCTGCGTCAACTGGTGGAGCGCCTACGCCTTCGCCGCCTTCGAGGGCAAGCGGCTGCCGACCTCCCTCGAATGGGAAGCCGCCGCACGCGGCACCGCCGGACGCCTCTTTCCCTGGGGCGACACACCCGACAGCACCCGCGTCAACTGCGCCGACACCTGGGTCGGCCGACCTGTCGTGACCTATCAGGCGTGGTACCGCGACTTCGCAGGGGACGCCGTCCGGCGGGCCGGCGCGACACCCGTCGACGAACGGCCGGGCAACCGCTCCCCGTTCGGCGTCCTCGACATGGTGGGCAACTGCTGGGAATGGACATCCACCAGCCTGGACGATCCCGGCGAGGCCGTCATCTGCGGCGGCAGCTACGACAACCCGATGCGGGCGGTGCAGACCAGCAGTAAGGGCATCTACCGCAAGCGCGGCGGGAGCAACGCAGTCGGCTTCCGGTGCGTGCAGGACCTCGACACCTCCGGGACACGGGAGGCAACGGCATGAGCGTCGGCGGGCCGCGTCACGGAACCATTGTCGACAGGCGACCGAGTGGCGGCGGGCTGAGCGGTGCGCTCGGCTCCTATGTCGTCCGGGACGACGAGGACGAGCGGTACTACAGCTTCGACTACCGGCAGATTGTGACCGAGGGGTTCCGCACCATCCGCACGGGCGAACGCGTCCGCTTCCACCTCAGCGCCGAAAGCCCCGACCGGGCGGAGTTCGTCATCCGCCTCAACCAGCCCGACCCAGCCGAGTTCTACCGGTGACCACCCACGGAGCTCCTCCGGTGCTCGAAAACGTCACAGGGTCACGCCAGGAACTGACCATCGTCCTGCCGGTACGGCTGCTGAGCGTCCCCCGCTGGCCGGAAGGTCCCTTCCCGTTCGAGCTGGGAAACCGCCGGACCGACGCCCAGACACGATCCACCTACTTCGCCCCCGCCTCCGCCCGCGCACTGTACGGGGCACCCGGACGGCCGCGGCGCTGGCACCTGCCGCTGGACGTCAAGCACGACGGGCTGCACCTGCTGGGCATGGAGCTTCTCCGTGCGGCCACCGCTCGCAATCCCGAACACGCCCTCGCGGTCCTGCACTTGAGCGTGGAAAGACCACTGCTGCCCATACTGCGGTCCCTGGCCGGGCGACGGCCGAACCCCGCCGACGACCTGCTCACGCCGAGCCCCGCTGACGAGCTGCTCACCGGGCCCTTCGACCCGGCCGGCCTTCTCGCAGGCATCGCTGACGTCCGTGACCCCGACACGCCGTTCGCCATGGCCCAGCCCTACACCATCGCCTTCATGACCCCCACGGCGCGCCACACTCCCGCCCTCCGAGCCGGCCTCGAAGGAGCACTGCCCGCCACCGCGGACCGCTGGCTGTGGCAACTGGCGTCACGCTCCACACCGGAGGACTTCCCCCTGCCTCCAGAGACCGCCGGAAAACAGCTCAAGGACGTCGTAAGAATCTCGGCGGACTGGAGCGCCCTGGTGCTGCGCCAAGGGGCCGCCTTCCTCGGCCACCGGCCCGACACCGGTGCGGGCGACTTCTTCGAATTCGGCGCACTGCACTCGCGAACCGTCTACCTCGACGCACTGCTCCTCGGCTCGCTCCAACGCGACCACATCGACGAACTCACCGACGAACTCTCCGAGGTGTTCAACTCCTCACGGCTGGCACGCCCCGTCGCCACACTGGAGCGCAACATCGCCGTCTTCCGCAGCACTTACTGGCGACAGCACCTCACCGCACACGGCACGGCCAACGACCTGCTGCTCGCCTTCCAGAACCAGCACCGGCTTCCAGCACGATTCGACGAAATCCTGGCCGAAGCAGCCGACTACAGCAGACTCGTACAGACCCAGGACAGCCAACAGATCAGCGGAGCCCTCGGCGTCCTCACCATCCTCGGCCTCCCACTCGGCACCGCCCTCAGCATCCTGCAAGTCCTCGACGACCACTCCACAGCACACCTGCTCATCTCGCTCGCACTGTCGATCGCCGCCACCGCCGCAGCCCTCACCACACGGTACGGGCGCCTGGTCCTGTCATCCCTGCGGGGCGGGGGTGGCAGGGCGTAATGGCCATCGCGACCGGCGGCCATCAACAGCACGTCCGTCGTACAGGACGCCTCATTGGTCTCTCTCCGTTGTGGCTTTCTGTCTGGGACATCGTTTACTACGATCACTGCAAAAGCGTGAGCACCGCTTTCCGCGGTGGAGGAGATACACGCGCAGGACCAGGTTCAACGCGGGGGATAGCGACCATGATGGGGCGGGGCTGACGCTGGATGGCATTGAACCGCGAGGTCCATCAGGGCCGCTACGGTGAGGTGTTCTTCCAGGCCGTCGTCACAGCTGCCGGGATGACCGCCCAGAAGTTACAAGAAGACGACTACATGATGGACTTCTTCGTCGGGCACCCTGGACCGCTTGGGCGACTGAAGAACCCCATGATCGGTGTACAAGTGAAGTGCACCCGGAAAGCGCGGGTAGGCCGCTCGACTGTCACCCACAGCATGAAGAGCAAGTACTACAACGAACTTGCGAAGCCTGCATCTGAGTGGGCGCTTCCCACGTTCTTGGTGGTCGTCCTGGTACCTGATGATGCCGACGCCTGGATGGACGCATCGGATGAGCGGTTGGCGCTGCATCAAGCCGCCTACTGGACGTGCCTCCATGGCGAACCGCAGCGTCACGACCTGGAGAAGGACTCACCAGTCGTTGTGTCAGTGCCGCGTGAGAACCTGCTCAGCAAAGATGCTCTAGTGCAGATGTTCGCTCTGGCGGATCGCCTGCGCACGCAGGGGCAGGGGGTGCCGGTCCAATGACGCAGAAACAACTAGCGGAGCAAGCTCTGCGGTCCTTGAGCCCTGAGCTCCTCCGACGCTACCTAGACGCACAAGGCTGGTATCTCACCGATGACCAGCAGCGCGCTGAGGTCTGGGCGACACAGTTGACGGACGGCGTCATGGATGTCCTGCTCCCCAAGGACCCGCGCCTCGCCGACTACGTACGGCAGTTGCGCTATCTGTTCGACACCTTGGCCATCGTCGAAGATCGAGAGCCATCATCGATCCTCCGAGACATCGGGCAGGCCCAGACGGATGTGCACTATGTGCGGCTCCTGCCTGAGGGACTCGCCTCGGGCACGGTTTGGCTTCCCGAAGGAAGCCGGGCTGTGGCCAGTCTGAGGGATCTGTTCGTCAGTGCCACGTACCGAGCCACCACCTGGCTAGAGAACCAGCAGCCGCGGCCAGTTGAGCCTGGCCGTAAGCCGAATCAGGTGTACGAGTTCCTCAGCCGCCGTGTCCTTCTGGGGCTGGCCCAGCCAGGCAGCTACATCCTGACTGCTGAAGTGCCGCTCAATAGTGGAGTGCCCGAGCAGCTGCCACTCGATGCCCAGGGCCGCTACGGCGGGACTCCTCTCGCCCGGCGAGTCTCCACGGCTTTCTATGAAGGTGCTGCTGCCGCGCATGCTGCAGCCGAACATGCAGTGATCAACCCGGGTGATCTTTCGGTCTTCGCTGAGCATGCCGAACGCGGTCTATCGGCGAACGTCTGTGAAGCGCTGGCTGAGCTCTCCTCCCATGGGAAGGTGCCCTTCGAGCTACGGGCCGCGTGGGCGAGCAGCCTGCCGATGGAGCAGCCTTCGGGGATCCTCCGGTTCCAACCCGACCTCATTGGGCAACTACAGCTTGGGGCGGAGTACCTTCGCGATCGCTTCGGGCGGCAGGGGGTGTCCGTGCGGGGGTTCGTAACCAAGATGGAGCGGGGAGCCACCACCGGGCCGGGTTCGGTGATTCTTTTGGGTCGGCCAGACGACCAGCCCACTAGTCGCGCTATGAGGGTCCACGTCGAGCTGGCCGCTGACGACTACGACCGAGTGGGCCGAGCTCATTTGGACGGGCAGGAAGTGCTGGTCCAGGGCGATCTGGAGCGGTTCGGTAATCGCTGGAACCTCGTCCGCGTTCAGAGCTGCACTGTCGAAGAGATCCGTGACTGAGTAGCCTCAGCGTCCGTAATTCCCGCAGCACCCTGCCATCGCCATCCAGTAGAGATTACTGTTGATCACGGTACGTACATGGCAGGGAGGCGGCATGCCCATCGGCGGAGTCGACGACGGCAGACCACAGCCTGCGGCCCCCGGCGTCTATCCAGTTGGGGTAAAGCTGGAGGAGCTGACTCCAGGAGCGTGCATCAGCGGCCTCAGCGCTTCCGGCCCTGTCACCGTGGTACGAGCGGACTGGCGCGGCAGCAGCGCGATGGAGGTCGTCTACCGAGACGATTCCGGCACCTTCGGCAGCGTGTTTCTGTACCGAGAACACGAGGCGAACCTCACCCTGCACGCGCCTACCGCCCGCACCGGATTCACAGGCGATCCCTCCGCCTTCCGTCTAGCTGCCGAAGCCCTACGGCTCCGCATGGCGGGGCTCTTCGACCCCATGCTGGCCGTCACCACCTCCGACCTCGAGCCGCTGCCTCACCAGATCCGCGCTGTCTACGGCGAGCTGCTGCCGCGTACCCCGCTGCGTTTCCTGCTCGCAGACGACCCGGGCGCTGGCAAGACCATCATGGCCGGGCTGTACGTGAAGGAATTGCTGCTCCGCGGTGACCTGGAGCGCTGCCTGATCGTCGCCCCCGGCTCGCTTGTCGAGCAGTGGCAAGACGAACTACGCGACAAGTTCGGGCTGCGGTTCGAGCTGCTCACCCGTTCCCTCGTCGACTCGACTCCGGACAGCAGCGTCTTCGAGCACCACCCCCGGCTGATTGCCCGCATGGATCAGCTGTCGCGATCAGAGGAGCTCCTGGAGCAGCTCCACGATTCGGACTGGGACCTGGTGGTCGTGGATGAGGCCCACAGGATGTCTGCACGCTGGTTCGGCAACGAGCTCAAGACCACCCGGAGATACCAGCTCGGGCAGCTGCTGGGCCGCATCGCCCGTCACCTCCTCCTCATGACCGCGACCCCGCATGCCGGCAAGGAAGACGACTTCCAACTTTTCCTCGCCCTGCTCGACTCGGACCGTTTCGAGGGCAAGTACCGCGAGGGAGTCCACACGCTCGACACGGGTGGTCTGATGCGTCGTATGGTCAAGGAGGACCTGCTTACCTTCGAGGGCAAGCCTCTCTTCCCCGAGCGCCGCGCCTACACCGTTCCGTACGAACTGTCGCCTGCTGAGCACGAGTTGTACGAGGCTGTCACTCAGTACGTCCGTAACGAGATGAACCGCGCAGACAGGCTCCGGGCGGCTGGCGATGGACGCCGGGGGAACACCGTCGGCTTCGCCCTCACCGTTCTCCAGCGCCGTCTGGCTTCCAGCCCCGAGGCGATTCTCCGGTCCCTGCAGCGGCGCCGTGAACGCCTGGTCCGTCGCCATCAAGAGATGCTGGCGGGTCCCATCGGGCGCGCCCGATCGGAAGACCCTGAGCTCACCCGTCGTCTGAGCGCCATGAACGGCGATGACGACTGGCAGGAACGTCTCGACGACCTGGATGGCAACGAACTCGAAGAACTGGAAGAGGAGGTTCTGGACGCGGCCACCGCTGCCCGGACCGCCGCCGAGCTCACGGTCGAGATCAACCAGCTCGGTGAACTGGTCCGGCTAGCTTCACAGGTCCGGCTCTCCGGCACCGACCGCAAGTGGAGCGAGCTGCGTACCCTGCTGCAAGACCGGGACGAGATCCGCGATCATGATGGCAATCCTCGCAAGATCATCATTTTCACCGAGCACCGGGACACCCTCAACTATCTCGTGGAGCGCATCCGCAGCCTGCTCGGCCAGAACGAGGCGGTCCAACTGATTCACGGAGGCGTACGGCGCGAGGAGCGCCGCCGGGTCCAGGAGCTGTTCACCCAGGAGCGCGATGTCCGTGTCCTCGTGGCCACGGACGCCGCCGGCGAGGGCCTCAACCTGCAGCGCGCCCACCTGATGGTCAACTACGACCTGCCATGGAACCCCAATCGGATCGAGCAGCGCTTCGGCCGTATCCACCGAATCGGCCAGACCGAGGTGTGTCACCTGTGGAATCTCGTCGCCTCCGGCACCCGTGAGGGCGCCGTCTTCCAACGCCTCCTGGACAAGATCGAACACCAGCGTCGCGCCTACCGTGGACAGATCTTCGACGTGCTCGGCGAAGCCTTCGAGGAGCAGCCACTGCACCAGCTACTCATGGAAGCCGTCCGCTATGGCGATCAGCCCGAAGTTCGGGCCCGCCTGGACGAGGTCATTGACAGCACAGTCGGCGAAGGACTCGACGAGCTGCTCGCGGAGCGGGCCCTTCACAGCGATCTACTGGGCGAAACCGAGGTGGCCGAGACTCGGCTGCGGCTGGAAGAGGCTCGCGCCCGACGGCTTCAGCCCCACTATGTCGAGGCATTCTTCCGGGCGGCATTCACAGAACTCGGCGGTCGGCTGGCGAAGCGGGAGACCGGCCGGTTTGAGATTACGAATGTGCCGACTGCCCTGCTGAACCGTTCACCGCAGCATGGACTGGCGGCCCCGGTGCTGCGTCGGTACGAGCGAATCGTTTTTGACCGGGAGCTGATCCGCCGACGGGGCAGCGCGGAGGCGGCACTGCTAGCCCCAGGCCACCCATTGATGGACACGCTCGTCGATGTCACTGTCGAGCGACACGCAGCTGTACTCAAGGCCGGAAGCGCCCTCATCGACCGCGCCGACCCTGGCCAGACCCCGCGCCTGCTCGTCGCACTCACCCAGGAGATCACCGACGGACGTTCCCGGTCGAGAGTCGTCAGCAAGCGCTTTGACTTCGTCGAGCTCACCTCCGACGGTTCGGCGATCCCTGCTGGCCCCGCCCCCTACCTGGACTACGACCCTCCCGCGGAAGACGAAGCAGACCCAGTGGCGGAGGAAGCCGCCCGGCTCGCCAGGCAGCCCTGGCTGGCCGACGGGCTCGAGGAGACAGCCATCGCCTGGGCTGCCGACCACGCGGTCCACGAACATCTGCGGTCCGTACGAGACCGGGTCGTGCCTGAGGTACAGCGCACCCGTGAACAGGTACGGCAGCGCCTCACTCAAGAGATCGACTTCTGGTACGCCCGTCATCTCGAGCTCCTCGATGCGCAGAGCCAGGGACGCAAACTGAAGCTGCGCCCCGAGACCGCGCTGCGCCGCGCGAGCGACCTGGAGGAACGGCTGAAGCGACGGCTACACGAACTGGATCTCGACGAACGCCTCCTGCCTCGTCCGCCTCGCGTAGCAGGCGGGGCACTGGTGCTGCCCCAGGGGCTTGTCGATCGCCTACTTGGTCGACGGCTTGACTCTGCAGCGGTCACTGCTGCTGTGCGAGACACAACTGCCGTCGAACGTCGAGCCGTCATGGCCGTGATAGACGCCGAGCAGCGCCTCGGCCGCCAGACCGAAGAGATGCCACCCAACAACAAGGGCTTCGACCTCCGGTCCTGGACTGCAGACAGGAGCGGCCTGCTGCACCTGGAGGTCAAGGGCCGGATCGCCGGAGCTCAAGACTTCACGATCACCCGTAACGAGGTGCTGCACGCCAAGAACGTCGGCGATCACTACCGCCTCGCCCTGGTGTCGGTCTCCCCCGACGGGCCGGAGTCCGACGAGGTGCGGTATCTGACCCAGCCGTTCCGCGAGACGAGTACGAATGACTTCAATGTGACCAAGTTCGTCTTCCACTGGAAGCGCATGTGGGAGCAGGGCGCACACCCCCACTGACCTGATCCCTCTCACCCCTGATGTGGGAGCGGGATCGGCAGAAGGAGAGATCCCGGTCAGCAGCTCGGTCCATACTGGACGACTGAGCTGACCGTTCTGTACTAGGACTCCAGCCCCCGCATCACCCGCCCGGCCCGAAGAGAAGAGCGCCCCGCATGACGACCACGCCCAAGCGCAAACTGATCGAGGTCGCGCTGCCGCTGGAAGCGATCAACCGCGAATCCGCGCGGGAGAAGTCCATCCGGCACGGGCACCCGTCGACGCTTCACCTGTGGTGGGCGCGTCGCCCGCTCGCCGCGTGCCGAGCTGTGCTCTTCGCCCAACTCGTGGACGACCCTTCCTCTCACCCGGACAAGTTCCCGACGGAAGAGGCGGTCGCCGCCGAGCGACAGCGGCTGTTCCGCCTCATCGAGCGCCTGGTCGCCTGGCAGAACACCTCGGATGAGGCACTGTTGCGGGAAGCCCACGAGGAGATCCTCAAGTCCACTGACGGCAATCCACCGCCCATCCTCGACCCATTCGCAGGTGGCGGCTCCATCCCGCTAGAGGCTCAGCGGCTGGGTCTGGAAGCCCATGCCTCAGACCTCAATCCCGTGCCAGTACTCATCAACAAAGCCCTGATCGAGATCCCACCGAAGTGGGCGGGCCAGCCGCCAGTATTCCCAGGTGCAGCACAGGAAAAACTCTCCCAGGGTGGCCAAGCCGAGGGCATGTGGCCGAGGGCCACAGGCTTGGCGGAAGACGTCCGCCGCTACGGCAAGTGGATGCGGGACGAGGCAGAGACACAGATTGGCCACCTGTACCCGAAGGCCAAACTAGAGGACGGCAGTAAAGCCGACGTCATCGCCTGGATTTGGGCCCGGACCGTGCAGTGCCCCAGCCCTGCATGCGGGATTCGAATGCCGCTGGTCAAGTCATGGTGGCTCGGTAAGAAGAAGGGAAAGGAGGCATACGTCGTCCCAAGCGTCGTTGCTGGCAAGGTCATCTTCGAGATCAGTCACGACGTCAAGCAGGCCCCGAAGAAGGAGGCGGATGGCACTGTCGGTCGGGCAGGTGCGGTCTGTATCGGTTGCGGAGATGCGGTCCCCCTGTCGTATGTGCGGGAGGAAGGCAAGGCGGGTCGGATCGGCCAGCAACTCATGGCCATCGCGGCGGAGGGAAAGCGTCGGCGAATCTACTTGCCACCGAACGAGGAGCACGGACGAGCTGCGAATGTTCCGCGTCCGACGGAGGTCCCTGACACAGAAATTCCTTACAATCCGCGTTACCTGACTCCACCGAACTACGGCATGACCCACCACGCCGATCTCTTCACAAATCGCCAGCTTACCGTTATGGCCGTCCTGACCTCATTGGCCCAAGACGTCAAAAGTTCAATCTCGAAGGATGCGAAAGAATTCGGACTGCCCAACGGAGATCACCTGGAGGTAGACGGAAATAGCGCAGAATCCTATTCAGGAAGCATTTCCACATACCTGGCGCTAGCCGTCAGCAAGGCCGCCGATCGACTCACCTCCATCAGCGGCTGGGACAGCAGCACCAAGACGGAGGGGACTCGAAATGTATTTGCACGGCAGGCGATTTCAATGGTGTGGGACTTCTCCGAGGCCAACCCATTTGTCGATGCATCCGGCGGCCTAGGGAAGGCGTTCGAAGCCGTCGCAGAGGCACTCAGTCGCCTAGGAACTGGAAAACCTGGAAAGGTCGAGCAAGCGGACGCGACTCAGCGCAGCTATTCTGGACTTCTCGTCTCCACGGACCCCCCCTACTACGACAACGTGCCCTATGCGGACCTCTCTGATTTCTTTTATGTGTGGCTCAGGAAATCCTTGCAGAGTGAATTCCCCTCACTCTTGAATACAATGCTCACTCCAAAGGCCGAAGAGCTTGTAGCCGACCCGCTTCGCCACAAAGGAAAGAAGGAGGCCGACACTTTCTTCGAAAATGGCTTCAATGAAATTTTTAGAAACATTCGCCGAGAATCTCCTGATAATTTCCCAACCGCCGTATTCTACGCGTTCAAGCAGGCCGAGACTGATTCGTTCGGAGAAGCGTCCACAGGATGGGAGACCCTCCTCTCTGGAATGATTCGCTCGGGATGGTCCATTACGGGCACCTGGCCAATGCGGACAGAACTGGGCAATCGGATGCGTAATGTCGACAGTAACGCCCTGGCCTCTTCTATCGTCCTCGCTTGTCGCCCGCGCCTCAGCGACGCCGGCATCACTACCCGCGGTGCCTTCCTGGGTGCACTCAAGGACGAAATGCCAGCGAAGCTCAACGAGCTTCAGCAAGGCGCCATCGCTCCGGTCGACCTGGCCCAGGCTGCGATCGGCCCCGGCATGGCCGTCTTCTCCCGGTACGCCCAGGTCCTGGAGTCCGACGGCAAGCCGATGACTGTGAGGACCGCGCTCATGCTCATCAACCAGATCCTGGACGAAGTGCTGTCAGAGCAAGAAGGCGACTTCGATTCCGACACCCGATTTTGCGTCCAGTGGTTCAAGAACTTCGGCTGGAACGAGGGTTCCTTCGGCGACGCCGACAACCTTGCCCGCGGCCGCAACACCTCCGTCGAAGGGGTCCAGCGTGGCGGTGTCTTCCGAGCCGTAGCTGGCACGGCGAAACTGCTGCCCTTCTCTGAGCTGCCCTCCGACTGGCATCCAGAGACCGACGAGCGCATCAGCCTCTGGGAAGTTGTCCTGCACCTCGCGAAAGCTTTGGACGAGGAGGGCGGCGACGCCGCAGCCCGCCTCATGGCAGCCGCCCGCACCCGCGTTGACATGGACGTCGCCCAGGAGCTGGCGTATCTACTTTTCGCCATCTGCGAGAAGCGTGGCCTGGCTCAAGACGCGATCCTCTTTAACGGCCTCGGCCAGTCATGGTCCGATCTGACCGCTGCTGCACGCAAGCAGGCGGCCTCGGCTCCGAAGCTGATTCAGGACGGGTTCACGTTCGACGAGGAGTAGCAGCTGCGGGCCGTTGCACCATAGACATCAGCACCAGAAGGACAGAGGACGGGGACGAGGACAGGCGATGGCAATCAGCAACCGGGACCGCGTGAATCGCGGGTTCGAACTGTTGGCGCAGGGACTGGAGCCCTTCGTCGACGAGATCATGACAGCCGCCACGCCCGACGGGGGCGACTGGATCAAGGTCCTCGAGGCCCGCGATAGCCAGAAGTTCGGAACGAACCGGGTCTACACCAAGTCCGACCCGGCTGTACTCCTCAAGGTGATCACCGAGGAGTGGCGGGCCGGGTTCAAGGACAAGCTTTCCCGCGGTGAGCAGTCCATCGCCTCCCTCCTCCGCGATCACCGCAACAAGTGGGCACACAACGAGCGGTACAGCCCCGAAGATGCCGCGCACGTGCTCGACTTGGTCGAGCGGCTACTGACGTCGGCCGGCGACACCGAGCGGGCAGCAGCTGCCCGTAAGGAGAAGCAGAACCTGCTGCGGGCCATGTACGAGACCGAGACCCGCGAGGCGGTGAAGGAGTCGGCTCGTGCAGCGGTGGGTGTCCCCGGCTTGGTCAGGGGCCAGAGCATCAAGCCCTGGCGCGAGATCATCCGCCCGCACCGCGATGTGGCCTCCGGAAACTACGCCTCCGCAGAGTTCGCCGCCGACCTGGACGGCGTGAAGCGTAACGAGGGCAGCGAGGAATACACCGACCCCGTCCGGTTCTTCGAGCGCACCTACCTCACCGAAGGACTGCGTGACCTCCTCACCCGGGCAGCTCGACGGCTCTCCGGTGACTCCAACGCCAGCCCCGTCATCAACCTCCAGACCAACTTCGGTGGGGGGAAGACCCACTCGATGCTGGCGTTGTACCACCTGGCCTCCGGAACCCCGCTCGCCGATTTCCCGCAGGAACTCCACGACTTGATCGCGGACTCCGGTGTCGCCTGGGACTCCGTAGGTCAAGTGAAGCGAGTCACGCTTGTCGGCAATCGGATCAGGCCGGCCAAGGGAGACCTCAAGGACGACGGCACCCACGTCAACACGCTCTGGGGCGAGCTCGCCTGGCAACTCGGCGGCCGGGAAGCGTACGACCGAATCGCGGAGGACGACGAAGCCGGCACCAACCCCGGCCGGGCGCTGCAGGAGTTGATCGCCGACTACGGCCCCTGCCTCATCCTCATCGACGAATGGGTCGCCTATGCGCGTGAGTTGTATGGCAAGGATGACTTGCCCGCTGGCACCTTCGACAGCCAGTTCACGTTCGCGCAGACCCTGACCGAATCGGTCAAGGCGGTCCCCGGCGCACTTCTAGTCGTCTCTATTCCGGCATCACACAAGGCGGACGGCAGCGACGCAGATTCGACCGGCGCCAGTGATCTGGAGATCGGTGGTCTGCATGGTCAGGCCGCCCTCAAACGGCTGCAGAATGTCGTGCGGCGCGTGGCCGACCCATGGCAGCCAGCCACCGCCCAGGAGTCCTTCGAGATCGTCCGACGTCGACTCTTCGAAGCGCCCGACGCCGACGGCAAAGTTGAAATCGCCGCTGTGGCAAGGCAGTTCGTCGAGTTCTACCGCTCGAAGCAGGGCGAGTTCCCCCGCGAATGCTCCGAGCCGGCGTACGAGGACCGGATCAAGGCTGCCTACCCGATACACCCCGAGCTCTTCGACCGCCTCTACAAGGACTGGTCGACCTTGGAACGGTTCCAGCGCACCCGCGGTGTGCTGCGCATGATGAGCACCGTCGTCCACGCGCTGTGGGCAGCGAACGACCCAGGGCCCCTCATCATGCCCGGCTCGATCCCGCTCCAGGATGCGAAGGTCGTCAGCGAGCTCAACCAGTACCTCGACGACGAGTGGAAGGTCATCATCTCCACTGACGTCGACGGAGAAGGGTCCGTCCCCGTCCGGATCGACGAGGAGCGCACCACCTTCGGCCAGCGGCGGCTCACCCGCCGGCTTGCCCGCACGGTGTACTTCGGCTCGGCGCCCACCCTGCGTAGCGATCACAAGGGCATCGACCGCCAATACGTGTGGCTGGGTACGGCCGTACCCGGCGACACGATCGGGAATTTCGGCTCCGCGCTCGACTTGCTCAGTCAGCGCACCACGTTCTTCTACCCGGAAAGCGGGCGCTACTACTACAGCACCCAGGCGTCCATCACGCGCCATGTTCAGGATGCTGCAGAGGCGCTGCGCGACCGTCCCGAGGAAGTCTGGGCGGAGATCGCCGACCGCCTCAACCGGACCCAGAGGCAGCCCTCCGGGGACTTCGCTCGGGTTCACACTGCCCCGGACGGCACCGCTGACGTGCCGGACCTGGAAGAGGCCCGGCTGGTCCTGCTGCACCCCAAGTTCTTCCACAGCAAGGGGGAAAAGGACACCAAGGCACTGGAGTTCGTCAAGAAGTGCCTCAAGCAGCGCGGCACTGCCACGCGGGTGAACGTTAACCAGCTGGCGTTTCTCGCTCCTGATGATCGGCGCCTCGAGGAGCTTGAAGACGCCGTACGCGATTACCTTGCATGGAAGGACGCGTACGCGCAACGAGGGGAAGCCGGACTGAACCTCACAGCCCAGCAGGCCGGCCTCGCCGAGAGCCGTTGCGCCCAGGCGGACGAGACGGTCAACCTGAGGATCGCGGGTACGTACACCTGGCTGATCGTGCCGAAGCAACCACAGGGCGACAAGGAGTACGTACTCAGTCCGATCCGCTGTGAAGGCAGCGAAGACAGGCTCGCCGTACGGGCTTCCAAGGTGCTGGTGAGCGCAGGGCAGTTCACCACGGTGTTCGGTGCGCTCAACATCCGGCTGGATCTCAACTCCCACTTGCGGCCGGTCTGGGAGTCCGGGCACGTCTCGCTCGGTGCACTGTGGAACTACTACCGCAAGCACCCCTACTTGATGCGCCTTCGGGACCGGTCCGTACTTGAACAGGCTGTGCTGTCCGTCCTGTCGGAGGGAATCACCTGGGAAGCCGAGGGATTCGCGCTCGCCGAGGGATACGACGAAGCAAGCGGCACCTACGTCGGTCTCTCTCTGCCCATGCAGGATTCCTTCGGTCTGCCAACCGACGCCACTTTGCTCGTCAAGCCCGAGCAGGCGAACGAGCAGCGGGAAAGAGATCTGGCCGAGGCGGCTCGTAGAACAGCGGAACGTGAGGCCGCTGCGCGGGCAGCCAGCGATTCGTCGATAGCCGATGACGCCGACACGTTCAGTGGAGGCAGCCCCGCCGACGTCTCTACGAGGCAAACGACTCCGCCTGCTCCAGAGCCGGATCCGATCCGGAACATCCGTTTCTTCGGGTCATATCCAGTGGATGCAGAGCGCAGCGGTCGTGACTTCGCGAAGTTCGTCGAGGAGATCCTTCCGCACCTGCGGTCCGCTCCAGGGGCCGAGGTACGTATCCGCCTGGAGATCGAGGCGCACAGCAAGGACGGCTACTCGGACGACAAGGTACGAGTCGTCACCGAAAATGCCCGCACCCTGAAGTTCGAGCAGTACGGCTTCGAGGACGAATAGCCCAGACGATGCGCTCGGCGGCCTAGGATCTTGGACCCGCGGTCGCCGAGCGCACGGCTCTCTGTCCAGTCACCAATGACAGGCGAGATAGCAGTTGCTACGGGAGCGCGCTCGATTCATGACTGGTCAGCACTTTGGCCAGCCGCTCTTCGAATGAACTGCCCTCGACACGCTGCTTCTCCGGGCCGACGAACTGCCGCCACCGCGACGGATGTCTCGGCGTGCCAGCGACCATCCAGACCTTTCGTAGACCACGGGCGTCCACGTGCGTACGCACCCATGCAGCCTGCTCCTTGAGGAGTCTTCCCACAACACCGGTGATCCTCCCGGTACCCCAGGCGAACAGAACCTCATCAGCCCCCTCGATCGCCTCGGACAGCTGCTGACGGGACCTTTCGAGGTCCTGCTCCGTCACGACGAGCCTGGTCAGCTGCGTCTGGTCCTTGGACGGGAGATCGATCAGATTGGCCAGTCTCAGCTCGGTGCAGCCGATCAGTGGCAGCGCGGCAAGCAGATTGCGGTGCGAGATCGTGTCCGCTGCGGGACGCAGGGGCGGGTTGAGCAAAATCGCGCACAACATCCGCTGATCGGCTCCGGAAACAGCGACCGGGGCGGTCATCACACCTCTATCGGGGCAGTCTTCAGCCGGACGAACTGCCGACTCCTGATGGTACGACGCCCACCAATTGCGCAAGTCGGCGAGTTCTGGAACGCCACCGATGAGCGAGTGCCAGTAGCTGCTGAGGGCCTTCGTGGTAACGAACGTCCGCGACGTACAGGACCGGCATCGCAATCGAGGTGCCCATCGTCCAGACCTGGACTGGGTTGGTCCGGTAATTGCTGGTGCTGGTGCTGGTGCTGGCGATGGCGGGCGCATTGTCGGCGGCGCTCATGACAAAGTGGCGCCATGACGGTCGACGAGCTACTGAGCCTGCTTGGCTCGGTGCGTCGTGCGCAGATAGGCAACCGCCGGGCTCCTCATAAGCCGCTGCTCCTGCTGTGGTTGCTCGGGCGGTACACCGCTTCCGGCAGCACCACGGTTACGTACGACGAGGCCGAAGAGTCGGTCAGCCGCCTGATCAACGACTTCGGGCCTGCGGTGCTGAGCCGGTCGAGGGCGCGGGAACGGGCCGCGATGCCGTTCGTGCACCTGGAACGCGATCTGTGGGACCTGCGGGGCAACGACGGCGAGCCCATCGAGCCAGATGCCCCCGAGCGTGGGAGCTGGCTCCGCAAACAGGGCGCTCACGGTCGGCTCCACCCGCGTATCGAGCACCTACTGGCCGACCCCGCCACTCTCGCAAGCGCAGCCCGCCTTCTACTCGACCAGCACTTTACGCCCGCTCTCGAAGGACCCATCTGCGCGGCTGCCGGTCTCGATCTGACCTCCGTCGAGGAGGCGGCGTACCAGCTGGTCGTGAAGAAGAAGCGGGCACGCCGAGACGGCTTCGCTGAGGAGGTTCTGCAGGCGTACGCCTTCGCCTGCGCGATGTGCGGGTACGACGGGGCGCTGGGCCGTAACCCGGTCGGGCTCGAAGCCGCCCATGTCCGATGGCACAGCCAGGACGGGCCGGACGAGGTGAACAACGGGCTGGCACTGTGCGCGCTCCACCACACGCTCTTCGACCTCGGAGTACTCGGTCTGACGGCCAGCTTGGATATTCAGGTATCTCAACTGTACGTAGCCCGCAGTCCGGCAGGGCAGGCCATAGATACCCTCCACGGCCGTCCCCTCGCCACGCCCCGGCCCGGGAGGCCAGCCGTCTCCGCGGACTTCGTCATCTGGCACGGTCTCCAGGTCTTCAAGCGGACCAGCACTCAGACCGCCGCGTAGATCATCGGGCTTGTCGTCGCTGCAGAGGAACCGGGGCGAGATGGTCGACTTCCGCTGAGCCGTCCCCCTCGATGGTCGCAATCTGACGCTCAAGTGCCTTGACGTTCTCGGCATTGTTGACGGTGGCGACCCCTTGGACTGTGACGGCCAGAGGGTCGGAGATCAGTGCTGCCTTGCGCTCACGGAGGACCTCGGTGGCCACGGCCTGGAGTGAGCCGAGACGCTGGTAGCGGGTGTCCAGATCAGTGCGTTCGGCTTCGCCCAGTTCGGAGCGGAGGTAGGCGTATTCGGCGTCGGTGAGGGTCACGGTGTCTCGGCCTTGGTGCGGCGGGGCTGGCGAGGCGGTTCCTGGGCCCAGGCGTCGGGGTGGGTGATCTGGTCGGCGATCGCCGGGTTAGTGATCTCCGTGCCCGGCTGGAGGAGCAGGGTCTCGTGCGTTGCCGGGTCGGTGACGAAGACCGCCGCGGCGAGGGTGCGGGCCGCGGGCATCAGAGGACCTTCGCCGTGATGTGGATGTCGGGGACGTACAGGATGGGCATGGCGACCGCAGCACCCTTCGTCCAGACCTGGACCGGGTCGTCCTGGTAGCCCTGGGTGATGACGATGCCTGGGGCCTCCTCGCGGGTGATAGCCGGGTTCGTGCCGGAGGACAGGACCAAGGACTCCGCCGTGATGCCGTACTGGGTCTCCGCCCACGACTGCGGGTTCGGCGGGAGGAGGATCCAGCGGTCCTCGGGGATGACACGCTGGTAGGTGTCGTCGACGGAGATCTGGACGTCGTAGACGGTGATCGGCGGGAGGTTGTAGCGGGCGCGGACGACCTCGACTTCGTTCGGGGCGAGGACCGCGGTGGGGGTGGTGGAGCCGTTGACGCTGCCGTAGTACGCCGCGCGGTAGGCGTTGTTCGCGGCGAGGGTCGCGCGGGCCTTGTACGAGGTGATGACGCGGGTGGGGAGCGGGGCGCCGATGGAGCGGAGGTACTCGATCCATCGGAGTTCGTCGGCGAGGGGGTCGCTGGTCGGGTCGGACCAGGGCTTGGCGGCCGTGGGCATGTTGGCGGCGGGGACGCCGAAGTCGGCTTCCAGATGGAGGCCGTTCTCGCCGTTGAGGGTGAAGATCCCGTCGGTGAGGAGGTCGCCGGCGGCCAGTTCCATGCGGTTGTGGATCGACTCGACGTGACGCTCGACGTCGTCGTAGAGCAGCTCGACGAACTCCGTGGCGTCGGCGCCGCGGGAGGTGTCGAGGAGGATCTGTTCGAGTTCACCGATCAGCAGCTTCTGGCCGAGCGGCGGGAGCATGCCCTCGGTGATGATCTTCTCGGCCTGGCGGCGGGCTACGGCGGTCTGGGCGTCGTACGCGCGGAACTTCGCAGCGTTCACGCGGCGCTTGCTGCTCCTGATGCGGAACTTGACGGAGTTCAGGCGGCGTTCGGGCATGACCGTGCGGGTCAGCTCGTAGTCGGCTGGGGTGGTCATGGTGCGGGCGAAGGCGTTGATGTCGGCGGCATCGATGTCGCGCAGCAGGGTGTCGAGCATGGTCGGTGCGGCTCCTCAGATGAAGTGGATCTGCGCGGTCGACTGGGCGATGTCCGCCGGGTTGAGGCCGCCGGGGATGTGGGCGGCCGCAATGACGCCGTGCCACAGCAGGGTCGCCCCGGCGCGAGTGCTGTTCGGAGCGAAGGGGACCTCGGCGAGCAGGACGCCGGTGAACGTGGCGCGGCCGTCGTTGGCGGCCTCGTCCCACGGTCCGTAGAGGCCGGTGGCGGTGATACGGCCGAGCGGGATGCCGGCGAGGAAGGTGTTGCGCGGCTGGAGGAGGATGCTGGGCCTGTAGTGCGTGCCGCTGGTGAACTTGGCGACGTCGAGGGTGACGGTGAGCGGGGTGTCGAGTCCGTGCCGGGAGGCGAGCCAGGGGCGGTCGGCGGTGGTGGACTCGGAGTAGGTGATCGGCTGGAGATCCACGCCGGGTTCCTTCGGGCAGGCCGGGTGAGCGGCGAGTCCGTACGGTCACCGGGCGGTGCCGTCGTCCGCGAGTGGGTGGTGGGGCGCGGTCCCTGCGGGGCGAGCGTCAGGTGTTGTTGAGGTGGCCGCGGCGGCGGGCGATGTCCAAGCCGAGCGAGCCGGGGCGCGATGGAGTTCCGCCGGAGCGCGGCGGGATGCCGCCGGACGGGCTACCCGAGGGCGGGGCCGGCGGAGGTGGCGGGGGCTGCTGCTGGCCGAAGAGTTCGGGGCGGCGCTGCTTCAGGTCCTCTGCGGCCTGGGTGAGGGCGGCGGTGTCGGCGTCGAGGTCTGCGGCTCGGCTGAGCAGGAGGACGGCGTCGTCCAGGTCGTTGCCGGTAGCACCGAGGCCGACGAGGAGTGCCCTGCGGACGGCGTCCCGTTCGCGGGCCGCGGCAGCCGACTCGCGTTGTTCGGCCTGCCGTTCGCGTTCGGCGGCGGTCTGCTCGCGGCGCTCGACTTCGGACAGTTGGGCCTGTTCGGCGTCTCTGCGCTCCTGCGCGGCCTGGCGCTGGGAGTCGATGAAGTCGGTCAGGGCCTTCGCGGAGTCGAAGCCGAGGTTGCCGAGGAGGTCGCGTACGCCCGCACGGCGGCCCTGGTCCTTCTCCCGGGCGAAGCGGCGGGACAACTCCTCCTGGGGGATGGTCACCGTCGCGTTTCCGACGTCACCCGTCGGGGCCGGATCGCCCGTCGGCGGGTCACCGGGATCGCCGGAGGAGGCGCCGAGGATCGGCAGGATCGGGCGGCCGTCACGGCGGAACCCGAGCGGTGCGAGCGGCAGCGGTGGCCGCTCGGCGGATTTGGGGTGTGTGGTCATCGGCGGGCTCCTCGCCCAGACGCCCCCGCGTCGGCGCGCAGTCTAACCAGACCCGTCCTGTTCCTGCCCACACGTACCAGCGGGAAGATTCCCCGTATCTACGCTGCCTCGTCATCCGCGTCTTCGTCTTCAACCTGGCCTTGCTGGGCCCCTGTTGGAGTACGACTCTGAATACGTTCCACCTCCAGCGCTGCGTCATCGATAGGGAAGCCCGCGTCGACGAGCATCCGTACGCCCGTCTCCAGTGACAGCACACCGGCCGCGACGCCCTGGGTCACCAGGTCGAGGATGCCCGCCCGGTCAGCGGGCAAGTAGGAGCCGAGAGCGATGGACGCCTGCGGCTGCTGGCCTGGCGGGAGCACCCCGCCGGCCTGGTACAGGCGCAACACCATCTTCAGCAGCAGCGGATACTTCGCCACGCGGGCCAGCCGCATGGAGCGGACCATGGCGTCCAGCGGGCCGAAGCTGAGCTGGATCGCGTACCCGGAGGGAGCCTGGGAGACTTCCATGGTGCCCAGGACGCTGGCCGGCAGGCGGGTCACCACCGACAGGCGATCGCGCAACGTGTCGACGTACGAGCGGAGTTCGGCGAGTTGGGTGGACGTGTCCACGGTGGTGAGCTGACCGCTGTCGCCGAGAGGCCAGACCATGCCCGGCTCGACCTGCACCGGGAGCGGCTGGCCGGACTTGCGGTCTACGGGCAGGCGGGCGCCGGACAGGCCGATGATCGGCGAGCCGGTGGTGGCCGAGGCGCGCTGGCTGTCGGTGTCGGCCGCACCGAGGTCGTCGATGAGTTGGGCGGCCTTCATCAGGCTGGACTGGCCGAAGTGTTCGGCGCCGTTGATGGTGTTCGGTACGTGGATGATCGGGATGAAGTCCAGTTGCAGGTCCAGGTGGTTGAGGATGTCTCCGTCCGCGTTCGTATGAAACCGTGCCCTTTTCAGCGACAGGGAGTCGATGTCGCCCGTCCGGTCCACCTGGTCCAAGTCCCACTCTGCGTCGGTCAGATGGCAGGTGAGTGCGCTGGGTCGCGCCGACCACGGGTACGTGCGCGTCACCGGCTCGCCTTCGCCAATCAGGCCGAGTTCGTAGGTGACGCGACGCAGCGTGCCTTTGCTCCCCGTCGCCGGGTCGGCCGGGGTCTCCCAGGCGAGGTGGATGCGTGCGGGATACTCGTCGGCGTCGATCGCGCCGTCCGGAAGTACGGGGAAGTAGAAGCCGGGGTCGATGGTCTTGATCACCGGTCGCCCCTTCTCCCTCGACCACGCGAGGAGGTACACGGAGTCTCCGAGCAGGACTGCGTTGCGCTCCGCGTACTGCATCCGCATCCAGAAGTGCTCGGAGTCCGCCCAGTCCCGCAGCAGGGTCTCCGCGTCCTGCGCTGCCTGCTCGGCCTCTTCTGCTCCTGCGACGACGATCTGCTGGGTCTCACCGAGCAGGTGCGTCAGCGTCTGGTCGACGATGAGCGCCGGGTCCCCGTACTCGCGCCGGTCCGCGCCATCATCGCCGAGCAGCGCGGCTGCCTGGTTCGTGTCGTACGCGGCGAGCACTGTGTACGCGGCAAGGCGACGGAGGTCGGCTTCCGGCACCCAGGATGCGCCGGCATGGCCGGGGAGCCGTCCGGGGCGGCGGTCCGCGGCCTGTCGGAACGCCGGCTTGTAGGACAGCGCTCCCCAGGTATCGATGATCAAGTCGCGCCACCGTCGCATCCGCCGCTCCCTGTAGGGCCTCTGAAGTTGGCGGAGCCTAATGTGCGCGCCAGATCCAGCGCGCCTCGAACTGCACTTCACCGGCAGCCGGCGTGTTGATGGGGCGGTGCGCGAGCTGCAGGACTACCAACGGCAGGCCGTTTGCCGGTGCGGGATGCCCCTCCTGGCACGCCTCGGGGCGGGCGGGGCGGGGCCGGTAGTTGTGGGATGGTCGACTTCGGCACCGTCCGGGCTGATGTCTCCCGTCACAGGATGAGGAGAGCGACCGCCCACAGAACGTAGAGCACCGCAAGTACCGGGCCGAGCGGGAGGCCGCGGTCGCGCGGCTGGCTCTCCTCAGTGGGGCGGAGCTCCGGGTGGGCGTGCATGGCGGAAATCTCCTCCACGGCTCTCACATACGACGGGCGCACGCGCAGGCGGCGTTCCATCCAGGGCCAGCCCAGGGACGGCGCCCACGTCTTCCCGTCGACGCGGCGTATCTCCAGGACACCGCCGGTGTAGGCGACCGCGCGCAGCTCTTCCCAGGTCAGGTGGCGGACCTTGTACGCCCCGGCCAGCCACAACCCCGAACGGTCGGCGGTGACACGCCAGTTGAGGAAATCCGCCAGCCCTCCCGGCGCGAACGCCAGCCCCAGCAGGGGCAGGACATGCCATCCCAGGGTGCCCGCCCTCACCTCGTCCAGAGCAAACTTGATCACAGCCGCGACGAACACCGCGCCGAGCACCGCCGAGCACCGGGTGAACACGCCCGGCCCCCAGCGCACCGGACGGGCGACTGGCCGCATCGACACCGCGGCTCGCTCCACCAGCTTCGGATCCCGCTGCTCGACGACATCCTCCACCGGCCGTTCGAGCTCCGGCCCCTGATCTCCCTTCGGCAACCGCACCGGACCGGATGTGAGCAGGACCGCCCGGTTCCCGTCCCAGTCGGCGGTGACGATCACCAACTCACCGACGTCGTAGGGCGGCCCGTACAGCACTGCCTCCCGCAGCCGGGTGTCGACATCGGGCCAGTCCTCGTCCTCGTCGTCAGCGGGGCTGTCCTCACCGGCCTCGTCGTCGATGACCGGGTAGGCCAGGCAGCGCAGCAGCGGCGTACGGCCAGCGGTGTCGTCGGCGGCGTAGATCCAGGTGTCGACGTTGTGGTCCACCCGTTGCAGCACCCGCAGCACGGGGACCGGCGCACGACGCAGCGCGGCGGCCCGGCGGCGGGCCAGGACACCGACAGCGAGGAGAGTCAGCCCCGGCAGCCCGGCGGCCAGGGTGAGCAGCTGCCAGCCGAAGGCGTCGTACGGCTCGGCGGCCAGGCGGCTCCAGTCGCCGTCGGACAGGAGGATCACGGCGCTGTCGGTGTCGTAGTCGTCGGGGTAGGCGGCGTCGACAGTGCGTTTCGAGCCGTCGGAGGCGCGGACGCGCAGCGTGTCCTCGCCATGACCGATGACGACGGCCGACACCGATTCCGCCTTCGCGGCCCGCTGCTCGTCCTCGTGAACACCCCGCAGGCCCAGGCCGACAGCCACACCGGCCACGGCGCACAGCACGAACCCGGCAGCGACGGGGACGAGTCCTCGCCGCAGCGGACCGATGTCTTCGGGGAGCGGGTGCCGTACCCCTGCGGCGGCCTGTTCGGCAAGGTGCCGCTGCCGCCGCCGAAGAGCGAGCCGCTGCCACGATGCGGCCCATCCGAAGGCGAGTGCCGCGATCACTGCGGCGTTGGCGGCCTCGGCGGTGCCGGGCAGGGGGAACTCCTCCACCGCCACGAGCACCGCCAGCACCGGTCCCGAGACGAGCGTGAGTTCCGGCAGCCGGAAGTACCACGGCAGCTGCACCACGGCGAGGCCCATCTGGATCATGCCCAGCCAGTCGGGCCCGCACGGGGCCGCCACCGTGCAGGGCTGCTCCGGTTCCAGGAGGATCGCCGCGATCACGGTCAGCAGCAGCGCCAGTGCCGGCCACCGAGGCTCCGCCCAGCGCGGCAACCGAGGATCCGCCCAGCGGAGGGCATCGTGGGACAGCCAGGCAGGAGCACTCGCGGGTGCAGCTCCGGGCGGCAGGGGAACGGGCAGGTCGCTCACCCGAGCGATTATGCGGCCCGGGAACTCACCGCCCGTGGGCGGGACGGCTTGGAGCAGATGGATGCGGTATGCGGCACGCACAGTAGTGGATGAGGTCTGACATCAACCGTCTCTGTCAGGGTCGCCGGTCACCGGCGTCCAGTGAGGCGCCGGTCTGTAGCCTCGCCGGGGGCGCCTGACACCGAGTTGTCCAGGAAGAGATCAGTAAGCGCCCACACACAGGAGTCAAGGAGGTCGGGGGACTTCTCCTCGTGCTCGGAGGCACCGACGTACGTCGTCATCTGCTCCTCAAGCGCGGCGAAGGCACGGGGCGAGCCGACGTGGCTGATCCGGGACTGCTCGTAGAGCATCGCGACCGGGGCCGCCCGCGCGCGCTTGTTACGGGTCGCGTGGACGATGAGCCATTGGACCGTGGGGTCGACCTCGGTGAGGAGGGCGGGGAGGTACTCGCCACCGTTGTTGGCCTCGATGACCACGCAGTCGGCCTGGTGCTCGTGGTACAGCGCCGCAGCCCGGCGCATCGCGGCGGTCGGGGTGTAGTGGTCCTGTTCGGCGTGGAGGACGTAGCCGCGGGGGCGGCGGTCGCCGTACATCTGCTCCAGCGGGTAGGAGCGGCCGGCCACGGTGAAGGCGGTGAAGTCCGCGCTGTCGGTGGTGGTGACCGCCGGGTCGACGGCGACGACCAAGCGCTCCAGGGGCGGGACCGCATGGCGGGCGACACGGAAGCCCTCGACCTCGAACATCCACTGCTTCCACAGGGCGCCCTCGACGTCCTCCAAGAGGACACCGTCGAGTTCCTGGCGGCCGAGGCGCGTGCCGCCGTACTCGGAGTCCAGTTCGGCGAGGGCGGCGGGGGAGAGGTTGGCGCGGTTGTCCTCGGTGGGGCCCGTCGTCAGGACCACCGTGGAGCCGGGGCGTCGGCCGCGCTCGACCAGGCGTTTGACGTGGGGGAGCGGCTTCGGTGTGGTGGAGATGACGACCTGTGGGCTCGGGGCCTCGCGCAGGCAGAACCACAGCATGTCGTAGACCGACTGGGCAGTGTGCCGGTTCCACGCCGCGTACTCGTCCAGCCAGCCCTTGTCGAACGCGAAGCCGCGGAGGTTGTCCGGGGTCTCGGCGCCGAAGCCGTAGATCGCCGAGCCGTTCTTCAGGCGGAGGGTGGTGAGGCCGTTGCCGGGGCTGTAGCGGCGGATGTCCTCGGGCGGAATGACCGCCAGGAGGCCGGACTTGGGGGACTCGAAGCAGATCTCCTTGACCAGAGTGGCGTTCTTCGCGACGACCGCGATCATCGTGCCGGGCGTGGCCGTCCATGCGCGGACCGCCTCCGCGGCCGACTTCGTCTTGCCCCAGCCGCGGCCCGTCAGCATCATCCATGCCGCCCAGCTGCCTTCGGGGAGTCGCTGTGTGGCGCGGGCGTGGTGGTGCAACCAGCCTGTGTGCGGGAGGCCGTCGCAGGTGGGGCGGTCGCAGGCCCAGCGGCGCGCCGAGGTTGCGTCGGCCTCGATCAGTGCGGAGACCTCGGCCTGCAGCTCGGCATCGGACATGCGCGCCGGGTCCGGGAACGCGGTCGGCGGGTCGGCGGTCACGTCTGGTCGCCGCCCAATGTGCCAATGCGCGCCTCGAGTTCGCGTCGCAGCTGTTCCATGCGGGCGCGGCGTTCTTCGTCCGTCAGGCCGGAGACGTCCGCCGTCTCCGTGCCCGTGGTTCGGGCGGCGGCCTCCGCCAGGTCCATGCCGTACGCCTGGCGCTCGATGCGGATCGTGACCTCCAGCCAGCGGATCACGTCAGAGGGGCTGAGGCGAGAGGGGTCCAGCTGTTGCAGCTGGACGACGATCTTCGACTGGGCGGCCGATGCGAGGCGGGCGTGTCTGCGCGCGACCTCTCGGGCGGCCTGGCGTTGTTCGGCGCGCCAGAGTCGATCCTGCTCTCGGTCCCATGCCTCGGCGCGCAGCACCCAGCGGTGAGCCGTCGACCAACGCTCGATGAGCGTGCGGGACTTCGACAGTCGCTCGGCGACCTTGCCGATGCTGCGGGACAGGCCGAGATCGCGGTAGCAGGCGAACGCCTCCCAGGCGGCGGTCGATTCGCCCGGCTGCCGCTCCCATGCCTCGGCGCTTTCCGCCATCCGCTCGGTGCTCTCCTGCCCGGTCTGCCTGCCCTCTCCCGCTCACTCCTGGTGCCTGGATGTCTTTGCTTCAACTCGACATGCTGCGCAGAGCCGGATCGAACAGGCCGAGGTGCTCCAGCAGGTCCCGGCAATCGGCGCTGCCGTCGGAGCGGGCGGCTACTTGGAGAGCTGCGTCGCGACGTACCGAGTCGGGCAGCGGAGTGACGGCGACCGTGCGCTCCCACGAAGAGGAGTCCTTGGCCAGGTTCACTGCGTGCCTCCGCCTGCCAGATAGTCAGCAGCCCACAGCTCCAGAGCCCGCCACCGCTGGCCGGCCTCGATGTCGCCGTCCCGTTCCATGCGGTCGATGGCCTGCTGGACTACGGCAGCTGCGTCGGTCGGCATGGTGTGCGTGGCGAGCACCGTTTCGATCGGCGCCGTTCCCTTGCGCGTCGCGGCCTGCTCATCGGGGTCGTACCAGCCCTCGGCGAGTTCGCCGAGGTGTCGCTCCACGATCGCCAGGACGATCCCGAACGCAGACGCGACATTGCCGATGTTGTGCGCGCCCCTCGTCGTGTCGAGGGCGTCCAACACGCTCTCGTACTGCTCGATGTGGGCGAGCCAGCGGGCATCGGCGGACGCCGTCCTCCGGGCGGTTTCCAGCGCTCGCTCCGCGGCTTCCTTCTCCTCCGGCAGGAACACGATCTGCACTGTCGCGAAGTCCAGGTTGGCCTCCGCGAGGCTCGGCACGCTCACCTCATCCAGCAGGTCGAGCGTCTTGTCGTCCAGCCCGGAGTACAGGCGCATGGAGACGTCCTCCAGCTCTTCGTACAGGGCCTTGAGGGTGGCCGGATCGTCCTCGCCCGCGATCGCGTTGTGGGACAGCTGTAGCGCGATCTGCTTCTGGCGGGGGAGTGGGTCGGTGACCTCCAGCCAGAAGATTGTTGAGAGGCCGGCCTCGATGGCGGCCTTCGTACGGTGGTTGCCGGACAGGACGATGCGGCGGCCGGAGTCGGCGTCGTTCCACACCAGAGGTGTGGACGTCAGGTGTCCGTCGCCGCGGATGTTCGTCACCAGGCGCTGGAACTGCTCGTGCCGCATGAAGCGGGCGTTCACGTCCAGCAGGGTCAGGTCACGCGGGTCGCCCTCGACGATGCGGGGCTTGCTGAGCGGGGTCACCGGGCCGTGTCCTCCTGGAGTCCCTCAGTGGTGTGTCCGTGTTTGCGGCTCCACTCGGCGAACCCGTCGGCCAGCGACCAGCGTCCCAACTCGCTGCCGTAGTCGAGCTGGTAGCGGTAGGCGGGGTCGGTCGAGTCCTTGCGGGAGTTCAGGCGCAGGAGTCCGCGGTACTTCATGGACGCCGGCCGCTGAGTGAAGGCCGTCGTGTTCAGCCGGGTCAGGCGGGTGTTCATGGTCCGCTGGGCCAGGAACTGTGCTTCCGTCGACAGCGCCGCGTGCAGCACGAGCTTCGCCAGTCGGCCGTACGACGTCGGGGCGACCGGGAAGTCGGAGAGCAGGTACACGTTGTGCGGGTCGTACTTCGGCGTCGAGAACGCGAACGCGCCCACCACGACCCCGTCGACCAGCACCGCGAGCGCCATCGTCGGTGTGCCCGGGCGGATGTTGGGGTTCATGTACTGGGAGCGCAGCGTCGCGAACTGCCCCATCGACAGCTGGGCGAGCGTCAGTGCGTCGCCGAGGCGCCGGCCCGGTAGGAGCCGCGGGGCGCGCACAGGTTCCAGGCGCTGCTTCGGTCGTACGATCCGCGAGCGCGGCACGGACGAGTACACGTTGATCGGCAAGCCGCGGTTGGCCGTCTGCACCTGGCCGCGCAGGTGCTCGGCCAGCTCCTCGACCTCGAAGTGAAGCCCGAGCATCCAGTGCGGCCGGTCGGTGATGCGCTCGATCAGCGTCTGCTTCGCCGCGTCGTCCAGTGTCGGGTACTCCGGCGCCGGCCACGCCAAGTGCTGGTCCAGCGCCGCGAATTGGCCTTCGTAGTCCCCCGCGTAGAACGGAGGGAAAGCGACGACTGGGACATCGGCCGGCACCCGCTCGGCGAGCCACCGGTTCACGTCCATCGGAGCGTACGACGCGAGTCGCAGCGGCAGTGCCTCGATCTTCGCGACCGTCTTCGCGTGCAGCTCCGGGAACTGTTGCCGGTACGCAGCCAACATCCGACCGTAGTACGGATGGTCGCCGCGCCCGAGCCACTGGAAGAAACGGGAGCCGAGGAGTACCACCGCGAGCGTGCCAGCTCGGCCGTCCAAGTACGGGACCAGCCAGTTGAGTTCGTCGGCCGACTCAGGACGGATGGTGATGGGAAGTTCCTGCCCGGCCAGGTACCAGCCGATCGCTGACGAGTACAGCTGCACGTCACATCCGTGCAGCCGGAACCCTGAATCGTGCAGTACGCGCTCGATGGTGAAGTTGCCGGAGCAGCCGACGTAGACGTCCTCGGCCTGGCCACGCCAGGTGGCCGCATGCTCGTGGATGATCGCTCGGAGGTCCGCGGGGATCGAGCCGTGGAACAACACTGCCTCCCCTGCGCGGAGTTGAACGAGAAGGACGTGGGCCCGGAGGGGCAGGGGGCTGGTCCTGCCATGCCGGACCGCCTGGGAACCAGGAGGCGCGGGGGACGCCTGGAGGGGATGGTTCCTTGGCTGATCGGCTCCGCACCATGTGCCTGTGCGGACGCGTCCTCGAGCGCCGGGCCCGACTCGAACGGACTCCTCCCCGCCGGGGGCGGGGCGTGCTGCCAGGTGCACTACCGGCGCGTGGCGAGGCTGATCCGGAAGATCGTCTCGCCAGCAGTTGAAAGGTATCAGACTTTCAACTGTCACAACACATGTGGCGGGTGTGGCGCCACCCCGCCACATGGGCTGGTACCCCGGAGGAGCTGGGGTGTTGGCTGCTATGCCTCTGTATCGGCGATGTCCAGCAGGCTCGGCGTCCCGACCGGGCAGTCCGGCTGCGTCCTCGGCTTCATCCTTGCTCTGCCCGGCCCGGGCTCGAACAGTTCCATCTGGCCAGGTGGCGCCGGTTTCGGCTGCGGTAGCGCCTCGAAGTCCTCGGGTCTCATCTCCGCCCAGTTGGGTCTCTGCTTCTCGCTCACAGCAACGTCCCCTGTTCGTAGGCCGGCCCGAGTGGTCCGAGTTCCCTCACCCTTGCACCGGTCTTCTCCTGCCACCACTCGGCGAACATTCGCCGGTGACACCACTGCTCCGGTTTCGACAGGTTCTCGAAGCAGAGCAGCACCAGGCGCAGGTCCCCGGCCGCTACCGCGATGTCCTGGAAGCGGGAGGCGAAGAACTCGACGCCATGTCCGTCCAGTTGGGCCACATACGCCGCCTCGTACGCCGGTCGCGCGGCCCCGAAGTACTCGCGGCTCGGTGCGGCCTCCGGTACCCGATGCTCCAGCGTGTACGGCAGGGTCCAACGTGGCGCGCCCAGGGTGATGCGCACCGGCACGCCCATCGACGGCTCGAAGCCCTGATATCTGTGCGTGAACAGTTCGAACACGTTCCTCCTTCGTGCGGTCCCGCAGCGCCGTAGATCAGGTGGTGCGGGACCGAGTTGTCGCCAATAACATTCTATCGTCGATTGATTCGACTGGCTAATATTGTTTTATCTTTGAGTGTCGCGCGCGCCGCCCCACTTGCACCTCACGATCGCCCCATCCCGGCCCCGCTGGCCCAAGGTTTCGCCGACACGAAACGGCCGGGACCCGCAGTCGGGTCCCGGCCATCGCGCGGATGCGTCACGGGGTCACGCAGCGACTTCGAGCTCTGCCTCCGACGGCTCCTCGGCCGCGGCCTCCGCGATCTCGACCTCGCTCGGCTCCTCCTCGCCCTCGAAATCCTCCGCCTCCGGCTCGACCTCCAGCTCCGGACGTACCGTTAGCTGCTTCGCCTCGGACATCGCCTTTGCCTTACGCAGCTTCTTCGCCGTCTCTGCCGCCGCCTTCCGTACCCGGTCCACCGCGTCCAGGTGCTTGCCGACCTCGCCCTCGAACAGGTCCGCCAGCTCCGTCGGCGTGAGCTTCGCCAGTTCCTCGAGTAAGGCGCCGGCCCGCTCGACCTGGTCGACCTTGCCCTTGGCCTGCTTGCGCTCCTTCGCCTTGTCCTCCCTCTCCTTCTCCGACAGTTCCTTCTCGGAGAAGAAGCCCTCCTGGTTCTCCTTCATCCGCAGCGCCTGCGCGAAGGTGGAGGCGTCCGTCTCCGTCCTGAAGTCGCCCTTCATGTACCGGGTGACGGCGACCTTCTGGTTCGCCGGCGAGAGCTTCGACAGGTACCAGGCGAAGTCCGCCTTGATCTTCCCCTCGGAAACCAGCTCCGCGATGTCCGTCGTGAGGTTCAGCAGGTCCATCCGCCACCGCACGTAGTCGGTGGTCTTGCCGAACATCTCCGCGATGCGCTCTGCCATGTACCCGAACCCGACCAGGTCCGCGTACGCCTGCGCCTCCTCCATCAGCGTCATGTCCGCACGGCCGATGTTCTCGGAGATGCCCATCACGAACGCCTCTTCGTCGTCCACGCTGCCGACGACCTTGGCCTCGATCGTCTCGGCATCCTCCACCAGGTGCATCGCACGCCAGCGGCGCTCGCCCATGACGATCTGGAACTTGTCGCCGGCCGGCCGGACCACGATCGGCTGGAGCTGGCCGACCGAGCGGAACTGCGCCGCCAGCTCCTCCAGCTTGGTCTCGTCGAAGAACTTGCGGGGCTGGTCGGGATTGGGCTCGATGTCCGCGAGCGGGATCGCAATGACCTGGATGTTCGCCTCGGTGACGTTCATGTCGATGACTCCTCGCACTCTTGGTCTCGCAGGGTGAGTTCCTTTGAGGTGATGACTAAATACTATTGTCAATCGATCTTGAACGTCAAGTGTTATTTAATTTGATCCGGCGAAGTCTACTTACCTAAAGGGCATTCCTCTCCTTTAACACATGTGGAGTCGAAGGGATCTCGATCGAGATCGATGTCGGCACCCATGAGGATCTTCAGGATCTCCAGATCTCGCCGACTGTCCTCGTCCGTGGGGTCGACCTCTGGTGCCCTCTGTGATCCGGCGCCATCGGGTACTCCCGGTAACCCGGCGGGTGCATTGTCGCTGGCTCGCATCGAGGGTCCCTTGGCCGGCAGGAGGCGTCGCTGGAGGTGGTGTTCGGCTCGTCGCTGTCGGCTGCCTGGTGGCGCGTATGTGCGCCTGGCACTTGACAGGAACAGGACCGTTCGGCTGCGCTACGGATCCAACACATTTCCTTCACGTTCTGTCAAGAATCTTTGGTGGTTGAGGATTTACCAACCAAATATCTGTGCTTGGCGGCTATCATGTGGCTCGTGCGATCGTCCGACAGAGGAGTTGTGCGTGATACGGCCTGATGACGCTGCCGTTGACGAGTGGTCGTTCAGCGCCCGGATGCTGAACCTGCTGTTCGAGGCCGCGGGGGCAGGTCGTAACGGTGTGGAGTACACCAACACCGAAGTCGCGGCCGCCATAAACCGACGTGCGGGCAGGCATGCGATCTCCGACGAGACGATCCGCAAGCTGCGCGCACCGGGTGGTCCTCAGCCGTCGTTCGACAAGGTCGCGCACATCGCGGCCTTCTTCCAGGTGCCGTTGGACGCCTTCAAGGAGGGCTCCGCCGCGTACGAGGCCGTCGCTGCCGAGGCGAACAGGCTCATGGACGTGCGTCGAGAGCACACGGAGCAGGTGACCCGTCAGGTGGAAGAGGAGTCCGAGGGGATCCGGATGCTGGCGCGCAGCGCCCGCCGGCTGGACTCCAACGGCCTGAAGATTGCCATGGAGTTCATCTCCAGCCTGCACAAGATGCAGAAGTCCCAGAGCTGAACGCCGACGTTCCTGGATGCCTCAAGTGACCATCTCCCACTTATCCCTGGCCAAGGGCGGTGTGTGCCGTCCGTGTTAGGACCCGCCTCCCGTGAGCGCTGCGCCGAAGCCCTTGCCGACTTCCCGGTCCCGTATCCGCTGACGCTCGAGACGCTCCACCAGGCCGCCGTCGCGCACCATCACCGGCCCCTGATCTTGCACCGCGAGCCGTTCCCGCCGGGCCTCCAGCGCCCGTGCGGCCTGTGGTGGCCGACTGGCGAGGCGGACCACATCTGGGTGGCGCCGGAGGCGGCCGGTACGCAGGCGGTGCACACGTACGCCCACGAGCTCGGTCACCAGTTCCTCGGCCACCCACCGCTTCCTGTCGTAGCCGTGGGCGAGAAGCCGGTCGGGTCGGAGGAGGCGGAGACGTTCACGTGGTTGTCGCCGGCCTTCCTCGCCGGTGACCTCCTGGGCGTTCGTACGCGTGCTCCCAGCCGTTCCCGAGATCCGCTGTACACCGAACGCGAGGACGAGGCCGAGGCCTTCGCGGCGCTTCTCCGCCAGAGCGCCGAACTCCGCAACTCCGGCCGAAACGCAGATCCGTTGCTCGACCGGCTGCACCGCAGCCTCTGACTGGCAGGTGAAGACCCCTCACATGATCAGAGACGACGTCATAGCCCTGTTCACGATCGTCCCGTTATGGGCTTGGTGCTTATGGAGGATTCGCTACCTCCGAGGCTCCCGTGGCCAACGCGAACTGTGGACCGTTCTGGTCTTGCTCGCGTGCGCAGCGACGCTGCGCCTGAGCTATCTCGAACGCGTCGTCCCCAAGTGGACAGGGGTGGGCGACCTAGCCGTACTGGTGAAACACCTGGCACTGATCCTCAGCTCCGTCCTCCTGTGGCGCTGGGTGGACTCCATCGCAACCGAGGCAGGGCCCCGCCGATGGTGGCGCAGGCTGACGACGACACGTCCGCGGACGCTCACCGCGGTCGTCGCCATCGCCGCCGCCAGCGCGCTGTTCCCCTTCACCGCGCCCGCCGTGGTCGAGGACGACGGGAACCGGAACTTCATCGAGGCGCAGTCGGGCCACCTAGCGGGGACCGCGTACTTAGCCGCCTATCTCGGCACCATGGCCTTGGCCCTGGCCTTCTCCGGGGCGCTGTGCGCGGTGGCGGCCCGGGCCGCGCGAGGCTCCGGGCAGCGGATGTTCAGCGCGTGCATGTACCTGATGTCCCTGGGGTGCTGGATCGGCGTGGGCTACTCGCTCTTCCGGGGCAGCTACTTGGTCTACGGCCTGACAGGCGTCGCGTACCCCATGTCCGCGGAAACCGTCGACCAGGTCTCCAGCCTCGTCCAGGTCGTGGCCATCGGACTGATCCTGGCCGGGGTCTCGGTCCGAGGCTGGGAGAACGCCGCCCACCTGGTCCGGCGCCGGCATCGGCTGATCGCCCTGCGGTCCTTGTGGCAGGAACTGGTCTCCGTCCTGCCCGCCGAAGCTGTTGTCCGCATCCTTGCTGAAGCGCCGTCCCGATCCCATGACAGGTACAACGTGCGTGATCTGTGGAGGCGGCTGGACCAACGAGTGCTCGCCATCGGTGACTCCGCTCTCGAGGTTCTCCCCTGGATCACGGCGGACCTGCCGAGGCGAGCATTGCAGGCCGCTCACGCCTGCGGGCTGCGGACAGAAGACGCCGAGGCCGCAGCGCAGGCGTTTTGCCTACGCACCGGCCGCCGCGGCTGCGCTGACGACGAGCCCCGTGCCGACAGCCCCCTGGCCGTGCCGTTGCTGAGTATGGGCAACGACCTTGACACCAACGCGACTTGGCTCGCCCGCGTCGCCCGCCATTACCACTCCCCGCTCATGGACACCCTCGAAGCCCGTATCGTCCCCACAAGGAAGCCAGCGTGACCACGATCCCCGCAGCCGAGCACCGCACCGCCCGCGCCATCACCGACGGCCTGGAACCCAAGAACGTCATCCTCGCCGTATGCCTCGTCCTCGGGGCCGCCCAGGAGAACACATTCGCTGGTTTGGCCTGGGCAGCCCACGCGATCGTCTTCGCTGCGGTGATCCCCATGGCGTACATCAAGTACGGCATACGCTCCGGCCGTTGGCAGGACCGTCACGTCGGGCAGCGCGAGCGACGTATGCACCTCATACCCGTGATCATGGCGTCCGTCGGCATCGCTATCGCGGCCATGGTGCTGCTCGACGCACCCGTACAGATGACCGCCATGGTGGTGGCAATGCTGGCCACCCTCGGGGCGATCCTGCCAGTGACGGCGTTCTGGAAGATCAGCGTGCATACCGCGGTCTCGGCCGGAGCGGTCGCGATCCTGGCCGTCGGCATCAACGCCTGGTGGGCGGGGGCCTTTCTGCTGGTCCCGCTCATCGGCTGGTCGCGAGTCGCACTGCGCGACCACACGATCGGTCAGGTGGCGGCCGGTGCGATGCTCGGAGCCCTTGTGGCTGGCGGTGTCTTCGCCGGGTTGACTGTCGCAGAGTCTTCGTGGACAGACTCCTCGGCATGCCTGACAACTCGTTGTTCGTCGCCGGACTCACCAGCGTGACGGCCATCGTGGCCAGTTCGCTGGCGAGTTGGCTGACCAGCAGAGGCAACGCTTCCGCTGCTCGGATCCAGGTCGATGCCGCGACAGCGGCACAACGCCGTGACGGTATCCGAGAGAAGCGGCGAGCCGCATACCTGGAATTTATCGAGCGGGCGCAGGCCATCGAAGGAGGACTTGATGGAGTCGTTGTGTCCCCCGAGCCGGCAAGTGCTCTAGTCGCTCTCCGTGAACGACGTCAAGAATTGCGCCGGGCAGCGACCCTGATCGCTCTGGAGGGCCCTCCCGCAGTTGTCGTTGCGGCAACGAACGTAGTGACCATGTCGGGCATCCTCGTCACCGCTTTTGCGGCTGTAGTTGAGAACGCCAGTCGTGAGAACCGGATGGAGTTCCAGGAGACACGGCGCGCCTATCTACTGCTGATCAACCCCTTCATCGACGCGGCCGCCGGTGCACTGGAGTAGACGTAGACGCCCGGCATCGGGACAGCAACCTGTGCGGGAGCAGATCAGGACTGGACAGTCTGCTGAGCACGGCTGCCCAGCCGCCTCTCAAAGGCTGGAACCGCTACCGCCAAAAGATCTCGAACCGACCCTCGTCGAACTTCCGGGACCCACGCACCGTAGCCGGGCCCACGCGTACCTCTCGCACGGTGAGCTGCACCAGGTTCCGGCGCTGCTCACGACCAGCCGTCTCGTTCCACCAGGTCTCAATGCCCTGCGGGGTCAATTCCGGCAGTTCGTCGAGAGCCTTGCCCCGCCGTACGGCCGCCATCGCCTCGCCCCGCCGCTTCTCCAAGGCGGCCTTGGCCGCCCTGAACTCGCCCAGGTTCAGCTCCTTGGCACCGTATGCCTTGGCCAACTCCTCCTTGTGGCCCCGGAGTTCCGTTTGGAACCGTTCAGCCTCCCGGGCGTCCGCCGCGAACCGGTCCCGGATCGCGGCGAGGCGCTTCAGCTGTGCCGGGGTGGCCAGCCGGGCAACGACCCGTTCGCCGACGTACTCGTCCAAGGGCTCGGCGGAGATCCGCACCTTGCCGCAGCCCTCGCTCTCGCAGACGTATCCGCGCCCCCCGTTCGCCGTCGAGCGCGGCACCAGCGGCTGCTTACACAGGGCGCAGGTCGCCAGGCCGCCGGACAGGTAGTGCACGAACCTGGGCTTGCTGCCCTGGCTGTTCTGGTTGCCTTCGAACAGCTCCTGCAGCGCGTCGAACGTCTCGCGGTCGACCAACGGCTCGGCAGGCCCGCGAACCAGCTGGCCTTCGGCGTTCTCCCTGAGGCCGGCGATCGCCGGATTCCGGAGACGGCGGCGCAGCGTCGTCGGCGCCCAGGGCCGCCCGGACACCGTGGGCCCCGCGTTCTCCGTCATCCACTCCGCGGTCTCCCTGAGCGTCTTCTTCTCCTCAAGGAGACGCTTGGCCGCCGCCACCAAATGGGCGGCCTCCTCCGGAACTGCGGTGACGCCGTCTGTTTCGTGACCGTAAGCCCTCATGTTCTCTCCAGCCCGATCCCCCTGCTCCCCTGGACAGGGTATGCCAAAACGCAGCATTGTCAGCCCGACATGTGACCTCGGTTGTGAACCAAGTTCAGCCGCTGCACGGCGGACTGTACAGCTGGAAGATCGGTTACCGGGGAGTTCCGGAGCACGTGTAACAGCCGTGAGCCTTGCCCCGGCTAATGAGGTCGTGCGCCCCCTGTGCACCGGCACCGATGGTCAGGTCACGCTTGTTGTCCGTTCCCTCCGGGGATGACTTGGGTGTCCCATGAAGAGGGCCCCGGCGCGTGTTCCTGGCTTCCCAACCAAACGCGCCAAGGCCCATTCCCAGGCGAACCTGAGAGGAGAAGTACGTGACAGTACCTCACTGTGTGGATGCCCCAGGCGAGGGCCCGGCACACGGCGTGAAGGGGTGGCACATCGTCGTGGTTACGGTGACGATCACGGTGATTGTGCTCGGGCGCGCCGGTGTGAGCCCTGAATGGCTCACTGCTGCTGCTGCTCTCGTCGGCGCTTTGGTGGAAGGTCGCCGAAGGGCTGACCAGCAGTAATCATCTATGAGCGGGCCTTCGCCTCGTGTCCATGAGACGGAGGCCCGCGCGCGTTCTTGGCCGACGATCACGCCCGAGTGGGAAACGTGAGACGTGACGGGGCCGAATCTGAGCGATCCCCCCGAGTCAATCCATTGGTCGCATCCCCAGCGCCTCCCACAGCTCCGAAGTGAGCACCCTGCGCTTGCCCTTGCCGTACGGGTGCACGGGTACGGGAAAGTCGCCGGACTTGATCAGCTCGTAGGTCGTGTTCCTGCTGAAGCCGAACGCCCTGCCGGCTGTCAGCACATCGACTGTCACGGGCAGCGCGAGAACCTCGTCCCGCGTCATACGTGCACCGTCGCCGTCGGAAACCGTCGGGTGGCCGGATCATTTCGCTCTCGCATGCTCAGACTCTCCTGTTCCGCCCCGCGCCTCCCAGGAAGTGCCGGCGGAGTCTAAGTTCTCCTCGGGCGACCGAACAAGATCCCACTCGCTGGCCGGTCGCCCCCATCGGCGCGACAGGCCGTGATCACTGGGCAAACCAAGGCACTTGGTGCATCTGCCTCGCAACAAGTAGGGAGACTCTTTATCTGTCTCCACATATGATCACGCTTGCGTGGCTGCTCATGCGACACACAGGAGGGGAACGGTGTTCAAGGGCTCGATCTACAGACGCTGTTACTGCAAGGGGCCCACGACCAACGAGGACGGATCACTCGTCCTCGACGACCAGGGCAGACCGAAGATGACGGAGCTCGGCGCGGCCTGCCCCGACCTCGGCAAGCGGGACCACGGCAGTTGGTACTACTACCTTGAGCTGCCGCCGGGCCCGAAGGGCAAGCGGCGCCGCCCGCGCAAGGGCGGCTTCCTCACCAAGAAGAAGGCCGAGGAGAAGGCCCAGGAGATCTGGGACCAGGCGCAGAGTGGCGTCGACGTCCTCTCGGACGAGACCTTCGAGCAGTTCCTGCTCCGCTGGTTCAGCAAGCGGGTCGACCTCAAGCGGTCCACCTGGAAGACGTACGACGACCACATCCACCGCGTCTTCATCCCGAACCTCGGTCACATCAAGATGCGGGACTTACGCACTCGGCACCTCCAGGAGATGTTCGAGCAGATCTGGCGCGACAACGAACAGCACGCCGCCAATCAGGACGCCGCAGAGCTGGCCAAGGGGGAGTGCGAGGCCGCCCGGCACGCCTGGAAGCAGGCCTCCCGACCGCGCCCGCCCGAACTCCGGCGGCGCTGGAACGCGGCCAAGGAGAAACTCCGCGAGGCCCGCAGGAAGCCCCGGTACATCACCGGCCCTGGCGTCCAGCTCAAGATGAAGAACGAGCTCAGCGCCGCCCTCGACTACGCCAAGAGCACCGAGAAGCTCATCAGCGACAACTGGGCCCAGTACCTTGTCCTGCCGAAGTACACCCCGCCCAAGCCCCTCGTGTGGACGGACGAGCGTGTCGCCCGTTGGCAAGAGACCGGCGAGAAGCCCGGCCCGGTCATGGTCTGGACGGCCGAACAGACCGGCGCCTTCCTCGACGGAGTCGCGGAGCACCGCCTCTACCCGATGTTCCACCTCATGGTCTTCCGAGGAACCCGCCGCGGCGAGTCCTGCGGACTGCCCTGGAGGGAGACCGACATGACCGTCGGCACCGTCCACATCAGCGAGCAACTGGTCGCGGCCTCCTATGACGTCTGGGAGGACACCCCCAAGAGCGACAGCGGAGCCCGCACGGTCCGCCTCGACGGCCAGACCCACCAACTCCTGCTCTTCTGGCGGCGACGCCAGCAGGTCGAGCGCGCGGAGTGGGAGGAGAAACACCGCAAGGAGCCCAAGAAGTACGGGCCTTACGTCGACTCCGGCCGCGTCTTCACGTGGGAGGACGGCCGCCCGTACCACCCGGAGTACCTCTCCCAGGTCTTCAGCCGGCTCATCCAGAACAAAGACCTCGGCCTCCCACCGATCCGCCTGCACGACCTGCGCCACTGCGCCGCGACGCTCTCCCTCGCCGCCGGCGTCCACATGAAGACCATCCAGGTGATGCTCGGACACTCCTCGTACAGGCTGACCGCCGACACCTACACCAGCGTCCTTCCGCAGCTCGAACTTGAAGCCGCGGACGCGCCCGTGGCCCTTGTCCCGCGCAAGGCAGCACAGCAGGGGGAGCAGGCCGCAGGCGAGCAGCCCCAGGGCCCCCGGGCAGTCCCCGCAGAGGACGCGGAGGGTGCCGCCTAACACCGTGTCCCCGTTCTGTCCCCGTACACGCGAAAACACCCCCTCCGGAGATCATTCCGGGGGGGGTGTTCGATTCATATGGCCTGGTCAGGCCTGGTGCCCCCGGCAGGATTCGAACCTGCGACACCCGCTTTAGGAGAGCGGTGCTCTATCCCCTGAGCTACGAAGGCCGGGGCTTGTGGAAAACCTTGTGGAAAACCCATGCTGCGGATCTTCGACGAGGATCACAAGCCCGCTGGTCGGACGTGGTGCGACGCTCTCTGCCCTGTCACCTGAGCAGACAACGCGACGTACCAACGGCTGACCAGGGACAGCCTAGCGGATGCGCGCCAGCGGCTGTCCTCTGTATAGGGGCAGGAGAGCGGGGAGGTGAGCTGTGGTGCCTCTGAACTGCAGCTTCTGTGGCCTGTAGCGAATGATTGGAGGCTGAGGTCAAGGGCGATCGGACCGTTCTGCTCCATGCGTCAGCTTGTGGGGCCACTGGGCGCTGTCTCGCCGGCGCCTGGCCTGGCATGGCACGTTGCCCCTTGTCGGGGGCGGGGCGCGTGATGTGGCCAGCGGTCGATGGGCTTGGCTGGAGCGGTTGTTGCCGATGGGCAGAAGCGGGAACGCCAGGAGATCTGGGTCCGGCAACAGTTGATCAGGGGAGACCTTCGGAAGGAACTTCCCATCGGGTTTACCGAATCGGGTGCACGATCCCTGACGAGGTGGATCGGATTCGAGCGTCGCGGGATCAACCGCCTGAAACGCTGCCGCGCGTAGCCACACGCCGTGGCGAACTTGCCGTCCGCCACGAGGTGACGCCGGTGGTCGCGGCTCCCAGTGGAATGCGAGCACATATTCGCGGAATCGGTCAAGTCATGTTCTCCTGACCAGACATCTCTGAATTCGTCAAGACTTTATGCGGGAAATGGGATGTGAAGAATTCCCTGGGTGGGGCGGAAGTAGTGAAGTCCCGCACACCGCACGGTTGATTCGTCCCTGGTGGCGGGTCGTCGGTGTACGCTTTCGGGGCACACGAAATTGCTTTCCGGTTGGTAGTCCGGACCGCAGGTCACCGGTTTCCCGTTCTGCGTCAACGTCCTCCCTTTCAAGGGAGTCCTGGTGTGCTCCGAGTACGAGAAGAACTCTGCACTGGGAGTACTGTGTCCGAAATGCGAATTGTCATCACCGGCGGCGGACTCGCCGGGCTGACACTGGCCCACTACCTGAACCGGCACGGCCTGGACGTGGCCGTCTACGAACGCGACGCCGATATCGCGGCACGCGAGGCCGGGTACCGGATCCACATCAACTCCACCGGCACCTCCGCGCTGCACGCGGCGCTGGAGCCGCGCCTGTGGGAGCTGTTCCTGGCGACCTGCGGCATGCCGAGCGAGGACATGCTCCTCTTCGACGAGCAGCTCAACCTCCGCCCCGGCCGCGACAGGTCGGCCACCGAGGGTACCGGCGTGCCCGCCGACATCCCCGAACATCTGGTGGTGTGCCGCTCGACCCTGCGCCGCATCCTCTACCTCGGCCTGGAGAAGGCCGTGCACTTCGGCGCAAAGGTCACCGGCTACCGCACCCACCCCGACTCGACGGTCACCGTGCTCCTGGAGGACGGTGCCACGGTCGAGGCCGACGTGCTCATCGCCGCGGACGGCATCAACTCGGCCGTCCGCGCCCAGCGCCTGCCCCAGGTCCAGGTCGCCGATCTCGGCTCCCGGCACATCGCCGCGAAGATCCACCTCACCGAGGAGGCGAAGGCCAAGCTGCCCGCGGAGCTGTTCAACGCCTTCTCGCTGGCCTACGCCGCCGACTTCACCGGGCTGACCCTCGGCCCGCTGGAGCGCACCGACCCCACCTCACCGCTGATCGCCGAGCAGGACCCCGGCTTCCGGCGCGAGGCCACCGCCGACTACGCGCTGAGCATCTTCAACTCCCTGCCCGACCGGATGCTCCCCGACGACGAACTGTTCACCGCCGGCCCCGACACGCTCAAGGCGCACGCCCTGCGGCGCGTCGCCGGCTGGCACCCGGCCCTGGTCGACACCGTCCGGCTGTGGGACACCGCCACCGTGCAGGCACTCAAGTGCCGCAGCTGCGTACCCGTCGACGCCTGGGAACCGTCCACCGTCACCGTCATGGGCGACGCCATCCACGCCATGAGCCCCGCCCTGGGCATCGGCGCCAACACCGCACTGCGCGACGCGCACACCCTGGGTGATCAACTGCTCGCCGTCGCCGCCGGCGACAAGCCGCTCCTCGACGGCATCGCCGGATACGAGCGGGCCATGCGCGACTACGCGTACCACGCCCTGCGCATGTCCGCGTTCGTCGGCCAGAAGGTGATCGGGCACCTGCCTCTGCCCGAATAGGCACGGCGCTGTTCGGGCGGCGCCCAAGAGCACCGCCCGAGCTCACCGCCCGCTCGCGGTTTGGCTGGTGCCGTTCCGCCCGCACGCCGCTGCGGGCATGGATGAGACTGCTTGTCGCTCGACCGGTCCAGCTGCCTCCGCCACCCCTTCTGGTTCCTGCATGATCGGTACGGTGGTGTCGGGACGACGAGGGGGCGGTGTGGCCGTGGGTGAGGAAGCGGAGATCGGGACGGCGAAGGAGGCTGCCGACCACGAGCTCATCCTGGCGTTCGGGCGGCTGCAGGGGGCGGCGAATCGGTTGGAGTACATCCTCGGCCGGGCGCTGGAGGCGGAGTGCGGCATCAGCCATCTGGTCTTCGAGGTGCTGCTGATCCTCGGGCGCGCGGGTGAGCCGGGGCTTTCGATGCGGGCCATCGCCCAGGAGCAGGTTCTGACCACCGGTGGTGCCACCCGGGTGGTGGATCGCATGGAGGCGGCGGGTTTCGTGACGCGCGCGGACTCCCCCGACGACCGGCGCGGAAAGCTGGTGCGGCTGACGCCGCTGGGTGAGGAGACGGTCGTGCGCGCGTCCCGGGTCCACCTGGAGAACATCAAGCGGTACCTCGTGGATCCCCTGCCCGCGGCGGATCGGACGCGGTTCGCGGAGGATCTCCGCATCCTCAGCCACACCGCTCGGGATCTGCTGCCGCGTCTGCCCTGACCTGCGGACCATCGGCAGCGTTGATGTAATGCCGTTGTCAGTCACACCTTTGTGCTCCACCTCACACGAACCTTGAAATATCTGACACGTCAGTTACTGTTCTGTCAGGTGAATCGCTCGCAACCCGCGGGCGCACATCCCTGCCGAGGTCTTCGATGAAGCTCGTCTACGTCTTCGACGCCTACTGCGGCTGGTCGCACGGGTTCTCCGGAACATTGCGCGAGATCGCTGCCCGTCACCCCGAACTGCCGGTCGAAGTCGTCTCCGGCGGTCTGTTCACCGGGTCGCGGCGGGTGCCCGTCCGCCAGTTCGGCTACGTCCAGGGCGCGAACGCCAAGATCGCCGAGCTGACCGGCGCCGAGTTCGGCGCAGCCTACGAGCAGTTGATCGCCGACGGCTCCTTCGTGATGGACTCCGAGGCCGCCGCCCGCGGCGTCGCAGCCCTGCGCCAGGCCGCCCCCGACCGCGCGGCGGAGCTGGCCGCGGCCCTCCAGGCCGCCTTCTACGTCGACGGACGCAGCCTGTCCGAGGCGGCCACCTACCGGACGGTCGCCCAGGCCGCCGGGCTCGACGCGGATGCCGTCGTCGCCGCCTTCGAAGCACCCGACGCACAGACCGCGGCCCACGCCGACTTCCGCCGCGCGGTCCAGCTCGGCGTCACCGGTTTCCCCACTCTGCTGGCCGTCGAGGGCGACTCGGTCACCCCGCTGGCCTACGGCCAGGCCACCGCCGACGAGGTCGACGCACGCTTCGCCGTCCACTGATCTTCCCCCTGCCCCCACCCCACCCCATCCCTTGCATGTAGGAGCCCCCGCATGAGCAGCCTCTCCTTCAAGGTCCTCGACCTGGACTTCCCGGCCGGCAGCAAGAACAAGACCGCCACCCTCGTCACCGGCGAGAACGAGGCGCTGCTGGTCGACGCCGCGTTCACCCGCGCCGACGGCCACCGCCTCGCCGCCGAGATCCTCGACTCCGGCAAGAAGCTGACCACCGTCTTCGTCAGCCACGCCGACCCCGACTTCTACTTCGGTGCCGAGGTCCTCGCCGACACCTTCCCCGACGCGACGTTCGTCGCCACCCCGCTCGTCATCGAGCACATCCAGCACTCCTACGAGGGCAAGCTCAAGGCGTGGGCCGCGCTCGGCCCGAACCTGCCCACCCGGCTGGTCGACCTCACCCCGCTGACCGGTGACCTCACCTTGGAGGGCCACCGCTTCGAGCTCAAGGGCGGCCCGGCCGCACTGCCCGACCGGCACTACCTGTGGCAGGCCGAGCACCGCGCCCTCCTCGGCGGTGTCCTGCTCTTCCAGCAGGAGCACGTCTGGGTCGCCGACACCCCCACCCCGGGCGACCGTGCCGCGTGGATCGACCTGCTCGACGAGATGGCCGCGCTCGACCCCCAGCTCGTCGTACCGGGCCACCGTCTGCCCGCTACGGCGGCGGACGCGTCCGCCATCTCCGCCACCCGCGAGTACCTCCTCGCCTTCGAGGAGGAGCTCGGCAAGGCCGCCGACGGTGCCGCGCTCACCGAGGCGCTGGTCAAGCGCTACCCCGACAACGGCATGCTGATCGCCGCGCAGATCGGTGCGAAGGTCGCCAAGGGTGAGATGACGTGGGGCTGACCATGACCGAGTTCGCGACCTCCACCGCACCCGCCGACGTCGTACGGCGTCAGTACCTGGCCTCCGCGGCCGGTGACCTGGAAGCCCTGCGGGCCACCCTCGCCCCCGACGTGGAGTGGACGGAGATGGCCGGCTTCCCCCTCGCCGGTACCTACCGCACTCCTGACGGTGTCACCGCCGGCGTGATGGAGAAGCTCGGCCAGGACTGGGACGGCTGGACCGCCCATGACGACACCTACGTCGTCGACGGCGAGAACGTCGTCGTCCTGGCCCGCTACACCGCGACCAACAAGGCCACCGGCAAGCCGATCGACGTGCGCGTCGCCCACCACTTCGTCGTACGCGCGGGACGCATCGTCCGTTTCGAGCAGTTCGTCGACACGGCGCTCGTCCGCGACGCCATGACCGCCTAAGCGCTTCGCTGGATGTGCGTTAGAGGTCGGTTTTCGGCCGCAGCGCCGTCGTGGCTGGTCGCGCAGTTCCCCGCGCCCCTTTGGGGCGCTGCCGAACCGCAGTCGACTTCACCAGGTCCGCTTAGACACACCGTCCAGCACCCGAAGAGAGGAGAGGCGTGTGTCCGCTGCCGACAACAAGGCGCTCGTCATCGCGTTTTATGAGCAGGCGTTCAACGACTACCAGCCGGAGCAGGCCGCCGCCGCGCACCTCGGCGAGAGCTACACCCAGCACAACCCGGAGGCGCAGGACAGTCCTCAGGCGTTCGTCGGCTACGTCCACTGGCTGCGCGGCCAGTTCCCCGACCTGCGTCTGGACATCAAGCGGGCCGTCGCCGAAGGAGACCTGGTCGTCACCCACAGCAACCTGCACCTCAAGCCGGGCGACCGTGGCATGGCCGTCGCGGATATCTGGCGTGTGGCCGACGGGAAGATCGTCGAGCACTGGGACGTGATCCAGGAGGTGCCCGACAAGAGCGCCAACGACAACACCATGTTCTGAGTTCCACGCCGACAGTCCGCGCCGGACCGGCAGGCAACACAAAAAGTCGTACGGCCCGCCATCGGCCTTTGAACCACCGGCCGTGCGCCGCAGCACATGTCGCGGCGCACGGCCGCACTTGTCGATCAGCAGCGGGCGGGGCCCGCCCCTGCGGAGGCGCTCGGCGGTGCTCCGACTCGCCTTCCACCCAGCCGCTTCGTGGCGACCGAGGACGCGGGCCGGGCCGCCTGCCGCTCGCTCGGGTCGCACCCGGGCACCTGCCCCGAACCCCGCCTGGCCTGCCAGGGCTGGGCGGGGTTCGGGGCAGCCGAAGGGACCAAGCTGGACGGTGTTGTCTCGGGAAAAACTGCCCTTGCGGCGTTGGCCGGGGTGCTCGCGCCGATACACGACGGGTTGTCCTGCCCGGCGGGTGTCGCACCGCGTGACGGGGCACTCTGGGTGGTTGGCATCAGCCGAGTTTGGCGACGGTGAGCAGTACCGCGGCGTCCTCCACCGCCTGCAGGCTGTGGCGCGCCTGCGGGATGGAGATCAGGTCGCCGGTCCGGCCGTCCCAGGAGGCGTCGCCGCTGGTGAGGCGGACGCGTCCGCGCAGCACCAGAAGGGTCGCCTCGCCAGGGCTCTCGTGCTCGGCGAGGGAGGTGCCGGTGGTCAGCGCGAGGAGGGTCTGGCGCAGCACGTGTTCGTGGCCGCCGTAGACGGTGGTGGCGCTGCGTCCGGTCGACGCGGCCGTGGCGCACTGCAGTTGCTCGCGGGCCAGCGCGTCCAGTGAGAGCTTCTGCATGGGTTCAAGCCTCCGTGCATCTGGTCGGCGACCGCCGGTTCGCCATGCGGGTGAGGGGGACAGGACGTTGCCGCGGCGCCGACGGCGGAAGCCGGCGACCGGTTTCGCGAGGTGGACCGCTCACCGCCGCGGCCGAGGTGGAGGGGACGGAGCCGACTGAGATGCCCGGCAGGATGGGAGCTGGCTGAGATGCCCAACGGGACAGGAATGTCCGAGTCCGGCGAAGAGCCGGCCGGGAGGCCGCGGGCGGCGCATGCCGGGTGTGCGCCACACGACGTTGACCGGCGGTGCGGTACTCCGGCCGGTCGAGTGCGTGAAGGCGCCGTTCGAGGCCATTGAGTCATCGTTCCCGAAGGCGACGGGAGGGGGTAGTGCCGGTCGGCCCTCTTCTGCCGTGTCCCGGCCGGAGCCGATTCCCGGAGCCGATTCCCGGGGCCGACTGCCTGGAACCAGGGCCCCATGGCCCATGTCGCCAGGGCGCTCGGATGCGGACAGTGGCTGGGTGGGTGCGACAAGGAGCCTGCCGTTCCGACGCGGCCTCCGTGCCACCGGGGACTCCGGGCGAGGGAAAGGACGGACACCATGGTCCAGTCGTCGACGAAGCAGGGGGACGGGTCGGCTTCAGGGGTGCCCGTGTCCGGCCGGGCATGGCTGATGCTGGCCCTGGCCACGGTCGGTTTCGCCGTCAACTTCTGGGCGTGGGCCTTGCTGAGCCCGCTCGGGCCGCGGTTCAAGGACGTCCTGGAACTGAGCTCCTTCCAGCAGTCGCTGCTGGTGGCGGTGCCGGTCGTGGTCGGCTCCCTGGGCCGGATTCCGGTCGGCGCGCTGACCGACCGGTTCGGCGGGCGGGTCATGTTCCCGATCGTGTCCGCGGCCACCATCGTGCCGGTGCTCTACCTCGGTCTGGCCGGTCACTCCTCCTTCGCCGCGCTCCTGGCAGGCGGATTCTTCCTCGGTATCGGCGGCACCGCCTTCGCCGTCGGTGTGCCCTTCGTCAACGCCTGGTTCCCGCCCGAGCGGCGGGGCCTGGCCATCGGGGTGTTCGGCGCCGGCATGGGCGGCACCGCCATCAGTGCCCTCACCACCGTGAAGCTGGTCGACGCGCACAGCATGTCGACACCGTTCCTGATCACGGCCGCGGTACTGGCCGTGTACGCCGCGACCGCCGCGCTGCTGCTGCGGGACGCGCCCGGCCGGATCGTGCCGACGGAGCCGCTGGCCCGTCGCCTGGCGGCGACCGCCAGGCTGGGCATCACCTGGCAGGCGTCCGTCCTGTACGCGGTCGCGTTCGGTGGCTATGTCGCCTTCTCCGTCTACCTGCCCACCTATCTCAAAACCGGCTACGGGCTCACACAGGGGGACGCCGCGAACCGCATGGCGGGGTTCGTGCTGCTGGCCGTGTCGATGCGTCCGATCGGCGGCTGGCTGTCCGACCGGCTGGGTCCGGTCCGGGTGCTGGCCGCGTCCCTGGCCGTCGTCGCGGCCGGGGCGGTGGTGCAGTCGTTCACTCCGGCGCTGGCACCGGTGGGCACCGTCGCCTTCCTCGCCATGGCCGCCGCGCTGGGCGCGGGCAGCGGGGCGACGTTCGCCCTCGTCGCCCTGCTGACCCCGGCGAACAGGATCGGCTCGGTCACCGGCGTCGTCGGTGCCGCGGGCGGCCTGGGCGGTTTCCTCCCGCCGCTGGTGATGGGCTCGCTGTACGGGGAGTACGGCTCCTACGCGGCCGGCCTCGTCCTGCTCGCGCTGGTGGCCGCGGCGGCGCTGGGCTTCACCCTCACCGGTGTCCGCTCCGCCGTCGCCCGGGGCGGCGTCCCGGCTTCGCGTCGCACCGGACACGGACCTCGGCCCGGCCCGGCGCCCACCACGGTGTGAGCACCGGCCGCCGGGAACGACGGACCGGACAGATCTCGAACAGGTAAGGAGCAGCACCGTGTGCGAGTACTGCGGCTGCCAGTCGCTGGCGTCGATCGACGAACTGACCCGCGAGCACGACGAGGTCGTCCGGCTGATCAGCCATCTCCGTCCCGCCCACGAGGACGGTGACGTGGGCAGGATGGCGCGGGTCGCCCGCCGGATCGCCACCGTGCTCGGCCCCCACACGCGGGTCGAGGAGCATGGTCTGTTCCCTGCGCTGGCCGGGGACTTCCCCGAGCAGATCGCCGTTCTGGAAGCCGAACACCGCCGCGTCGAAGCGGTGCTGGCCGAGGCTGCCGACGGCGTCACGCCCTCGGACCCGGCCTGGCCGGAGCGGCTGATCGAGACGATGGCGATGCTGCGCGACCACATCCTCAAGGAGCAGGACGGCGTTTTCCCGGCAGCGCTCGCGAACCTCGGCACCGAGGAGTGGGAAGCGGTGGAGGCCGTGCGCGCGGAGGCAGGCAGCACCTTGTCCCGGCCGACCGCCTGATGGGCCGCCCAAGGCCCACCACCGGGCAGGTCGGGCCGCTTCCCCCCTCTCGTCCGCCGGACCGTCCCGCCCCCGGGCACCTTCCGGCTCGACCACGCGGAATCCCGATTGCCGATTCGGCGCGGAGACGATCCCCGCCGCACGGTCCCCGCACGGTCCCCGTGCGGTTGTCGGCCTTTCGCCGGACGGCGCCCGTACAGTCGGGTGCGCCGGTCTCCAACACGTCTCGAACGGGCCTGAACGCCCGGAGCGGAGTGGCACGTTGGGTACGAGAGACAGTCAGGCACGGGCGCGCATGGACGGCGAGCTGGCAGAGGCGCTGGTGCGCAGCCGCCGCTTCTTCAGCCGGGCGGAGGTCTCCGAGGATCTGCGCACCCTGCACCGCAAGGGCGGCCGGCAGGCGGACGACTTCTACCGGGACCGCTGGTCGCACGACAAGGTGGTGCGCTCCACCCACGGGGTGAACTGCACCGGCTCCTGCTCGTGGAAGGTGTACGTCAAGGACGGCATCATCACCTGGGAGGCCCAGCAGACGGACTATCCCTCGGTGGGCCCGGACCGCCCCGAGTACGAGCCGCGCGGCTGCCCGCGCGGGGCCGCGTTCTCCTGGTACACCTACTCGCCCACGCGGGTGCGCTACCCCTACGTGCGCGGCGTGTTGCTGGAGATGTACCGGGAGGCCAAGGCCCGCCTCGGCGATCCGGTGGCGGCCTGGGCGGACATCGTCTCCGACCCCGTACGCGCCCGCCGCTACAAGGCGGCGCGCGGCAAGGGCGGTCTGGTACGGGCGAGTTGGGACGAGGCGGTGGAGATGGTGGCCGCCGCGCATGTGCACACGATCAAGGAGTACGGGCCGGACCGGCTGGCCGGGTTCTCGCCCATCCCGGCGATGTCGATGGTGTCGCATGCGGCGGGAGCACGTTTCTACTCGCTCCTCGGCGGCGTGATGCTCTCCTTCTACGACTGGTACGCCGACCTGCCGGTGGCCTCGCCGCAGGTGTTCGGGGACCAGACCGACGTGCCCGAGTCGGGGGACTGGTGGGACGCCGGCTATCTGATCATGTGGGGCTCGAACCTGCCGGTCACCCGTACGCCCGACGCGCACTGGATGGCCGAGGCCCGCTACCGCGGCCAGAAGGTCGTCGCGGTGTCGCCGGACTACGCGGACAACGTGAAGTTCGCCGACGAGTGGCTGGCGGCCCAGCCGGGCACCGACGGGGCCCTGGCGATGGCCATGGGGCACGTGATCCTCAAGGAGTTCTTCGTCGACCGGCAGACGGAGCACTTCGCCTCCTACGTGAAGCGGTACACCGACCTGCCCTTCCTGGTCGCCCTCGACGAGGCCGAGGACGAGCCGGGCACCTACACACCTGGCAAGTTCCTGACCGCCGCCGACCTCGGTGGCGAGGCCGCCGAAGCCGAGCACGCGGAGTTCCGTACCGTGCTGCTGGACGCGGCCACCGGGGAGCCGGTGGTGCCGAACGGCACGCTCGGCGACCGCTACGGCGAGGCCGGGGCCGGGAAATGGAACCTCGACCTGGGCGACACCGATCCGCTGCTGTCGGCCTACGGTGGCGGCGAGACGCCGGTCACGGTCGGACTGCCGCGCTTCGACGCTCCGGACGGCAGCGCGGACAGGCTGCGGCGCGGAGTGCCGGTACGGCGGGTCGCCGGTCGGCTGGTGACCACGGTGTACGACCTGCTGCTGGCCCAGTACGGGGTGGCCCGTGACGGCCTGCCCGGTCGCTGGCCGTCCTCGTACGAGGACGCGACGGAGCCGTACACCCCGGCCTGGCAGGCGGCGATCACCGGAGTCGACGCCGAGCGGGCGGCCCGTATCGCCCGGGAGTTCGCCGCCAACGCCGAGGAGTCCGGCGGCCGTTCGATGATCATCATGGGGGCGGGCACCAACCACTGGTTCCACTCCGACACCATCTACCGCGCCTTCCTGACGCTCACCACACTCACCGGCTGCCAAGGAGTGAACGGCGGCGGCTGGGCCCACTACGTCGGGCAGGAGAAGGTCCGTCCGATCACCGGCTACTCGGCGATCGCGACCGCCGCCGACTGGAACCGGCCGGCCCGGCAGATGATCCAGACCGCCTACTGGTACCTGCACGCCGACCAGTTCCGCTACGACCCGTTCTCCGCCGACACCCTCGCGGCGGCCGGTCCCGGCCGGGACGGCCCGTTCGCCGGGAAGACCACGGCGGACGTCATCGCGCAGTCGGCCCGGATGGGCTGGATGCCGTCGTACCCGACCTTCGACCGCAACCCGCTGGACCTGGCCGACGAGGCCGCCGCCACGGGCCGCCCGGCCGCCGAGCACGTGGTGGACGAACTGAAGGCCGGACGGCTGCGGTTCGCGGGCGAGGATCCGGACGCACCCGAGAACTTCCCCCGGGTGCTGACCATCTGGCGCGCCAACCTGCTGGGTTCCTCGGCCAAGGGCAACGAGTACTTCCTGAAACACCTGCTCGGCACCGACCACGCGGTCCGGGCGACCGAGGCGCCGCCGGACGCCCGCCCGCGGGACGTGGTCTGGCGGGAGGAGGCCCCCGAGGGCAAGCTCGACCTCCTGCTCACGCTGGACTTCCGCATGACCAGCACCACGATCTTCTCCGACGTGGTGCTGCCGGCCGCCACCTGGTACGAGAAGCACGACCTGTCGAGCACGGACATGCACCCGTTCGTGCACGCCTTCAACCCGGCGATCTCCCCGCCCTGGCAGACCCGTACCGACTGGGACGCCTTCCACACCCTCGCCGAGGAGTTCAGCCGCCAGGCCGCCGGTCATCTCGGCGTACGGAGGGATGTGGTCACCGCGCCGCTGCTGCACGACACCCCCGACGAACTGGCCAACCCGCACGGGACGGTGCGTGACTGGAAGGCGGGGGAGTGCGAACCGGTGCCGGGCCGCACCATGCCGAAACTCGTCACCGTCGAACGCGACTACGGGGCGGTGGCGCAGAAGATGGCCGCGCTCGGCCCGCTGCTCGACTCCCTGGGCGCCACGACCAAGGGCGTCACCTTCGAGGTCGGCCGCGAACTGGAGTACCTGCGGCACAAGAACGGCACCGTGCGGGGCGGAGTGGCAGACGGGAGGCCCTCGATCGCCCGCGACACTGATGCCTGCGAGGCGATCCTCGCCCTGTCCGGCACCACCAACGGACACCTCGCCACCCAGGGCTTCCACACCCTCGAAGCGCGTACGGGCAGGCAACTGGCGGACCTCGCGGCCGAGCACGAGGGAAAACAGATCACCTTCGCCGACACCCAGGCCGCTCCCGTCCCGGTCATCACCTCACCCGAGTGGTCGGGCTCGGAGACCGGCGGACGCCGATACTCCCCCTTCACCATCAACGTCGAGCGCCTCAAGCCCTGGCACACCCTCACCGGCCGCCAGCACTTCTACCTCGACCACGACTGGATGACCGCCCTCGGAGAGCAACTGCCGGTCTACCGGCCCCCGTTGAACATGAACGCCCTGTTCGGCGAGCCACGCGTCGGCGACACCGGCGAACTCGGCGTGACCGTGCGCTACCTGACCCCGCACAACAAGTGGTCGATCCACTCCGAGTACCAGGACAACCTGTTCATGCTGTCGCTGTCCCGGGGCGGTCCGACGATCTGGATGAGCAAGGAGGACGCGGCGAAGATCGGCGTCCACGACAACGACTGGGTCGAGGCGGTCAACCGCAACGGCGTGGTCGCCGCCCGCGCGGTCGTCTCGCACCGCATGCCCGAGGGCACCGTCTACATGCACCACGCCCAGGACCGCCTGATCGACGTGCCCCGCACCGAGACCAACGGCCGGCGCGGCGGCATCCACAACAGCCTGACCCGGCTGCTGATCAAGCCGAGCCATCTGATCGGCGGCTACGCCCAGTTGACGTACGCCTTCAACTACCTCGGCCCGACCGGCAACCAGCGCGACGAGGTCACCGTCGTCCGCCGCCGCAGCAACCAGGAGGTGACGTACTGATGCCCAGTGGCGAAGCCACCATCGGACGCGTGATGGCCCAGATGGCGATGGTGATGAACCTCGACAAGTGCATCGGCTGCCACACCTGCTCGGTCACCTGCAAGCAGGCGTGGACCAACCGCAGCGGCGTCGAGTACGTGTGGTTCAACAACGTCGAGACCCGTCCCGGCCAGGGCTACCCCCGCCGCTACGAGGACCAGGAGAAGTGGCGCGGCGGCTGGGAACTCAACAAGCGCGGCAACCTCACGCTGAAGGCGGGCGGCCGTTTCAAGAAACTGATCACGATCTTCTCCAACCCGGTGCTGCCGTCCCTCGACGACTACTACGAGCCCTGGACGTACGACTACGAGACCCTGACGAACGCGCCGCTGCAGGAGCACACCCCCGTCGCCCGCCCCAAGTCCCTGATCACCGGCAAGGACATGAAGATCGCCTGGTCGGCGAACTGGGACGACGACCTCGGCGGCTCCGTGGACCACGGCGACAAGGACGTGCTGCTGAACCAGGTCTCGGAGAAGATCAGGTTCGAGTTCGAGCAGACCTTCATGTTCTACCTGCCGCGGATCTGCGAACACTGCCTCAATCCGTCCTGCGCGGCCTCCTGCCCCTCCGGCGCGATCTACAAGCGGGAGGAGGACGGCATCGTCCTGGTCGACCAGGACCGCTGCCGGGGCTGGCGCATGTGCGTGACCGGATGCCCGTACAAGAAGGTGTACTTCAACCACCGCACCGGCAAGGCAGAGAAGTGCACCTTCTGCTTCCCGCGCGTCGAGGTCGGCCTGCCCACCGTCTGTTCCGAGACCTGCGTGGGCCGGCTGCGCTACCTCGGCCTCGTCCTCTACGACGCGGACAGGGTGCTGGAAGCGGCCTCCACCCCCGACGACACGGATCTGTACGAGGCCCAGCGGCAGGTCTTCCTGGACCCGCACGACCCCGCGGTCGTGCGGGCGGCGGAGAAGGCGGGCATCCCCCGGGACTGGATCGAGGCCGCCCAACGGTCCCCGGTCCATGCCCTGATCAACACCTACAAGGTGGCGCTTCCGCTGCACCCGGAATACCGCACCCTGCCCATGGTCTGGTACATCCCGCCACTGTCCCCGGTGGTCGACGCCGTCCGCGACACCGGCGAGGACGCCGAGGACCACCGCAACCTGTTCGCCGCCGTCGAATCCCTGCGCATCCCCGTCGACTACCTCGCCCAGTTGTTCACCGCCGGCGACCCGGCCCCGGTCGACGCGGTGCTCCGCCGCCTGGCCGCCATGCGCGCGTACATGCGGGACATCAACCTCGGCCGCGAGCCGGACGCGTCCATCCCGGCGGCGGTCGGGATGGGCGAGGAGCAGATGTACGACATGTACCGGCTGCTGGCGCTGGCGAAGTACGACGAGCGGTACGTCATCCCGCCCGCTCACGCCGAACAGGCCCACAAACTGGAGGAGCTCGCCACCGAGTGCAGCCTGGACTACGAGGGCGGCCCCGGCATGGGAGGCTCCGGCCCCTTCGGCGAGTCGTCCGGCGGCGCCGCTCCGATCGCGGTGGAGAACTTCCACGTCCTGCGCGACCGGCAGACGGCCGACACTCCGGCCGCCCCCACCGACAAGGCCACCCGCGTCAACCTTCTCAGCTGGGACGGCAAGGGCTCCCCGCCCGGCCTGTTCCCGGACAGACCGTCCGACGGCAGCGAGGCCGACGGGGAAGCCGAGCCGAGGCCATGAAGAGCAAGAGCACGCGCACCGCCCGCACCCAGCCCTGGCACCCGCACGCCTGGCAGGCCCAGTCCTTGCTGCTCGACTACCCCGACGAACAGTTCGAGCAGCGCCTGGCCCTGGCCGGCCAGGTCGCCGCCACCCTGCCGGGACCGGTTGCCCGCCCCTTGCTCCGCTTCAAGGCACACGCCGAGCAGACCACCCCCGCCGCTCTGGCCACCTCCTACGTCGCCACCTTCGACCACCGCAAACGCTGCTGCCCGTACCTGACCTACTACGCGTACGGCGACACCCGGAAGCGCGGCATCGGCCTGCTGCGGCTGAAGCAGACCTACGCCGCGGCCGGCTGGCGCCTGGGCGAGGACGAACTGCCCGACCACCTCGCCGTCGTCCTCGAGTTCGCCGCCGCCGACCCTGCGGCCGGACACGGCCTGCTCACCGAACACCGTGCCGGCCTGGAACTCCTGCGCCTGGCCCTGACCGACGACGGCTCACCCTGGGCGCATGTCCTGGACTCCGTCTCCGCCACCCTGCCCGCCCTGGCCGGCGACGACCGCGAAGCCGTCATGCGCCTGGCCGCGCAGGGCCCGCCCGAGGAGCAGGTCGGCCTCGACCCGTACGCGGCGTCCCCCGTGTTCCTGCCCGACCCCGTCGTAGGAGGACCCCGATGACCGCGCCCGCGCAGCCCCTCACCCTGGCGGCCCCGGCAGGCACCGGCGGAACCCTGCTGTGGGTCGTCCTGCCCTACGTCTCGCTCGCCGTCTTCGTCCTGGGCCACATCTGGCGCTACCGCTACGACAAGTTCGGCTGGACCACGCGCTCCTCCCAGCTGTACGAGAGGCGGCTGCTGCGCATCGGCAGCCCGCTGTTCCACTTCGGCATCCTCGTGGTGCTCCTCGGCCACATCGGCGGCCTGGTCATCCCCAAGGGCTGGACCGAGGCGGTCGGCGTCAGCGAGCACACGTACCACATTGGCGCGGTCGTGCTCGGCACAATGGCGGGTGTCGCCACGCTCGGCGGGCTGGCCATCCTGATCTACCGGCGCCGCACCGTCGGCCCGGTCTTCTCCGCCACCACCCGCAACGACAAGGCCATGTACGTCTCGCTGACCCTGACCATCGCGCTCGGCCTGTCCGCCACGGTGGCCGCCAACGTCGTCGGCGGGGGATACGACTACCGCGAGACCATCTCCCCCTGGTTTCGTTCCATCTTCTACCTCCAGCCCGACCCGGACCTGATGACCGGTGTCCCCGTGCTGTTCCAACTGCACGCGATCAGCGCCCTGCTGCTGTTCGCGGCCTGGCCGTTTACCCGGCTCGTCCACATGCTCACCGCGCCGCTGGGCTACCTGACCCGCCCCTACATCGTCTACCGCAGCCGCGACACCCGGCTCGGCTCCCGCCCGCCACGCCGCGGCTGGGAACGCGTGGGGTGACGAGCGGCCGACCGACCGTTGCCCGGTGATACTGCCCGTGACCGCGGTACCGCGGTCACGGCCGGAGCAGTAGCCCGGAGCAGTAGCCCGGTGCGGTCACGGGGCGAGGCACGGCCATGCCCGCCGATCGACGGTTCACCGGTCCGCGACCGGGGCCGGGCGAGCGGCAGGCGGGCAAGCGGGCAAGGGACCGCCCGGTGGCCTCATCGCGGGCCAAGGGGCCCCGCAGCGAGGGAAGTTCGGCCCTGTCGGCGTCGGCGGGGCCACCGGGATCATCGACGGGACGGGCGGATCTGCTCCCCCACCGGGTCCAGTGGTGAAGGTGCGTTCCGTTCCCGGCGTTCCCGCACCCTGAAGGAGTCCCATGCTTTCGCCCGAGTCGGCCGCTGTCGTCCGTGCCACCCTGCCCGCCGTCGGTGGCGCCCTGGACGAGATCACCACCCGCTTCTACGCCACGATGTTCGGCGAACGGCCCGAGCTGCTGGACGGGCTGTTCAACCGCGGCAACCAGGCAAGCGGCGAGCAGCGCAGGGCGCTGGCCGGATCCATAGCCGCCTTCGCCCAGGCGCTGCTCGCCGACCCCGACGCCAGGCCGGACGCCCTGCTGGCCAGGATCGCCCACAAGCACGCCGCGCTCGGCGTCACCGAGGACCAGTACACGATCGTCCACAAGTACCTGTTCCGTGCCATCGCCGACGTGCTGGGCGAGGCGGTCACCCCGGAGGTGGCCGCCGCCTGGGACGAGGTGTACTGGCTGATGGCCGGCGCCCTCATCGCCCAGGAGGCCCGTCTCTACCAGCAGGCACAGGTCGATCCCCGCAAGCCGTGGCGGCAGTGGACCGTGGTGGAGCGCCGGGAGGAGACCGCGGACGTGACCTCCTTCCTGCTGCGCCCCGCCGACGACGGCCCCCTGCCGTCGGCCCGCGCCGGCCAGTACGTCAGCGTCCGGGCGCTCATGCCCGACGGGGTCCGCCAGACCCGCCAGTACAGCCTGTCCAACGCCCCCGGCGACCGGACACGCCGCATCACCGTCAAGCAGGTCGCGGGCGTGGCCGAGGCCCCCGAGGGCGAGGTCTCCAACCACCTGCACCGCACCGTGCGCGCCGGAGACGAACTGACGCTGTCGGCACCCTTCGGCGACGTGGTCCTCGACGACGCCGACACGCCGCTGCTGCTCGTCTCCGCGGGCATCGGCTGCACCCCGATGGTCGCCATGCTCGAACACCTCTCGGCCACCGGAGCCACCCGGCCGGTATGGGTACTGCACGCCGACCGCTCCCCGGCCGAGCACGCCCTGCGCGCCGACACCGACCGCGCCCTGGGCGAACTCCCGGCCGCTCGGGCCCAGTTCTGGTACGAGCAGGACGCCACCCGCGAACCGGGCTCCCGCCCAGGCCTGATGGATCTCACCGGCCTGGACCTGCCCGCCGACGCCGACGTCTACCTGTGCGGCTCGCTGCCCTTCATGCGCGCGGTACGCACCCAGTTGCTGAAGGCGGGCATCGCCGCCCGCCACATCCGCTACGAGGTCTTCGGCCCCGACCTGTGGCTGGCCCACGTGGAGGACTGAACCGCCCCGCATCATGGGCGACTCGACTGCTGCCAGGGGGGGAGGGGGGCGGACCGAGCATGGCCCTGACCTGGAGGAGCTACGACGTCCGCGCCGCCTCCTCGGAATGGGGTGCCGCCCACCCGCCGCCACGTCCTGCGCCGTCCTCGGTCGTGACCCTGCCGGGTCGCAGGTGTATCAGAGCGCGCGCTTTGCACACTCCGGGGCACTGTTCCAGACCGTCGCGGCGGTTGGCCTGATCACCACTGCTCGGACGTCAGCGACCTCCGAACGCATGCGGTCGAGCAACGGATCCACGGCGCCGGTCCTCCGGGTTGTCTCGCCGCCCGGGTGCCGGTAGGGACGGTCGCCGTGGACAAAGCACGGCCAGGGCATGTGACGGAAGTGGTCCGAGGACCTCAGGCCGAGTCCGGCTCGCGTCGTGTGATGCTGACGTCGTGACTGATCAACGCGAGGTCTCCATCGCCCGCCGACCGGGCCGGACTCTTTCCGTCGAGGACGGGCTGGAGGCGTTGCTGCTTGCCTACCATCTGCGGACGGAGGCCCAGAAGGGTGAGCCCGTTGCCGATGCGGACGGACTGCCTGACCGCTACCGGCTGGAGATCGCGGACCCACGGATCGCGTTCGGCGACGATGTCGTGTTGGTGGCGCTGAGCGGGAGCACCGCGGTGGGTTGCCTGGTGGTGACCGCCCCCGCCGACGGCTGGTCGGAGGTCAAGAGGCTCTGGACAGACCCGGCGTTCCGGGGCCGGGGCATCGCGTCGGGCCTGCTGGGTGCCGCACTCGCGCAGGCCGCGGAAAACGGCGCGAGCACCGTGCGGCTGTCGGTGTGGAACTGGCGCACCGGGGCCATCGCTCTGTACGAACGGTTCGGCTTCACCGTCGCCGAGTCATGGGACGATCGGGACCAACTGATGTGCATGGAGCGTGCCGTGTGAGTGGGCACAGCAACTCGCTGATGACTGCAAGAGGACGGTCCCCTCCGTGCGGACCGCCGGCTTGTCGTACCTCGTGTCCACCGTTCGGTACCTCTTGAAGCGGTTGATGCCGCACTCGACCGCATGCCGGGCCTTGCGGTCCTGTGGATCGAACCTGGGCGGCCGGCCGCCCAGCGAGCCGCTCTTCTTGCGGCCGCGGACTTGGACGGCCTTGTCCGGAACGGTGCAGCGGATCCCGCGTCGCCGCAGACAAGCGCGGTTCCTCCGGGAGACGCACGCCTGACAGGCATGCGGGTTGGCCGCTTGGGCCGGCCGGCAGGGGCCAGAGCGAGACATCCGGGATATACGCGTCGCCGGGAGCGCCGGTCAATGGTGGTACGCATTCAACACCGGAGACACCCCGATCCCAGGATGTTCACGCATCCTGGAGCAATTCAGGATCGATGGCGAACAGTGCGTTGGCGAGCAGGACGCACGACTATCTCGAAGAACTGGGATGCCTTTTCCCTCCCGGCACGGAGCATCAGCGACGCCAGTAGTCCGCGTGTTCCGCCGTTCGACCAGGAGCGGCGGGCTGGTGGATATCCGGTCCACGGCAAACCGGGTGGCCTGCCCGGGCTGCGATCGCCGGGTGAGCCGAATCGCTGCTCTGCGGTCGTCGAGAGCGTGAGCCCCACGAAGGCGCGGTGGCCGCACGGCCGACGTACGGCCGCGCCACCTGCGTCGTTGTAGCGCGTGCCACGTCGGCGGTCGGCGCCTCTGTGGGAGGCCGGGCGGGTCTGAGGCCCGGTGTCGGTGTTGCTACAATGCCGCCAGTTCTTTCCTTCGGGTCGACACCTCCGGTCATCAAACAACCGGGCCGGGTGCCGACCCTTTTTGATGTCCTGCGCCGGCTCCGTTTCCGGCACCTCGGCAGCACACCGCACCGACGGGCCCCTGCGCCCGCCGGTCCTTCGCCATGGAGTTCGACAGATGACAGACGGCGTCACCGACGCAGACACCACCTTGCCCGTCCCTCAAGTCCCGCCCCTCCGGCGGAGCCCGGGTTTCCGGAACTTCTGGCTCTCCCGTGCCGTCTCCGGCCTCGGATCCGCCGTCACCACCGTCGCGCTGCCCGTCCTGGTGTTCCAGCAGAGCCGGTCGCCGCTGCTGGTCTCCCTGGTCGCGGCGGCCGGGACGCTGCCCTACCTCGTGTTCGGGCTGGTCGCGGGTGCGGTGGCCGACCGTGTGGACCGGCGGACTCTGATGATCGTGACCGACTGTCTCAGCGCCCTGTGCCTGGGTTCCTTGCCGGTCGCCCAGGCCCTGGGCGCGCTGACCGTCGGACAGGTCGTCGTGGTCGCGTTCCTCTGCTCCAGCCTCTCCCTCTTCTTCGACGCGGGTGGCTACGGGTTCGTCCCGGCCCTCGTCGGCAAGGACAGACTCGCCGACGCCAACAGCGCGCTCTACGGCGCGGAGAGCGTCGTCCGCATCATCGGCAACGGCGTCGCCGGCGTCCTCATCGCCCTGGTCCACCCCGTGGGCACGCTCACCCTCGACGCCCTGAGCTTCGCCGGCTCGGCGCTGTTCCTTCGGGCCGTCGCCAACTCCCCTTCCCGCGCAGCCAGTTCCCCGGGTCCGCGACCGGGGCTCCGGGAGTCCGTCGGTGAAGGGCTGCGCTTTCTGGCCGGGCATCCGACGCTGCGGGTCATGACCGTGGTCGGCACCCTCCAGTCGTTCTCCGGCGGAGCCGTCGTCGGTCAGCTCGTCGTCTTCGCCGACCGCGTCCTCGGCTTCCACGGCACCGACGGCCGTATCGGCCTGCTCTACATGGCGTGGAGCGCCGGCGGCATCGGCGGCTCCCTGCTGCTGCCCCGGCTGCGGCGCCGCTACGACGCCCTCCCCCTACTGCTCCTGGTGCTGCCGGTCGGCGCGCTGCTCGGACTCGTGGTCGTGCTCTCCACCGACTGGCGGATCACGCTGGTCGCGCTGGCGGCCTGGGGGACCGCCTATCTGGTCGTGCTGGTGAACACGATGACCTACTCCCAGGAGGTGACCCCGGCCGGGCTCCAGGGCCGGGTCAACACCACCCGCCGCATGCTCTCCTCCGGTCTGGGCGTCCCGCTCGGCGCCCTGGTCGCGAGCGGCGTCACGGTCTCCGCCTGCATCCGGGCCGGCATGGCCACTGCGGTCGCCTCGATCACCCTGGCCGCGATCCTCGTGTGGGTGGTGCGGTTGTACGGCCTGCTGGAATCCGCGGACGAGGCGTAGCCCTCACGCGAGTTCTCTCCGGGGTCAGGACCTCGCCACCCGGGTGAACCGCCCCGCCACCCGCAGATCCCCCTCGATCCGCGCCGCCGTCGCCAGCAACTCGGGCAGGACGGCCGCTACGTACTCCTCGGCCGGCCGGCGTGCCACATGTGTCGCGGTGTTGAGTGCGGCGACGACCCGGCCGGTGCGGTCGCGGACCGGGACGGCGAGTGAGCGCAGGCCCGCTTCCAACTCCTCGTCCACCAGGGCGTATCCCTGGGACCGGACCCGTTCCAGAGCGGCTGAGAGCGCCCCGGGGTCCGTGAGGGTGTGCGGGGTCAGGGGACGCGGGTCGGCCAGGGCCTGCCGTAGCGTCGGGGGCGGGGCGTCGGACAGGAGGACGCGGCCCAGGGCCGTCGCGTACGCCGGGAAACGGGTGCCGACCGCGATGTTCACGCTCATCACGCGGCCGGTGGCGACGCGGGCCGTGTACTGGATGTCGGCGCCCACGAGGATCGCCAGGGACGCCGACTCGTGGATGCGGGCGGCGAGGGCGGTCAGGTGCGGGGTCGCGAGGGACGGGAGGGAGCTGCGGGACAGGGGCGGGAAGCCCAGCGACAGCACTCGGGGCGTGAGGGCGTAACGGCGGTCGCCGGACGAGGTCACCAGGCCCAGGTGCTCGTAGGTGATCAGTGCGCGGCGGGCGGTCGCGCGGGCCAGTCCCGTCGCCTGCGAGATCTCGGTGAGGGTCAGTTCGGCGCGGCCCTCGCCGAAGGCCGTCAGGACCGTCAGTCCGCGGGCCAGGGATTCGACGAACTCCCGGCCCAGTTCCTGCTTGGACGCGCCCGTCCAGGTCGCCAGGCCCGAGGGCGCGGCCACCGAGTCCGGCCGGGGTGCGGCGCGCAGGTCCTCCTCCATCGCCTCGACCGCCAGGCGCAGCCGCGGCAGCAACGTGGTCCGCAGTTCCTCCGCCGTGTGTCGGCTGGTGTGGCTCACCACGCTCGCCACGCACGCGATCGTGCCGGTGCGGGGGTCCCGTACCGGCACGGACACCGCCAGCAGGCCCGGTTCGATCAACTGGTCGTCCAGCGCCCAGCCGTTCTCGCGGGCCAGGGCCGCCGACCGTCCGAGGTCGGGGGCGGGGGACGACGGCGAGCGCGGGGGTACGGCCGGGAAGCCCCGGTCCTCCGGGTCCGCCGCCCGGCGCTCGCGCCAGCGCGCCCAGTCGCGGTCGGTCCACTCGGTCGCGAACAGCGGTCCCGGAGCGGTGCGTTCGGCCGGCAGCAGGTCGCCGATGCGGAAGCTCAGGGACATCGCGCGGCGGCGGGTCGCCTGGTGGATGAAGCGGATGCCGTCCCGGTCGGCGACGGCGAGGGACACCGACTCGTCCAGTTCGTCGGCGAGGGCGTCCGCCCGGGCGTCCAGGAGGGCCGGCAGCCGCAGGGCGGCCAGGTAGGCGTTGCCCAGTTCCATGATCCGAGGGGTGAGAACGGTGTCCCGGCCGTCGAGACGGACGTATCCCGTGCGGGCGAGCGTCGCGGTGATCCGGTCGACCGTGGAACGGGCCAGGCCGGTGGCCCGTTCCAGCGCGCTGAGGCTCAACGTGCCGCCCGCCTCGGTGAGTCGGCGCACCACGCCGACCCCGCGGATCAACGGGGCGACCGCCTCGGCGGGCACGGCTCCGGCACGGTCGTCCAGCGTGGTCTCAGCGGGCATCGGCTCTCCGGTACGGCGATCTCGGCAGCCCTACGGTAAGCCCGTGGGGGCCGGAGCCTCGCCTCGGCCCAAGTCCCGCCCCTGGGCCCCCGGGTCCGGTGCTGTCACCGCCGACCGCGCTACCGCGAGCCCGTTCCCGTCGGGCCCGCCGGGTGCGGCCGAGCCTGAGACACCCGCCTCAGGAGAGCGGTGCTCCATCGACCGAGGCGACCGCCCGCGACCGCCCACCCCGCGACCGCCCCTGAGTCGCGCCACCCCTACCGCGTCCGGGTAACCGTCACCCGATAGTTCCCCGCCGCGTCGGCCCCGGTCACCGCGACCCGAACCCCCCTGCGTGGATCGTCGAACGTCTCACCCGCCGTGAACGGCGCGTCCGACAACTCGGCGTGCACATTGGGGCTCCGCGTGCAGCCCCCGCTGTCCCGGTGCGCGTCGTACACCTTCACCGGCCCCATTCCCGTGTCGACGTCCGCCTCCACCTTGTAGATGAGGACACCGGGGCGGCACACCGCCTCGTCGTTGCCCTCGTGCGTGCGCAGTTCCAGGGCGTAGCCCGTGCGCCGGGAGAGCGGGACGAATACCAGCCGTGTGCCGTCGCCGCCCGGCCGTTCCAGCGGGGTCAGTGTGTACTCCGAAGTGCCTCTGGTCATCGCGCAGTTGACCTGGGACGGGTCGAGCCAGCCGAGCTTCCACTTGTGCCAGCCCAGGAGGTCGTTGTCGGCGCCCCAGTCCTCGCTCATGATGTCCCAGTGGCCGACCGCTCCTCCGCCCTCCTGGGTGTAGAGGTCGGGCAGGCCGAAGACATGGCCGTTCTCGTGGGGGAGGACGCGGTAGCCGGTACGGGTGTAGGAGCCGGAGCCGTCGTCCTGACGGGAGTAGACGAAGGAGGCGTTGGAGACCGGGACGCCGTCGGCCACGGGGGCCTCGGTGTTGCCGGCGAACGTCACCGACAGGACCGTGTCCAGGGCGGAGGGGCCGGCGTTCGGGGTGACCAGGACGTTCAGGAGGTCGTACGTCCGGAAGTCCACGGTGGGGTCGGCGGCCGCCACGATGTCCTGGACGAGCTGCCGGTACCCGGGATCGAAGGGCGCGCCGCGCTCTATGCCGTAGGACCTGAAGGGCTTGGGCATGCGGAGCCAGTGGTCGATCGGGGTTTCGGGGCGGTAGTCGAGGCGGCCGTAGGAGCTGGTGCGGAACCACTCCTGGGTCTGGGGGAAGAACTCGTGGTAGCGGTCCATGGCGGTGCCCTGGCCGGGGGCGTCGGAGAAGTCGACCATCAGGGTCAGGGCGTGGACCGTGCCGGTGGAGCGGGAGTAGCCGCCCGGGGTGGGGATGCCCTCGGACATCTCGGTGTCGAGGGGGCCGTTGATCATGCAGGCGCCGAGTGCGGAGGTGCGGGCGAGCGCGATCGGTCCCGCCGCCGTCATGGCGCCCGGGGTGAGGTGTCCGGTACCGGCCGAGGTGCTGACCGCGAGGGTCAGGACGGTCACGGACGCGAGGGCGGCCACGCGGCGCGGGCGTATCCGACGGCTGGGCTGCATGCATGGACCCTTCGCGCCACGGCAGCCGTCGGTCTCGGGCTGCACCCTTTCGATCACCCTGTGTCGTGTGGTGCGAGGGCGCGCGCTGGAGGAGACCGACCGTGTGGTTGTGGGGGGAGGAGGGCGAAGAAGGAGCCAAACGAGATGTGACCCAGGTCACATCAATTGTCCCGCTGAGTGGGAAATAACCGGGGAGCGTTTCCCCGTTTAGCCATGTGTCCGAGCGAAACGGGGAGTGGATCCCCGGATCGCGTCAGCAGTCCAAGACCTTCAGAGCCTCAGGAGCAAGCCGTGACGACCGTGACCCCCGTACAGCGAAAGGTGACCCGGCCGCGCGCCGACGCTTTGCGCAACCGGGAACGGATCGTCACCGCCGCCCGCGAGATGTTCGTCGAGTTCGGCCCCGACGTGCCGCTCGACGAGATCGCCCGCCGGGCCGGCGTCGGCAACGCCACGCTGTACCGCAACTTCCCCGACCGCGACGCCCTCGTCCGCGAGGTGGTGGTCTCGGTCATGGACCGTACGTCGGAGGCCGCCGAGCAGGCGCTCAACGAGACCGGCGACGCCTTCGCCGCTCTGGAGCGCTTCGTGCACGTGTCCGCCGACGAACGGATCAGCGCGCTGTGCCCGATGATCTCCGGCACGTTCGACCAGTTCCATCCGGACCTGGAAGCCGCGCGGGAGCGGATCGAGCAGCTCATCGACGAGGTCATGGACCGCGCCCGGCGGTCCGGACAGCTCCGTGCGGACGTGGGCGTCGGCGATGTGATGGTCGCCGTGGCCCAGCTCAGCAGACCCCCGGCCGGCACCGGTTGCCTCAGCGCCGACCGCTTCGTACACCGACATCTGCAGCTGTTCCTGGACGGACTGCGGGCCCCGGCCCGCTCGGTCCTGCCCGGCACCGCCGCGACCATGGAGGATCTCCGGCAGCCCTGACCGATTAGTTCGGGGCGTCACGCCCGTCTCAACAACAAGCACCGGCTCTCGTCGTCGCAGCGACCACGGAGTGTCACTCGTCGACGAGCCGTCCCCGATCACGTCCTTCTTCCGTATTTTTCCGTCACGAAGTCCCGAAGTGGGTACCACCATGTCTGAAACAGCTCGAAGCGCCCCAGGCGCTCTCGACAAGGCCTCCGAGGCCGCCGAGCACGAAGCCCATGCCAACCGCTGGAAAGCGCTCGCGTTCATCGCGCTCGCCCAGCTGATGGTCGTGCTCGACGCGACCATCGTGAACATCGCTCTCCCGTCCGCCCAGACCGACCTGGGCATCTCCGACGGCAACCGGCAGTGGGTCGTCACGGCCTACGCCCTCGCCTTCGGCGGTCTGCTGCTCTTCGGCGGCCGGATAGCCGACCTGTGGGGGCGCAAGCGCGCCTTCGTCGTCGGTCTGACCGGCTTCGCCGCCGCGTCCGCGCTCGGCGGTATGGCCACCACCGGCGCCATGATGTTCGGCGCCCGCGCACTCCAGGGTGCGTTCGGTGCCCTGCTCGCGCCCGCCGCGCTCTCCCTGCTCGCCGTGATGTTCACGGACGCCAAGGAGCGTGCCAAGGCGTTCGGCATCTACGGCGCGATCGCCGGTGGCGGCGGCGCCGTCGGCTTCATCCTCGGCGGTGTGCTGACCGAGTACCTCGACTGGCGCTGGACGTTCTTCGTGAACATCCCGTTCGCCATCGTCGCCGCGCTCGGCGCGTACTTCGTCATCCGCGAGCCGGCCGGCGGCCGCAACCGCAACCCGCTCGACATCCCGGGTGTCCTGCTCTCCACCCTCGGCCTGGTATCGCTGGTCTACGGCTTCACCCGCGCCGAGACCGACGGCTGGGGCGACTCCTCGACCATCGCGCTTTTCATCGCGTCGGCCGTCCTGCTGGCCTCGTTCGTCGTGGTCGAGTCCAGGGTCAAGGCACCGCTGCTGCCCCTGCGTGTGATCACCGACCGCAACCGCGGCGGTATCTACCTCTCGCTCGGCATCGCCATCATCGCGATGTTCGGCACGTTCCTCTTCCTCACCTACTACCTCCAGGTCGTGAAGGGCTTCTCGCCGATCAAGACCGGCTTCGCCTTCATGCCGATGATCGTCGGCATGATGGTCGGCTCGACCCAGATCGGCACCCGCCTGATGACCCGCCTGCCGGCCCGCCTGCTCATGGGCCCCGGCTTCCTGGTCGCCGCGGTCGGCATGCTGCTGATGACGCAGCTGGAGATCGGTTCGTCCTACGCCTCGATCATCCTGCCCGCGATGCTGCTGCTCGGCCTCGGCATGGGTACGGCGTTCATGCCGGCCATGTCCCTGGCCACCCTGGGCGTCGAGCCCCGGGACGCGGGTGTCGCCTCCGCGATGGTCAACACCTCGCAGCAGGTGGGCGGCGCCATCGGTACGGCCCTGCTGAACACGATCGCCGCCTCCGCGACGACCGCGTACATCAAGGACCACATCGCCGGCGCGGGTACCTCCAAGACCCAGCAGCAGCTGGTCGCGCTCCAGGGCCAGGTGCACGGCTACACCAACGCCATCTGGTTCGCCGTCGGCATGCTGGTGGCGGCCGCCGCGATCGTCTCCGTCCTCGTCAACGCGGGCAAGCAGGGTTCCGACCCGGTCGCCTCCGGTGACGGTGTCGAGGACGAGTTCAAGGTCCCGGTCGTCGCCCACTGACGACGCCCGACCCGGTCGTACCCCCTTCGCACCATCCGTACGTACGGGGAAGGGGACGCCCCGTACGTACGACTCCCAGGAACTGCCCTGGTTCTCCGCCGAGTTGAGCGGCTCAGCGGAGCCAGGGCAGGTCCGCGCCCGCTTCGTCGGGCTGAAGTCCCTCGGCGACGATCTCCATGATCTCGCCGAGGGACTTCTGCTGTTCCGGGCTCAGCCGCTCGAACAACGCCTGCCGTACGGCGGTCACATGGCCCGGCGCGGTACGGCTGAGCACCTCGTACCCCGCGTCGGTCAGCACCGCGAACTGGCCGCGCTTGTCGGAGGGGCAGTCCTCGCGGCGCACCCACCCGTTCTTCTCCAGCCGCGCGATCGCGTGCGAGAGCCGGGAGCGGGTGATCTTCGCGTTCATGGCCAGTTCGGTCATCCGCAGCCGGCGGCCCGGCGCCTCGGCGAGCTGGACGAGAAGGCCGTAGTAGATGTGCGGCATGCCCGCGTCCCGCTGGAGCTGACGGTCCAGATGGTCCTCCAGGAGGGTGCTGGCGTGCATGTAGAAGCGCCAGACACGCTGCTCCTCGGCGGTGAGCCAGCGGGGTTCTGCGGATGCGGGTGCCGTGTTCATGCGCTCCACTGTACGAGAGCTCTTCTTGAAGGTTAAACAAATGCGGCGTAAGCTCTCGTCCAGGAAGTTTGAGAGTTCAAGCATCGAGTTCGAGTGTCGAGTTCGATCACGGTTCGACCCCGGGGAGTGACCGTCATGTCCACCGCCGCACCGGAGCGCATGCCCGCCCTCTATCTCAGCCACGGCGCGCCGCCCCTCGCGGACGACCCGATCTGGCCCGGCGAACTCGCCGCGTGGTCCGCCGACCTCCCCCGTCCCAAGGCGATCCTCATGGTCTCCGCCCACTGGGAGGAGGCCCCCCTCGCCCTCGGCGCCACCGACCCGGTCCCCCTGGTCTACGACTTCTGGGGCTTCCCCGAGCACTACTACCAGGTCCGCTACGACGCCCCCGGCGCACCCGAACTCGCCGAGTCCGTACGCAAGTTGCTGCGCGCCCCGGGCATCCCCGTGCAGGACGTCCCCGACCGCGGCCTCGACCACGGGGCGTACGTCCCGCTCGTCGAGATGTTCCCGGCCGCCGACATCCCGGTCCTCCAGGTCTCCATGCCGACCCTCGACCCGGTGAAGCTCATGGAGATCGGCCGCAAGCTGGCGCCCCTGCGCGACGAGGGCGTCCTGATCGTCGGCTCCGGCTTCTTCACCCACAACCTGGCCGCCCTGCGCCACACCGGCGGCGGAGCGCCCACCTGGTCCTCCGAGTTCGACGACTGGGGCAGGCGTGCGCTGGAGGCCCGGGACTGGGACGCCCTGCTCGACTTCCTCCACAAGGCGCCGGCCGGTCGCTACGCCCACCCGCGCACCGAGCACTTCGCCCCGCTGTTCGTCACCATGGGCGCGGCGGAGGCGGGCGGCGAGCTGGACACGCAGCACTCGGTGATCGACGGGTTCTGGATGGGGATGGCGAAGCGCTCGGTGCAGTTCGGCTGAGCCCGCCTCGGGAAGGCACTTCCCTTCGGGAAGGGCTACAACTCCTTCTCGTACCAGGCGACATCCCAGTAGCGGCCGAACTTGCGGCCCACCTCCCGGTAGGTGCCCACCGGCCGGAAACCGAAGCGTTCATGCAGCCGCGTGGACGCTTCGTTGGGCTGTGCGATGCCCGCGTACGCCCGGTGGACGTCCTCGGTCGCCAGGTCCGCGAACAGGGCCTTGTAGAGCAGCGTTCCGATACCCCGCCCGCCGGCCTCTGGGGCGAGGTAGATCGTGACCTCGACCGAGGTCGCGTAGGCGGGCTTCGCCCGGTAAGGGCTGGATGTGGCGTAGCCGAGGATTCGCTGTGAGTTTCCTTGGAAGGTCCCGTCGACGGCAACCTTCAGCCGGTATGGGCCGTCTTCAGGGTGGGAGAGCAGCCAAGGACGGCGCTCCTCCGGCGTGAAGGCGGCGGTGTCGAAGGTGATCGGAGTCTCGCGTACGTAGTGGTTGTAGATGTCGGTGAGAGCGGCGAGGTCATCCTCGACTCCCGGCCTGACCTGCACCTCTGTACGTTCCGACGGCATCGGACCTCCCTTGTGGCCGGACAGGGTACTGCAAGATCAGAAAAATAGGGGAGTGGGTCGGGAATTCTGTCCGGATTCCAGTCGTTGTTTCCATCAGATGCAGGGCACACGAGAAGAGTCACCAAGAGAGTGCCAGGCATCCGACGAACACCTGCTGACCCACCATCGCAAGGGAGCACGCATGGCAACCCGTGCCGTCGCCCGTCGTAAGTCCGCCTCCGGCGAGACCTCCGGCGTGGCACGCAGTGTTCGCGCCCATGGCGGCGAGATCGCCGACCGCGACCTGGTCGGCATGTATCTCGACGAAATCGCGCGCACACCGTTGCTCGACGCCGCCAAGGAAGTCGAGCTTTCGCAGACCATCGAAGCGGGCGTGTTCGCGCGCCAGGTCCTCGACGGCGAGGAGGAGTCCCAGGCGGACGCCACCCGCGAAGAGCTGGAGGCCCTGGTCGCCGAAGGGGAGCGTGCCAAGGACGTCTTCATCCGGTCCAACCTCCGCCTGGTCGTGGCCGTGGCCCGCCGCTACCCCCGTAGCGGCCTGCCCCTGCTCGACCTGATCCAGGAGGGGAACGCCGGCCTGGTCCGCGCGGTCGAGAAGTTCGACTATCGCAAGGGCTTCAAGTTCTCGACGTACGCCACCTGGTGGATCCGCCAGGCCATCACCCGCTCGATCGCCGACCAGTCCCGGACCATCCGGCTCCCCGTCCACCTGGTGGAGGAGCTGGGCCGGATCCGCCGCGTGCAGCGCGAGTTCAACCGCAAGAACGGGCGGGAGCCCGAGCACGCGGAGATCGCCGCCGAGTTGGACACGACTCCGGAGCGCGTGACGAACGTCCTGGACTGGGCGCGCGATCCGGTCTCGCTGAACATGTCGGTGGACGACGACGGCGACACCCAGTTCGGTGACCTCCTGGAGGACACCTCCGCGGTCTCGCCCGAGCAGTCCGTCATGACCCTGCTGCGCAGCGAGGAACTGGACGACCTGATCGGCCGCCTCGACCAGCGCACGGCCTCCATCATCAAGATGCGGTACGGCATGGAGGACGGCCGGGAGCGCACGCTCACCGAGGTCGGCAAGGAGCACGGCCTGACCCGCGAGCGCATCCGCCAGATCGAGAAGCACGCCCTGCTGGAACTGAAGAAGCTGGCCAGCCAGACCGGTTTCGACGCGGCGGCGTAGGACAGGTCCTGAGTGACAACCCCTCCGGCGGGGGCGCCGGAGGGGTTGCCGGGGGCGTGGCTCCCCGGCTCCTCGTCGGGCTCCCCGGCAACCACCGGGGGCGCCTACGAGCCTGGTGCGCACCCGGCCGCGCACGCCGGGTGGCGGAAGACCGCGCAAACATGGCTGCGCAACGCCGCTTCAACGTGCGGGGCTCTGGGAACAAGACTTCAGGGCCCAGGAGTTGGGGCCACAGGCGTTGCCCCGTTACCCACTGAGCCAAGTCCCGACGCAAATCCCCCCCCCGGCGCCGGGACCCTCCCGAGCCGGGCTTCGGCACCTGTCCCCCCAGGCGCCGGGGCCCGGCTCTTTTTCACGCGCGCGGTGGTGTGGGGTGCGGACATGGGTGGAGGGCGGGGCACCCCGTACCTGAACACCGGGGTGGCCCGCCGAATGGCAGATTGTGCCACAGCGGCATAGCCTGCCGGTGTGAGCAGCCCCACTCCAGCCCCGGATGCCCGTCCCGCCTCTCCCGCCGCATCGCTCTCGCTGACCGAGCGGCGCAAGGCCGAGACCCGGATGCAGATCGCCCGGGCGGCGGCCGGACTCTTCGCCAGACACGGGCTGCGGGCCACCCGCGCCGAGGACATCGCCCAGAGCGCCGGCATCGCCCCGCGCACCTTCTACCGCTACTTCGCCACCAAGGAAGAGGCCGTCGCCCCGCTCTACGCGGTCGGCGCCCAGCGCTGGGCGGACGCGGTGCGTGCGGCCCCGCCCGCACTCTCGGTGCCGGAGGCCCTGGAACACGGGGTGCGCCACACGCTGACCCCTGGGGTGGGTGTCTCCATGAACTCCTGGACCTGGGTACGCACCCTGATCGGCATGGCGGAGTCCAGCCCCGGTCTGCGCAGGGTGTGGGCGGAGGTCTGCCAGGCGTCGGAACGCACCCTGGGCGAGGTCCTGTTGGAACGTGTCACCCGCGGCGACCCCGTCCTCGCCCCCGGCGCCCCCGGCGTGACCTCCCCGGAGCTGCGCTTCGCCGCCGCCGTCGCGAGCGCCGCCGTACGGACCGCGGTCGAGGGCTGGGCGTCCGGAGAGGAACACCCGGGCACGCCGGCCGGCCCGGCGGAGTCGGCGCTGCGGAACCTGCGGGCGCTGCGGGACTTTCCCTGGGGGGAGATCGGGACGGCGCGGGGGGTGGGGTGAGGCCCTACTCTTCCCCTGCCGCCCTGCTCAGCCGTTCCCCCAACTCCCTTACGCAGCGCACCAGTTCCTCCGGTTCCTGCACCGTGAACTCGTACTCCAGCAGGGCCAGCCGGACGGCCAGCCAGCGGACCTCGTCGCCGGTCGTGGCACGCAGGCGGCAGCTGTGCTCGCCGAGCGGTTCGGGCGTGCCCATCCAGGCCGGGACGCGCGCGGCGACGACGTCGGCGGGCGCGGCGAACGTCACGGTGTACTCGTAGGACTCCTGCCGCCGGTACATCGACTGGCGCAGATACTCCGCCGCACTCCCCGTCGGCAGCTCGCGCGGTGCGAACCGCGCCCCCGTCGCGAACGGCTCGCTGACCCGGTCGACCCGGAACGTCCGCCAGTCCTCGCGGTCGAGGTCGTAGGCCACGAGGTACCAGCGCCGACCGGTCGAGACGAGCCGGTACGGCTCCGTCACGCGACGCGACTCCGTACCGTCCTTCGCGCGGTACGCGAACCGCAGCCGCTCGTGGCCGGCCACCGTCGAGGCCATCACGGTCAGCGTCTCGGGCGCGATGCTCGCCCCGTCGCCACTGGTCAGCGGGGTGGTGGCGGCCTGGAGGGTGGCGACCCGGTGCCGCAGCCGCGAGGGGAGGACCTGTTCCAGCTTCGCCAGCGCCCGGACGGACGCCTCGTCCACGCCCTCGACCGCGTGACCTGCGCCCGCCCGCAGGCCGACCGCGATGGCCACCGCCTCCTCGTCGTCCAGGACGAGCGGTGGCATCGCCTTGCCCGCGACCAGCCGGTAGCCGCCGTCGGCGCCCAGCGTCGCCTGCACCGGGTAGCCCAGTTCGCGGAGCCGGTCGATGTCCCGGCGGACCGTGCGGCGGGAGACCCCGAGCCGGTCGGCCAGCTCGCCGCCGGGCCACTCGCGGGGCGTCTGGAGGAGGGAGAGAAGCTGGAGGAGCCGGGCCGGAGTGTCCGTGGTCATGAGTCCTCCGTCGTCGTCACCGTCGTCGTCACCGCTGTCGTCCGCGTCGTCGTCATGGATTCGAGGATGGCGCAGAACTAGGACACGATCTGACCTAATGGGGCCATAGCTTCGAGCCATGACCTCCACCGAACTCCTTGCGGACAGCCCGGCCGTCTCGACGGAACCGGCACGTACGGCCGACCGGCGGCGCTGGTTCGCCCTCGCGATCGTGATGACCGCGGCCTTCATGGACCTCGTCGACGTCACGATCGTCAATGTCGCGATTCCGTCGATCCAGCGGGACGCGGGCGCCTCCTTCAGCCAGATCCAGTGGATAACGGCCGGTTACGCGCTCGCCTTCGCCGCCGGACTCATCACCGGCGGACGTCTCGGCGACATCTACGGCCGCAAGCGGCTGTTCCTGCTCGGGATCGGCGGCTTCACGCTCGCCTCCGCGCTGTGCGGCTTCGCCGCGAACCCGGAGATGCTGGTCGCCTCGCGGATCCTCCAGGGCGGGATGGCGGCGATGATGGTGCCGCAGGTCCTGTCGATCGTGCACGCCACCTTCCCGGCGCACGAACGCGGCAAGGTCTTCGGGTTGTTCGGCGCGATCGTCGGCCTCGGCGCGGTCTCCGGACCGCTGCTCGGCGCCCTGCTCACCGAGTGGAACCTCTTCGGCCTCGAATGGCGTCCGATCTTTCTGATCAACCTGCCCGTCGGCATCGCGGGACTGATTCTCGGCAGCCGCTTCATCACCGAGTCGAAGGCCCCGCGCGCCCTGAAACTGGACCTGGTGGGCGTCGCCCTGGTCACCCTGGGCCTGCTGATGCTGCTCTACCCCCTCACCCGGGGCGACGAACTGGGCTGGCCCGCCTGGGGGTTCGTGTCGATGTCCGGCTCGATCGGCGTCTTCGGCGCACTGGTGGCGTACGAGAAGCGGAAGGCCGCACAGGACGGTTCCCCGCTGGTCGAACTCTCCCTGTTCAAGGTGAAGAGCTTCGCGGCCGGCATCGCCGTGCAGACCGTCTTCGGCGTCGGACTCGGCATCTTCTTCCTCGTCTGGACGCTGTACATGCAGACCGGTCTCGGCTGGAGCCCGCTGCGGGCGGGGCTGACCGGCGTACCGTTCTCGATCGCCTGCTCGGCGGCGGCCGGGATGTCCGTGCAGAAGCTGGTGCCGCTCGTCGGCGGACGCAATGTGCTCCAGGCCGGCGCGCTGGTGATGGCGGCGGGCGTGCTGCTCTACCTCTGGGAGTCCGACCGGTACCAACTGGCCATCGCCTCCTGGCAGATGGCGCTCCCGCTGGTCGTGATGGGCGCCGGCATGGGCCTCATCTTCGCCCCGCTGACCGACACGATCCTCTCCGAGGTGCCGCGCGAGTACGCCGGTTCCGCGTCCGGACTCATCAACACCGTGCAGCAGATGGGCAACGCGCTGGGGCTCGGGCTGGTGTCGGTGGTGTTCTTCGGCTCGATCGGCGACCGGCTGACCGGGGCCGAGGTGGGGCCGGCGTTCGTCAACGCCTTCCAGAACGCGCTGGGTTGGGTGGCAGCGGTGATGGGCCTGATCTTCCTGCTGATGTTCGCGCTGCCGGGGAGGGCGGCCGCGGCGAAGAGCACGGCCAAGGGAGCTGTCTCCGACGGGAGTTGACGCCATCCGCCGACGCCCCATCCGCTGACGCGCCGCAGTCGAGTGCCCCGCCCCGAGCCTTACCGGGGGGCGGGGCACTCGGCGCAAGCCGCCGCAGTTGGCGTACGCCGGTGCGCGAAGGGAGGCGCGCGCCGGGTGAGTCAGGCGGCGGACTCGGTACCGAACGGCATGCTCTGTGGGGAAAACATCGCTTCTGGACCGGACACTCCGGCTTCGGGGCGGCCGGGGCGCTCAACTCGCCTGCTCCGCAAGAAAACTGACAGGGTGAAAGGTGGGGTTGGAGTGAGGCCGGAGTGGGGGCTGGGGTGGCGATGCGATGGAGGCCGGGCGCTGATGCCCTTATCCATTAGCCTCGCGCTTTCGCGTGGCAGGGCGTCCGATGGGTGATCAGAAACGCAGAGAGTGCTCCTGACCTGCAACGATGGGACTTGTCTAGGGTCCA